>UQYA01000001.1 GCA_900545165.1 uncultured Collinsella sp.
GAGATGCTCAGGAGTCTCGTGGGCTCGGAGATGTGTATAAGAGACAGGTCCGGAGCGCACTATCGTCTTTATGCGCACCAAGCACCGCGCCGACAGCTGCTGCCGTCGTCTGGAGCGCAAGGGCATCAAGGCCGCTGCGATTCATGGCAACCGCAGCCAGGCCCAGCGCGAGCGCGCACTCTCGGCCTTCCGCGACGGTACCGTCGACGTGCTGGTGGCAACCGATGTTCTCGCTCGCGGCATCGATATTAGCGACGTGCGCTACGTCGTGAACTTTGACGTGCCGGCCGAGCCGACCGACTACATCCACCGTATTGGCCGTACGGGCCGCGCCGGCGAGCTGGGCTGGGCTATCACGTTTGTGACCGAGCAGGATGTCGATGAGTTCTACGAGATTGAGAAGCTCATGGACAAGACGGCCGACATCTACGAGGCCGGCGACCTGCATGTGGGTCCCAACCCGCCCGCGGTTGATCCCGAGCGTGACCCTGCGGCCTTTAAGGTGAAGAAGAAGACCAAGCGCGGCAAGTCCAAGAGCAAGAAGAAGCTTGAGCAGGCACGTCGCGACGGCAAGCGCAACGGCGACGATTACGGCGATGTGGCTGGTCGTTCCAACCGCGGTCGCGACGAGCGCCGTGGCGATGGCGAGCGTCCGAGCCGTCCCAAGCGCGGCGGCAAGACCCGCGTGCGCGAGGGGGTTCAGGCTCGCGTGGACGAGGCTGTGGAGAGCGTGGCCCGCGAGGTGGCTGCCGAGGAGCGCGGCGGTGCTGACGCCGTCAAGCAGGCCCCGCGTGGCAACCGTGCCGAGCGTCGTGCCAAGCAGTTCCAGGGCGAGGCGCATCGCCGCCGCCGCGAGGATGAGGATCGCGGTGGCCGTCGTCGTGTCGAGCGCGAGGACGAGGGCCGCGGTTCGCGCGGTGGCAAGCGCGGTTCGGGCGACCGCCGTCATTCCGGTCGTGATGACGAGCGCGGTGGCCGTGATGAGCGTCGCGGCGGTGAGTCCCGTGGCGGCAAGCGCTTTGAAGAGCGCGGTAGCCGCGGCGGCGAGCGTCGCGAGGGTGCTCGCGGCAATGGCGGCCGTGGCGGCGCTGGTCGTTCTAACGAGTCGCGCGATCGTCGTGACCCGCGTGCCAGCCGCGATCGTCGCGATGACTGGCGCAACTACGACGATACCCGCGAGGAGCGTCGTGGCGGCTATCGTGGCGGGCGTGGCGGCAACCAGGCCGGCTCCCGTGGCGGCCGCGCCGGCGGTCGCGATAACCGTGGCAGCTATGGCAACAGCCGTGGCGGCAAGCGCGGCGGCAGCTCCCGTCGCCCCGGTGATGGCGGCGGCAAGCGCAAGTAACATACGCATCGCCCGCTAGAGCGAGGTGAACCAAGGGTCCCGAGTAACTACGCTCGGGGCCCTTTTTGTTTGTCGTATTCGATCGCTAGTTCAAATGTGATTTCCTCGGGAATGCATCTAGAGGATGCCGTGGGCCTGTTTCCTACCATGCGGCAATGGGTCCCATGGAGTGCGCAGTGCATTTTTTGGAGTATTCTGCAGTTCGAGTTGTCTGCATATGATTCGACGTCGCCAACGGTGGCCTTCGGATATCCCTGGCGAGCGTTCTGAGTCAGATTTCGCCGTTTTCCGGAGCAGGGGCGCGTCATTCTCGCCATGTCGGGACTTAGAATGGTACGGCGCCCTACAGTTTTGCTCACCCGCGGCGGTGCTGGCGTGGTTACGTTGCAGAATACTCCGTTTTTTGCACGGGCCAGGATGGGGTACCTCAGGAGAACACAGCGGTATCCCGTAAATATATACACTCTGTACCGTAATTTATACAAAACGAAGAGGCAGGCAGCGTAGGGTGGGAGCATTGGGGTGCTTGGTGCATTAAAACGGGGACCCCACGTGCCGTATACTCTGGCTGGATGTGAAAGCGGCTTGACGCGTTGCCAGGCGTAGGGGGAGGGTGTCTCGATGAGCGTATTCGAAATTGTGTTTAGTCCGACGGGTGGAACGCGGAAGGTGTCTGGCCTTGTGGCCGGGGCACTGGGCAAGAATACCGTTACCGTCGATCTGACCGATAGCGGGCTAGATTTCAGCGCTGTCTCGATGACTGAGGACGACGTGGCCGTAATCTCTGTGCCGGCGTATGCCGGTAGAATCCCGACTGTGGTGGCTGACCGGTTGGGCATGGTGCGCGGCAACGGGGCTCGGGCTGTTTTGGTTTGCGTATACGGAAACCGCGCGTTTGAGGACACGCTCGTAGAGCTGGAGGACGTTGCGAAGCATGCGGGATTCCGGGTGATCGCGGCAGTTGCAGCCATTGCAGAACATTCCATTGCACGACAGTTTGCTGCTGGGCGACCGGATGCGCAGGATGCGGCGCAGCTCGCAGAGTTTGCGCAGCAAATTCAGCAAAAGTTGTTGGCTGAGGATGCATCTGAGCCCTCTATTCCTGGCAATCGTCCTTATAAACAAGCTGGAGGTCGCCGCATGGTACCCGAGGCAACAGAGGATTGCGTCTCCTGCGGTGCATGCGCCGCGGCGTGCCCCGTTTGTGCTATCGAAAAGGGCGACCCCAAGCGAACAGCTGGCGAGGCGTGCACCTCCTGCATGCGCTGCATCGCCGTATGTCCGCGAGGCGCTCGCAAGCTTGATCCCAACAAGTTATCCGCTGTTTCCCAGATGCTGAGCAAGGTCTGCGCCGTGCGGAAGGAATGCGAGCTCTTTATCTAGCGCATACGAAATTGGTGCAATGGGGCCAGGTTAATCTGCACCAACCTGGTGCAAACAAACCTGTCCACAATGCACCAGAGCGAGGAGTGTCCCCGAGTGCCGGCAGAAAAGGAACGTCCCTAAGTGCCGCCTAAATACCGTTTATCGATGAAAAAATACCGTTCACCGGTCATAATGATTGTTCCGGCTTTGGGCTTGTCTACAAAACCTCCCGTAAAAAGAAATGCGGAAGGTTACCGAGTCCCTCGGACGTGGGCCTAACCAAAGTCTTTGAACGGGTGTGTCTCAATGGGCGCATTAGATTGATTTTGGTTGGTCTATATTTATGAAGGGACATGTTACCATGGGTTTCTTTTCTCGCCTTATGGGTGGCTCGGACAAGCAGGCGACTGCGACTTCCGAGTTCGAAATCCTCGCCCCTGTTTCCGGCGAGCTTGTTAATCTAGAAAAAACCAATGACCCCGCTTTTAGCAGCCGTGCAGTGGGCGATGGCGTTGCCGTGGTTCCCCAAGAGGGAACGGTGTGCGCTCCTGTTTCCGGCACCGTCGCGGCGCTGTTTCCGACTGAGCACGCGCTGGGCATCATGTCCGACGACAGCTCTGCTCAGGTGATGCTGCATATCGGAATCGACACTGTTAAACTTGAGGGCAAGGGCTTCCATGCGCTTGTTGCCCAGGGTGACCATGTCGACGCGGGCCAGCCCCTCGTCGAGGTCGATTTCGACGTGGTTCGCGCTGCCGGCTTTGATCCCACGGTCTTCGTTATCGTGTGCGAGCGTTCGGAGAACTCGACTCTTCGTGAGCATGCTTCCGGCCCTGTTGCTGTTAAAGAGCCTGTCGTCTGGCTTTCCGAGTAAATTCTTGTGGTGGGTACCGTGGTTATCAAGCGAGTTTTTAACAACAACGTCGCAATGGTCACTTCGGACGATGGCTCCGAGCTCATCGTCATCGGTCGAGGCCTCTGCTTTGGCCGTCATGCCGGCGATACCATCGATGAGACGTCGGTCGAAAAGACCTACGCGTTGCAGGAGGGAACTTCTCAGGATTCGCGTACGATTGACCGCTTGGCTCATCTTTTGGAGTCCATCCCCACCGTCAACCTCGTGATTTCCGAGGAAATCGTTCAGATGCTTCGTCGAGAGCTCAATGCCGACATCAACGATAAGATTCTCATTGCTCTCGCAGACCATATCAGCCTTGCTTTGGAGCGCGAGCGCAAGGGCGTCCCCTGTGAGAATCCGTTGCTGCTCGAGATCCAGCAGTTCTATCGCAAAGAGTATGCGCTTGCGGGCCGTGCGCTGCAGATTATCAAGGAGTATATGGGCATCCAGATGAGCGAAGAAGAGCAGGGTTTCATTACCTTGCATATCGTCAACGCCACCATGCCGCAGCGCTCTGACCGCCTGATTGTTTCGGTCCAGCTTGTTCGCGACGTGCTCGCGATTGTTTCCAAGCGCTATGCTACGACCCTCGATGACACCTCGCTGCCTTACGAACGTTTCGTTCGCCACCTGCAGTTTTTCGCACAGCGAGCGCTCGATCCTACGGCCGGGCAAATCAATGGCGACGCGCTGTTCCGAATCGATGAAACGGCGTATCCGTGTGCATTCTCGTGCGCGGACGCCATAGCCGCCCACTTGTCGTCTACCTATAACGTTGTCGTTACCGATGCCGAGAAGAGTTATCTCGCATATCACATTGTTAACCTGCTTGGAGAACCTGGTCTCTAGGCATAACGTGCCCACACATCGATTGATATAAGGCAAGGCTCACGGTCTTGTCCAGGGCACATCTGTCTTAATTTGCGGAAAAGGAAAGGGAGTACCGCTATGACCGCAAAAAAGAAGTTCAATTTCAAAGCGCCGTTGGAGGTGTTCGCGAAGTCGATCGTCCAGCCGATGATGTATCTCTCGGTTGCCGGCATCCTGCTCATCGTGGGCATCATTCTGACCAACAAGACCATCTGCGCTTTGGTCCCCGTACTGGGCTCCGGTCCGTTCCAGCTTGTGGGCGCCGTTGTCTATCAGTCGCTGATGTTTATCATCAACAACCTCTCGATTCTGTTCTGCGTTGGCATCGCCGGCGCCATGGCAAAGAAGAACAAGGGCCATGCTTCGCTGATCGCCCTGATGTCGTTCTTCCTGTTCCTGCAGGCTAACAACATCGTGCTCAACGCCACCGGCTCTCTTGCCGATGCGAGCGGCATGCTCGGTCTTACCGGAACCGGCCAGAGCACCGTTATGGGCATCCAGGTGCTCGATACCGGCGTGTTTGGCGGCATCATCCTTGGTTGCATCACCGGTGCCGTGTTCAACAAGTAATCGAACAAACAGTTCCCCATTGCCCTTTCGATGTTCTCGGGCGTTCGCTTTCCGTTCCTGATCATGATCATCATTTCCTGGATCATGGGCGCTGGCTTCTGCATCGTTTGGCCTCCGGTTCAGGGTGCCATCTCCTCCGTTGCCGGCATCATTAAGGAGTCGGGCAACATCGGTCTGTTTATCTACGGCATGCTCAACAAGCTGCTTGTTCCCACCGGTCTGCACCACCTCATCTACACCCCGTTCCAGTTCTCCGATGTGGGTGGCACCCTTACGCTGGGCGATCAGGTTATCGCCGGCGCCTATCCCATCCGTGTTGCCGAGATGGCAATGACGGGCCAGCCCTTCTCCGATAGCACCTATTTCAACAGCTACACCTTCAACAACCTGTGGCCCTACATCGGTATCGGTCTCGCCTTTATCGTCACCGCTTACAAGGGGAACAAGGATAAGACCAAAGCCGTTATCATCCCGCTGATCATCACCGCTGTGCTCTCCTGCGTGACCGAGCCCATGGACTTCCTCTTTGTCTTTGCCGCTCCCGTGCTCTTTGTCGTTCACTCGGTTCTTTCCGGCATCTTCCTGGTCCTGCTCAAGGTCCTCTCTGTGCCCGTTTCGACTGCAGGCGGCATCATCAACATCGTGGTCTCCAACCTGGTTCTTGGTGTCGATAAGACCAACTGGCCGGTTATGCTGGTGCTCGGAGTCGTCAACGCCGCGCTGTACTTCTTCCTCTTCACCTTCCTCATCAAGAAGCTCAACCTCCACACGCCTGGTCGCGAGGAGGAGTCCGAGCTCGCCGAGTCCGTTGCCGAGGGCGAGGCCGCCGCGTCTGTCGCGGTGAAGCAGGGCGCTGTTGCCGCGGCTCCCGCAGAGGGCGTCGATGCAGGTATTGCCGACCTGGTCGCAGGTCTTGGCGGCAAGGACAACATCGAGGAGCTCGAGAACTGCTTTACGCGTCTCCGCGTGAACGTTAAGAACCCGGACCTCATCAATGAGGACCTCATCAACCACGTGCCCAACAGCGGCATCAACCGCAACGGCAACAATATCCAGATCATCTTTGGCATGAAGGTCGCCGAGATGCGCGACAAGGTCGAAAACGCAATTGAGAAGGAGCAGTAAACAATGATCATTACTCTGTGTGGTGGCGGATCCACCTTTACCCCCGGCATCGTCAAGTCCATCGCCCTGCGCAAGGACGAGCTCGACGTTGACGAGATTCGTCTGTACGACATCAACGAGGAGCGCCAGCGCAAGATCGGCGTGCTCGTGGACTGGATTTTGCACGAGGACCTCGGCCTGGACATCAAGCTCACGGTGACCACCGACAAAAAGACGGCTTTTACCGACGCCAGCTTCGTGTTTGCCCAGATGCGCGTGGGCGGCTACGCCATGCGCGAGCAGGACGAGAAGATTCCGCTGCGTCACGGCTGCGTGGGTCAGGAGACTTGCGGTTGCGGCGGCCTTGCCTACGGCATGCGCACCATCTTCCCCATGGTCGAGCTGATCGATGACGTTGAGAAGTACGCCAAGAAGGACTACTGGATTCTCAACTACTCCAACCCTGCCGCCATCGTCTCCGAGGGCTGCCGCGTGCTGCGTCCCAACGCTCGCATCATCAACATCTGCGACATGCCGATCGCAATCATCGACGTGGTTTGCGCCGCGCTCGATATCGACAAGAAGGATGTCGAGTACGATTACTTTGGCCTCAACCACTTTGGTTGGTTCACCTCGATTCGCCACAAGGGCGAGGAGGTGCTCCCGCAGCTGCGCGAGTACATCAAGGAGCATGAGATCCTGCTGCCCGATTCCTACCTCAAGGGCATGGGCTCGCTCATGGCAAAGAAGCCCGAGGAGGCCACCGACGAGCACCCCGAGCAGAACCGCCACACCAAGGGCAGCTGGTACTACGTCTGGAAGGGCGAGTACGAGATCCTGGAGTGCTTCCCGGAGTACCTGCCCAACACGTATCTGAACTACTACCTGCAGCAGAAGGAGTTCGTCGAGCATTCCAACCCCGAGCGCACCCGTGCTAACGAGGTTGAGGAGACGCGCGAGAAGAACCTCTTCGACGGCATCGACCACTACGAGAAGACCGGCGAGATCGACGAGAGCACGTTCTATGCGGGCAGCCACGGCGACTGGATTGCCGACCTGGCTATCGCTCTGAAGAACGATACCAAGCAGCGCTTCCTGGTCATTTGCGAGAACAAGGGCGCTATCCCCAACATGCCCTACGACGCTATGGTCGAGCTGCCTGCCTACATTGGCAAGAACGGCCCCGAGGTCATCAGCCGCGACAACATTCCTCTGTTCCAGCAGGGTCTCATGATGCAGCAGCTGAACTCCGAGAAGCTCGTGGTCGAGGCTACGATCGAGGGTTCGTACGAGAAGGCGTTCAAGGCCTTTACGCTCAACAAGACCGTGCCGTCGATGAAGGTCGCCAAGGAGGTTCTCGACGACATGATCGAGGCCAACAAGGGTTACTGGCCCGAGCTTAAGTAAAAGCAACAGGGTCGCTGACCGCATACCTAGAGCAATGCCCCGTCCACGTGATTGCGTGGGCGGGGCATTGTCGTTTGGTAACGCGTTTTATCAAATATGGCATTTATCTGCGGTAATGTTCTATTTCACCGCTGAGGGTGACATTTCATGCCGCCTGCCGAACTGCGTGAAGACCTAACAACTTTTTAGGTCAGTGTTGTGCGTGTAGCAACTTCGCCCGGCCTCGCCTCCGGGCTGCCATGTGAGAGGGGATCTTATGGCTCGACTGCATGTAATGGAACGCAGCCACGCTCAGGCCGTCATGGACGACCTGCACGATGCGCTCGGACGTCGTCTGGCGGTGAGCTCGCTCGCCCCGTGTCCCGTGGAGTTTACGGCAGCGCTCGTCAACCTGTGCTCCACCCAGAGCTGCGGCAAGTGCACGCCCTGCCGCGTGGGCCTAAGCGCGCTGAGCGACCTGCTCGCCGATGTGCTCGAAGGGCGCGCCGATGAGTCCACACTCAGCCTGATTGAGCGCACGGCCCGCACCATCTACCTTTCGAGCGATTGCGCCATCGGCTACGAGGCCGGCGCCATGGCGCTCACGGCCATTCGCGGCTTCCGCGACGATTTTGAGCATCACATTCGCGAGCACTCCTGCGGCTTTGATCGTGAGGCCCGCGTCCCGTGTGTCTCGGGCTGCCCGGCGCACGTCGACATTCCCGGTTACATTTCGCTCGTCGAGGCCGGCCGCTATGCCGATGCCGTCAAGGTCATCCGCAAGAACAACCCACTGCCGCTCGTCTGCGGCTTGGTGTGCGAGCATCCCTGCGAGATGCACTGCCGCCGTGGCATGGTCGATAATCCCATGAACATTCTCGCCCTCAAGCGTTTTGCCGTTGAGCA
The DNA here is from genome assembly GCA_900545165.1 of uncultured Collinsella sp. Lineage (GTDB taxonomy): Bacteria > Actinomycetota > Coriobacteriia > Coriobacteriales > Coriobacteriaceae > Collinsella. Next base: position 8,445 of record UQYA01000001.1, read on the forward strand.
CAGTGACCTCAACGACCACAAGCCGCATGTAGTGGACAACACCGGCAAGCGCATCGCCGTGATCGGCGGCGGCCCGGCCGGCCTTTCCTGTGCCTACTACCTGGCCGTGATGGGCCACAAGGTGACCATTTTTGAGCAGCGCCACCACTTGGGCGGCATGCTGCGCTACGGCATCCCCAGCTATCGTCTGCCGCGCGAGCGCCTGCAGGCCGAGACCGACTGGATCTTGAGCGCCGGCATCGACGTTGAGCTCGATCACTCCGTCAACGGCGAGGAGCTTGCCCGCCTGCGCGACGAGTCCGATGCCGTCTACCTGGCCATCGGTGCCCACAGCGATAAGAAGCTCGGCCTTCCGGGCGAAGAGGCGCCCGGCGTGGAATCGGCCGTCAAGATGCTGCGCGCCATCGGTGACGACGAACTGCCCGACCTGAGCGGCCAGCGCGTGTGCGTCATCGGCGGCGGCAACGTGGCCATGGACGTGGCGCGCTCCGCCGTGCGCTGCGGCGCCGAAAAGGTAAGCATCGTCTACCGCCGTCGCATCTGCGATATGACGGCTCAGGACGCCGAAATCGCCGGCGCCCAGGCCGAGGGTTGCGAGGTTCTGGAGCTCACGGCGCCGCTCGCCATCGAGACGGGCGAAGATGGTCGCGTGAGCGGCCTGCGCGTGCAACCGCAGATTATCGGCGAGCCTCGCCGTGGGCGTCCGGCCCCGCGTGCCGCAGCCACGCCCGAGCGCGTCATTCCCTGCGAGCGCGTGTTTGTGGCCATTGGCCAGGACATCGATTCCAAGCCGTTTGAGGACATGGGCATCGCCTGTAAGTGGGGTCGCGTCGTTACCGATTCGGACGGCGCCGTGCCCAACTTCGATGGCCTCTTTAGCGGCGGCGACTGTCAGACCGGTCCCGCCACCGTCATCCGTGCCATCAACGCCGGCCGCGTGGCTTCGGCAAACATCGACCGCTACCTGGGCTTTGACCACAAGATCAAGCTCGACGTGGAGCTGCCGACCGTGCAGTTTAAGGGCAAGCACGAGTGCGGCCGCTGCGAGCTGGGCGAGCGCGAGGCCGGCGAGCGCATTCACGATTGGAATCTGGTCGAGCAGGGTCTCACCGAGCAGGAGGCGCGCCAGGAGGCGAGCCGCTGCCTGCGCTGCGACCACTTTGGCTTTGGCGCGTTCCGCGGAGGGAGGAACCTGGAATGGTAGAGCTCAACAAAACCACCGTCGGCGACAACAGCGAAAACGGAGCGCACAACATGGTCAAGCTCACTATCGATAATTGCGAGGTCGTGGTTCCCGAGCATACCACGATCCTGGATGCGGCCAAGTCCGTCGGCATCCAGATTCCCACCCTGTGCTATCTGCGCGATTTGAACGAGATCGGTGGCTGCCGCGTGTGCGTGGTCGAGGTTGCGGGCTGCGACCAGCTGGTTGCCGCCTGCAACAACTACGTGCTCGACGGCATGGTGGTCCACACCAACAGCCCCAAGGCCCGCGAGGCCCGTCGCACCAACGTGCAGCTGCTGCTGTCCCAGCACGATTCGCAGTGCACGAGCTGCGTGCGCAGCGGCAACTGCAACCTGCAGACCATCGCCAACGACCTGGGCATTTTCTATCTGCCGTATCAAAGGCATTTGGCGGGCGAGGGTTGGGATTTCGATTTCCCCATCATCCGCGAAAACGACAAGTGCATTAAATGCATGCGCTGCATCAAGGTGTGCGAGAGCGTGCAGGGCCTAGGGATTTGGGACCTGACCAACCGCGCCACGCATACCGCTGTGGGTACCCGCGGGCGCGCACCGATCGGCAAGACCGATTGCGTCGCGTGCGGCCAGTGCATCACGCATTGCCCGACGGGCGCGCTGCGCGAGCGCGACGATACCGAGACCGTGTTTGACGCGCTTGCTAATCCCGACAAGATCGTGCTGGTGCAGATCGCGCCTGCCGTGCGCAGCGCCTGGGGCGAGGAGCTCGGCATATCTCGCGAGGAGGCAACCGTCGAGCGTCTGGCCTGCGCACTGCGCCGCGTTGGCTTTGAGTACGTGTTCGACACCGATTTCTCGGCCGACCTCACCATTATGGAGGAGGGTTCCGAGCTGCTCGAGCGCCTAGGCGCCGCCGCTAAGGGCGAAGGCGACAGCCGCGGCTGGCCCATGTTTACGAGCTGCTGCCCGGGTTGGGTGCGCTTTGTGAAGGCGCGCTATCCGGAGTTTGTCGACAGTCTGTCCACGTCCAAGTCGCCGCAGCAGATGTTCGGCGCCATCGCCAAGACATACTACGCCAAGGTGCTGGGCGTGGAGCCCGAGCGCCTGTTTGTGGTGTCCGTGATGCCGTGTACGGCCAAGAAGGCCGAGTGTGCGCTGCCGAGCATGATGGGCGAAGGCGGCGCGCCCGACGTGGACGTTGCGCTGACGGTGCGCGAGATGGTGCGTATGATCCGCGCGAGCCACGTGAGCGTTGACACGCTGGTCGAGGAGCCGCTCGATACGCCGTTGGGCTTTGGCACGGGCGCGGGTGTGATCTTTGGCGCCACGGGCGGCGTGATGGAGGCCGCCGTGCGCTCGGCATATTACCTGGTGACGGGCAAGAACCCGGATGCCGACTTCTTCACTGACGTGCGCGGACTCGAGGGCTGGAAGGAGGCCGTGGCCGATATCGACGGTACCAAGGTGCGCGTCGCCGTGGCGCACGGGCTGGGCAACGCCGCCCGTCTGCTCGACGCGATTCGCGACGGCCGTGTGAGCTATGACTTCGTCGAGGTCATGGCGTGCCCGGGCGGCTGCGTCGGTGGCGGCGGTCAGCCCATCCATGACGGCTGCGAGCTGGCGGCCGAGCGTGGTCAGGTACTCTGGGGCCTGGATGCGAACGCCGAGATTCGCTTCTCGCACGAGAATCCCGATGTCCAGGCTTGCTATCGCGAGTTCTTGGGCGCGCCGCTCTCGCCGCTGGCCGAGGAGCTACTGCATACCGACCATCATGCCTGGTCGATGCCCCACGAGGGGGCGTGCTAACGATGCGTGCGTTTGATGCTGAGATGACGCGCCGAGGATTTGCCTCGGCGCTTGCCGCAGGCGCGTTGTCGCTCGCACTGGCTGGCTGTGGCGGCGGAGCTGCGGGGGCGGGGTCCGCCGCGGGCTCGGCTGCCACGGACGGCGCCGGTGCTGTCGCAGAGCCGGTCGAGGTGCACGTCGCCTCGCTCAAGGGGCCGACCTCGATTGGCCTGGTGCAGTTTATGGACCAGGCTGCCGATGGCGAGACGGACAATGAGTTCGACTTTGCGATCAACACTGCCGCCGACGAGATTGTGCCCAAGGTCATTCAGGGCGATATCGATATCGCCCTGGTGCCCGCCAACGTGGCGAGCGTGCTCTACAACAAGACCGAGGGTGCGGTGCAGGTCATCGATATCAACACGCTGGGCGTGCTGAACGTTGTGACGGGCGACGCGAGTGTGGCCTCGTTTGGCGATCTGGCGGGCCATACTGTCTATATGACGGGCAAGGGCACCACGCCGGAGTACGTCATGAACTACTTGCTGGAGCGCGCGGGCCTGACCGGCCAGGTGACGCTTGAGTTTAAGAGCGAGCCCACCGAGGTGCTGTCGGCGTTGCTTGTCGACCCGTCCGCCGTGGGCGTGCTGCCGGAGCCGTTCAAGACCGCTGCCATCGCCAAGAGCGAAGGCAAGCTGTCGGCGCCGGTGAGCCTGACCGATGTGTGGGATGAGCTAGCGGGTGACACGGGTTCGCGCCTGCTGACGGGCGTGACCGTGGTGCGCCGTGCCTTTGCCGAGGAGCATCCCGAGGCCGTGGCGGAATTCTTGCGCTGCCATGAGGCGAGCGTGAAGGCTGTCAATGCGGCGCCGGCAGATTGGGCACAGGCCGTGGTCGATGCGGGTATCGTCGATAACGCCGCGATTGCTGAAAAGGCGATTCCCGGGTGCATGCTCGTGTGCCAGACGGGGAAGGATATGAAGGCGGCGCTCGGTGGGTACCTGCAGGTGCTGGCCGATGCGGACGCGAGCGCCGTGGGCGGCAAGCTCCCGGCTGATGATTTCTATTACATGGAGTAGCCCGTGCGTGCGTTTGCTCGACAAATGACAGAGCGTATGAAGGCGGTGACGGCAGCAGGTGCCGTTGCCGCCTTTTGGCTTGCCGTGTGGGTCTTTGCAGCAGCACTGGTGGCGCAGCCGTTGATTTTGCCGGGGCCAGGCACTGTTGCGATGGCGTTGCTGCGGCTAGTATGCGATGCCGGTACGTGGGCGATTCTGGTGGACTCAGGCGCGCGAATCTTGGGTGGGCTGGCGCTTGCCGCGGCGTGCGGCGGCGTGATGGCGGGAGCCTCGGTGCGGTCGCCGACGTTTGCCCGCTTGGTGGCGCCGGCGCTTTCGTTTGTTAAGGCGACGCCGGTTGCCTGCGTGGTGGTCCTGCTGCTCATTTGGTTGGGGTCGGCGCGTGTGAGCGTCGCGGCGGTCTTTTTGATGGCACTGCCGGGCGTGTATTTTTCGCTGGTCGAGGGCTTGGCGCAAGTGGATAAGCCGCTGGAGCAGATGTTTCGTCTGCATGGCGTGCGGGGTTGGCGTCTGTTTTGTGCCCACACCTGGCGCGAAGTCCTGCCGTTTGTGCTTTCGTGCGCCCGCGCTGTGATCGGCATGAGCTGGAAGGCCGGCGTGGCGGCGGAGCTCATCGGCATGGCGACGGGCACCGTGGGCGAACGCATCTATCAGGCGAAGCTTTTGATCGAGACGGCGGACCTGCTGGCGTGGACCGTGCTGGTTGTTATGGCTTCGTGGGCATGCGAGCGCGTGCTGGTGTGGTTGCTGCGGGCTTCGGGGCCCGTGGCGTGGCGTACTGCCGTGCGGGCGCATGAGCGCGGTGGCCGCGGGCGTGCGTGCGGCTCTGCTGGCGGCGGGGCTGCTGCGGAGCTTGCGCTCGCCGTGGGCGACCGGGCGCCCTGGTCGCCGGCGCTCGACGGACTGGTGCTTCATGTGCCCGCCGGTGGACGCACCTGTGTGATGGGCGCTTCGGGCGTGGGCAAGTCGACGTTGCTTGCGCTGGTGGCGGGGGAGTGCGCACCGTGCTCCATGGTGTTTCAGGACGTGCGCCTGGTCGAGGACGCCTCTGCTTTGGATAACGTGCTGGTGTGCGCCGATGCACGCGTGAATGCCTCGAGTGCCGCTGCCTTGTTGCGCCTGCTGGTACCGGGGATCGATGTGCATGCCCGCGTGGCCGAGCTCTCGGGCGGGCAGCGCCGTCGCGTCGAGATTGCCCGAGCCCTGCTGTGTCCGGGCGGCGCAGTGATTCTGGACGAGCCCTTTACCGGTCTAGACATCGCTGCGCGCGACGCATGCACCGAGGTCGTGCTCGACTTGCTCGACGGTCGTATGCTGTTGCTTGCCACGCACGATTCCGCTGACGCTCGGGCCCTCAATATCTCGGACATCATCACGCTCTAAAGACTTACTCAGCAACAAATTGATCCGTTTTTTCTCCGTCCCCATGGGGTCGGGTATGGTATTCTATCTGCGGGGTAATACTTAGGAATACCAAGTAATACCAGCGCCGTAGAACAAACTCCAGATGCGGGCCAATCGGGTTGCCTTCACAGCCCGTCGCCCAGCCGCGTGGCCCGCATCCATCCGCACCACCGTCGTTTCAAAAAGGAAGCGCCATGGCAGAACACATGACCCCGGTTGTCGCGAAGGTCTTGCTCGAGGAAAAGGCGGCCTTCGCGGCGGCAACCCAGCTCGTGGGCACTACGCCGTCCAACGCCATCCGCATGTTTATCGCCGCCTTCAATCGCTGCGGCACCTTCCCGTTCGACATCTCGCCGAGCGGGGCTTTTGGTAAAGAGTGTCCCCAACAGCTAGTCGTTGAAGAACGTCCCCAATGACTAGTCGTCGGGAGGAGGTTGGCATGCTCAATGCGATGATTTGGGCGCTTGCCTGTTTTGGCGTCGTCGCTGCCGATATTGCCCTGAGCGTCGTTTTGTTTTCCGCCCTTGGTGTCGCGTCGGTGTTCATGGGCTTTTCGATTGACGACCTCGATATTCAATTGCTTCAGGCTGCCGCGCAGATGGCGTCGTTTTTGATGGCACTGCTGTGGTGGCGTTATCTGTGGCCGCGCTCGTTTATGGCGCGCTGGCAGGGCGAGCGCCCGCTTGGCGGGGGAGCAGGCAAAGCATGGAGGCGCATCGCCTGCGTTATCGTGATCGGCCTTGCCCTGCAGGTGGTCGTTGGCTACGTGACCGACGCTGTGCTGTCGCTGTTGCCCGAGGCGGCGGCCGATTACAGCGAACTTGTCGAGGAGACGGGCATGGGCGAAACGAGCTATCTGGCCGTCCTGACCACGGTGATCGGCGCTCCGTTTTGCGAGGAGCTGCTGGTGCGCGGTATCATTTTTGAGTTTTCGCTCCGAGCATTTAACCCGCAGTGCCGTCCGCTCTGGAAGCGCCGGCGTCGTGCGAGCGCGCAGGGCGGCGCCATGGTGCCCTGGGCGGCCCCAAGCACGTGGGGTATCGCAGCGGCGATTGTACTGCAGGCGGCAATCTTCGGTTTTATGCACATGAATTGGGTACAGGGTTGCTACGCGGGTGCCGCCGGCCTCATCTTCGGTTGGGTGCTCGTGACGACCGGAAAGCTCCGCTACACGATCCTACTGCACTTTGCCTTTAATGCCGGGTCGTATCTCATGACGTTGCTGTGGTTTGTGAACACGCCGCTCGACGTGGCAGTCACGGTTGCCATCGCCGGCTTTGTGCTGGTAGAGGCGATGCGCTCGCTGCTCCGGTCGTGCATTCCTGCGCCACGCGAAGCTGATCGGCCTGATTATCAATGACTTTAACTAGACCGATGCGCCCTGAATACACCTGGCGTTTCGCCGAATGCTTCTTTGAATTTTGAGTAAAAGAATGACATGTTGGAGATGCCGACTTTTCGGGCTACATACTGCACGCTGCGCTCGGTGTTGTTGAGAAGATATGCCGCCTCTGTGAGCTGCTGGTTGAGCTTGATTTGCGAAAACGTTTTGCCGGTTTTTTGCTTGATCAAGCTGCTGAGATAGCTGGTGCTATAACCCGTATCGCTCGCAATGCTTTCGAGCGTGCAGTCGCCGTAGCTTCGCTCAATATGATTCAGAATCGACACGATGCGCTCGTCCGACATGATTGCCTGGTTATCAGTTGCAGAGCGTCGGTACAGTCCTCGAATGAGAACAAGGAATAGGCTGACGGCGAGGTGCCTCATGAGTTCATTAGAGTAGGCATCTTTAAAGTGATATTCGATAAAGAGCATCTCGATGAGGCGTCGCGCATGTCGGGCGTATTCCTCTGGGAGAATGAGATATTTGCGGGCCTCACGGTTTTTGGACACAAAATCAAATAGGAGATTCGTTAATGGTGACGCGCCGGGTAGCTGGCTCAGGAACAACGAATCGAACATTTCTTTTTTGAAGACGATTGAAATGACGATATCGTGCTCGCCCTTAACGTACGGAACGCTTCTGACTACGCCAGTGTTGCAAATGAGCACGTCACCCTTTTTAAGGAGTAGTCGCCGTCCGTTGACGATAAACGTGCAGACGCCGTCGTACACGTAGTTGAGCTCCATATCCCGATTGATATGAGGAGGAATGTCGGTAAAGCGCGACTCCTTGATAAGGCCCACGGGGTTTTCGTCGAGAGTTTCTTTCCAATCAAACAGATAGACTTCTTCGCCGTTAATGGTTGTGGTTTCCACCCTGTTATATCGCGGGCTGAGCTCTCCCGGATGCGTGCGATGCCACTCTTCGGTCTCGGTATGCGTATAGAGCAGCTGTTTGAGATTCGAATCCATGGGGTGCTCCAGGGGTGAACGGTAGAATCGATGCCTTAAACGGTATTATATCTAAAAAAATGTTATAAACCTACGCTTTCTATGCGATATCTTATGCATCTTGTTCTTCCTAGTATTGGGTTATCCGCTGGAGCATCCGATCAAGGAGGGCAAATGAGTAAGTTAAAACATGGGTTTGACTCCGACTTTTTATGGGGCGGAGCCATATCGTGCTCGCAGGCCGATGGCGCTTGGAATGAGGGCGGAAAGGGAAAGTCGACGCAGGATTGTCGATGGCTGGATGGTACCTGGACTCATGACCAGATTGAGGACAAGCATCAAAACAACCCCTTCTGCCATGACGAACTAATGAACGCTCTCGCAGATGATGGTGTTGAGTTCTACCCGTTTAGGCGTGGCAACGACTTCTATCATCACTATCGTGAGGACATCGCGCTTTTTGCGGAGATGGGTCTCAAGCTGTTCCGCACCTCTATTTGCTGGAGCCGAATCTATCCTAACGGAGATGACCTTGAGCCTAACCGCGAAGGCATCGAGTGGTATCGAAGCATGCTGGGTGAGTGCAAAAAGCACGGCATTAAGACCTTCGTCACCATGCTCCACTATGACATCCCGGTAAATCTTGTCACCACATATGGGGGATGGAAGAATCGCAAGACGATTGATTTCTTCGCCCGCTATGTCGAGACAATCGTTACGGAATTGGGCGATCTGGTCGATTTCTGGCTGCCTTTTAACGAGTTCAATGCAGCGCGTTTTTCGCCTTGGGACGGGGTCTGTCTGGTCAAAGACGAAGAGGGGGAGAACTTCGATCGAGCCATCTTCCAGTGCCTGCACCACGAGTTCGTTGCCAATGCGCGTGCCGTCGAGATTGTCCATCGTCTTTCACCCGATACTCCCGTTGGCGGCATGATCGCTCGATTCTGTACGTATCCCGCCACCTGCCGTCCCGAAGATAACATGCAGGCTATTCACGACGACCAGTATTCCAACTGGTTCTATACGGATGTGATGGCTCGTGGAAAATATCCCGCTTATATGAATCGCTATTTCGACGCGTGCGATATCGAGATTCAAATGGAACCGGGCGATGAAGAGCTCATCGCTCGCAACACGGTCGACTTCCTGGCCTTCTCGTACTACTTTTCCCAGGTATCCACCTGCGATCAGGGATGGGAGAAGACTGCGGGTAATCTGGTCATGGCAAACAAGAACCCTTATCTCGAGACGAGTGAGTGGGGTTGGCAGCTCGATCCCATTGGTCTGAGGGTTACCCTTAACCAGATGTATGACCGCTATGGGCTGCCCCTGTATATCGCCGAGAACGGCCTCGGTACATCTGATGTAGTCGAGGAGGATGGCAGCATCCACGACGAGTATCGAATCGATTATTTGCGCCAGCACATAAAGTGCCTTAAGGAAGCAGTGATCGATGGCGTTGACGTGCGCGGATACATGATCTGGGGATTCATTGACCTTGTTGCCTGCGGTCCTCTTACGATGGACAAGCGCTACGGGCTTATCTATGTCGATCTGGATAATTGCGGCAACGGCACTGCGGAGCGCTCGCGTAAAGACTCTTTCTATTGGTATCAGAAATGTATCGCCACTAATGGCGAGGATCTTGGGTAGGAGTGATTGTCGTGGCAGACAAGAAGGAACTGGCCGCTCGTGTCCTCGAGCTCGTGGGCGGCGCCGATAACGTTGTTATGGCAACGCACTGCATTACAAGGCTCAGATTCAACCTGAAGGACGATAGCAAGGCAGACCTTGAGGCCCTTAAGACGCTTGACGGCGCCTTGGGCGCGCAGGTTAAAGACGGACAGTGGCAAGTTATCATCGGCGCCAGCGTGGGGTCGGTATATGACGAATTGGAGCCCATGCTAGGTGACAGGATGGGTGGCGAGGTCTCCGCCGACGCCGAGCAGCCTGAGCTCCAAAAAGGTTCGGCTCGCGTATTCGATATCATCACCGGCATCTTCTCCGCTATCATTCCCGCGCTGGTGGCGGGAGGTATCGTAAAGGGCATCCTGGCTGCTATCGCGGCTTTTGGAATCGACACGGGTGCCGGCGACTTTGCGATATTCAATATGATTTCGGATATCCCGTTCTACTTCTTGCCGTTTTTGCTGGCAATGTCTACAGCTGATAAGTTCCGAGTCAACCGTTCGCTTGCGCTTTGTGTTGCCGGATCGCTGATGTACCCGACCATTGTCAACGCTGTCGGTACGGGCGAGACGCCTCTTGCGCTGTTCGGTTTTACGGTGCCGATTTTTAGCTACGCCGATTCCGTGTTCCCGGTCATCTTTGGCGTCATTGGCTTGTCCTTTGTATATCGCGCAATCGACAAGGTCGTGCCGGATCTTTTTAAGCTCGTTGTCGTCCCGGCACTCTCCCTTGCTATCGTGATTCCGGTCAACCTGTTTGTGCTCGCTCCGATTGGTGCCTGGTGCGGTCTTGGTCTCGCCAACGGTATCGTTTGGCTATTCTCGACGTTGGGCCCTGTTGCCGGTTTTCTGCTGGGCTTCTTTATGCCGCTTATTGTGCTCTTCGGCATGCATCAGTCAACGAGCCCTATCCAGATTTCCAATATCGCAACGCTTGGGTATGACTATCTGCTCCCGATCTCTTTCTGCCATAACCTCGCCGAAAGCGGTGCGTCTTTTGGTGCGGCCCTGCGCATGACCGACGAAAAGCTCAAGTCCGCTGCAATGACGTGCGCCTTCTCAGCATTTATGGGAATTTCCGAGCCCGCCTTGTTTACCGTTCAGGTTCCTAACAGGACTCCGCTTATCGCTGCGATGATCGCGGATGGCATTGGCGGTGCGCTTACCGTTGTTCTCGGCGCAAAGTGCTTCGGCTTTGTTATGCCCGGCATTACCTCGTTGCCCGTTTATGCCGATCCAAGCGGCAATCCCATGAACCTGATCATGATTGTCGTCTGCATCGCTTTGACTTGGGTTATCTCTGCGGCGCTCTCGTTTGCGCTCTATGGTCGTTTTGACAAAAAGTAACGACGTTTTGAGATAGACAATATTAATCGGCCGCTCGCCGGGGAATCGTTCTGCGACGCCCCGGCGAGCGGCATTTTATTGGTGGGGCGTGTCGTGTCGCCAACGGCGGCATGCCGCCTCGCCGCGCTAGTTGCGGCGACCGCCTCCGTTGGCGCCCTGACGCCCCTGTGCCGCGCGATTGCGACCGGCAGTGTTCTGCGCGCGGGACATACCGCCGTATCCCTTGCTGCCCTTAGGCCCCTTGCCGGCACCACCAGCGCCGCCGTGGGCCTTACCGCCCTTCTTGCCGGTGCCATGCCCGCCGCCGGCAGACGTCTCGCCCGGGCGCGGCGGCACGGGACGGATCAGGCAATGCTTGGTGTAGCCGATCAGGTCGCGACGGCCAGCCTTTTCCAGCGCCTCGCGTACCAGCTTGTAGTTCTCGGGCTTGCGATACTGGATGAGCGCGCGCTGCATGGCCTTCTCGTGCGGGTCGCGCGCCACATAGATCGGTTTCATGGTGCGCGGGTCCACGCCGGTGTAGTACATGCACGTCGACATGGTGGACGGTGTGGGGTAGAAGTCCTGCACCTGCTCGGGCATGTAGCCCATGTCGCGCACGGCCTCGGCAAGGTCCACGGCTTCCTTCATGGTCGAGCCGGGGTGGCTCGAGATCAGATACGGCACCACGTACTGCTTGAGTCCGTATTCGCGATTCAAGCGTTCAAATTTACGGCAGAATGCGTCGTAGACAGCTCGGCTCGGCTTGCCCATCACGGACAGTACCGCGTCGCTCACGTGCTCGGGCGCTACGCGCAGCTGGCCCGAGACATGGTGTTCCAGCAGCTCGCGCAAAAACTCGTCCGAGGCATCGGCCATGGTGTAGTCAAAACGGATGCCGCTGCGCACGAAGACCTTCTTGACGCCCGGCAGCTGGCGCAGGTCGCGCAGCAACTGCGTGTAGCCGCTCTCGTCGACCACCATGTTCTTGCACACGCTCGGCCACAGACAGCGCTTGTTCTTGCACACACCGTGCTTGAGCTGCTTGTCGCAGGCGGGGCGGCTAAAGTTGGCCGTCGGTCCACCCACGTCGTTGATGTAGCCCTTAAACTCGGGATCGCGCGTGAGCAGCTCGGCCTCGCGCATGATCGAGTCGTGGCTGCGCATCTGCAGCACGCGGCCCTGGTGGAAGGTGAGGGCGCAAAACGAGCACTCGCCAAAGCATCCGCGGTTGGAGCTAATGGAAAACTTGATCTCGGCAAAGGCCGGCACGCCGCCCGCTGCGTCGTAGTCGGGATGCCAATCGCGTGCGTAGGGGAGTTCGGCCACCTCGTCCATCTCGTCGGTGGTGAGTGTCGCCGACGGCGGGTTTTGCACCACATAGACGCTATTGGGGTAGGGCTCTACCAGGCGATGCCCGGTGATGGGGTCCATATTCTGCTGCTGCACGTTAAAGCTGCGCGCGTAGTTGAGCTTGTCGGCGGCAAGGTCGTCCCAGCTGGGCAACAGGTCGTAGTCGTAGACCTCGTCGAGCGAGCTGGTGCGGTAAACGGTGCCGTTGATATAGGTAATCTGATCGACGGGCAGTCCGGCGTCGAGCGCGTCGGCGATCTCGACGATCGCGTGCTCGCCCATGCCGTAGATGAGGATGTCGGCGCCCGAGTCGAGCAGTACCGAGCGCTTGAGCTTGTCCTGCCAGTAGTCGTAGTGGGCCAGGCGGCGCAGGCTCGCCTCGATGCCGCCGATGATGATGGGGGCGTCCTTGAACGTCTGGCGGATGAGGTTGCCATAGACCGTGACGGCTCGGTTGGGACGGCGCCCCTCCTCGCCACCGGGGGTATAGGCGTCGGTATGGCGGCGGTGCTTGGTCACCGAATAGTGGTTGACCATGGAGTCCATGTTGCCGGCGCTGACGAGAAAGCCCAGGCGTGGCTCGCCGAGCACGGTGATGCTGGCGGGGTCGGTCCAGTCGGGCTGGCAGATGATGCCAACTTTGTAGCCGTGTGCGTCGAGGACGCGGCTGACGATGGCCATGCCAAAGCTGGGGTGGTCCACGTAAGCGTCGCCGCAGATGTAGACAAAGTCACACTGGTCCCAGCCGCGCGCATCCATGTCGGCGCGACTGACGGGAAGGAACTTATCGCGGCCCGGACGCCAGGGGCGGGCGGGCGTCGCTTGGGAATGCTTGGTGCGGGCGACCGTGGCCTGCGCCTTACCGCTGCGCTTTTGCTGCTGGCCCTGTTTGCCCTGCTGACTGCGCTGGTTGTTCTGAGCGTGCTGAGGCTTTTTTGCCACGATCCCTCCCGGTGTTTGTATGCTGCACGTAATTGTAACCAGTCTTTTTGGGACGGGGCTAAAAAGACTGGTGGAGTACATGGGCTGGCGGATCGGCGTGTCGATGCGGGTGCCGTTTGTTTCCAGACTGTGTATCCCCGTGTTGAAGGGGCCGTCTCGCGCGCACGCCATGTTGTCAATGGGTTACAGTATGAACGGCGGCTATGTTTCCGCCAACGCACGAGAGGGTCGTCAACAAGGAGGATGCACGACGATGCAGCGTGCCAAACAGATATCGGAGTCTATTGAGCTGGGCATCATCTTGGCGCTCGCCGGTGGCTTTATGGACGTGTATTCGTACATTGGGCGCGACCATGTTTTCGCCAACGCGCAGACAGGCAACATCCTGCTCGTGGGCGTGAGCATCTCGGAGGGCAACTGGGCACTTGCGGGGCGCTACTTCTTCCCTGTGGTGTCGTTTGCCGTGGGTATTATGCTTGCCGATCTGGTACACGAGCGGTTTGGCAGCGTGATCCACTGGCGTCAGGTGACGGTGTTCTTTGAAGCCGTCATCTTGCTGGGCGTGAGCTTTATCCCGGGCGGCAATTTCAACCTGCTCGCCAACTGCCTCACCTCATTTGCCTGCGGCATGCAGGTCGAGAGCTTCCGCAAGATCCACGGTCACGGCATCGCTACGACCATGTGCATCGGCAACTTGCGCAACGCGCTGCAAAACGTGGACGATTACATCATCACCCACAGGCGCGGCTTTTTGGAAAACGGCCTGCTGTACTTTGGCGTGATCTTTATCTTTGTGTTTGGCGCCGTGCTGGGCAACTGGTGTATTGAGCGCATGGGGCTGCACGCCATCGTCGTGGCGAGTTTGCTGCTGTTTGTCGCGTTTGCCATCATGTTCATCGACCGCGAGCGCGACTTGCGCTTACGCTGGAAGGTTGCGGCCGAGGCTTGGAAAGAGGGCTGCCGAAAGTAACCGAATGCGGCAAAGGGGCTGTCCCTTTGCCGCAATATTTTTCATCATGTGTTGAAACGCTTTAACAATTTTGACGTTCTCACGTGTTTTTCGTTTCAAAAGCGTTAGGATGGGACTCATAACGTGGGGCGTAATGGGTGCCCCGCACACGATGGGAGGCTATCAATGGCTAATCGTTTCGTTCTCAACACCATTTCTTATCATGGTTCCGGCGCCATCAAGGAGATCCCCGGCGAGCTCCAGCGTCGCGGTTACAAGAAGATTTTCGTCTGCTCCGATCCCGATCTGGTCAAGTTTGGCGTTACCGCTAAGGTGACCGACGAGCTCGACGCTGCCGGCATCGCTTGGAGCCTCTACTCCGAGATTAAGCCCAACCCCACCATCCAGAACGTCAAGGACGGCGTCGAGGCCTTTAAGGCCGCCGAGGCTGACGCTATCGTGACCATCGGTGGCGGCTCCTCCATGGACACCGCCAAGGCCATCGGCATCATCATCAACAACCCCGAGTTCGCCGATGTCCGCAGCCTCGAGGGCGTTGCTCCCACCAAGAACCATGCCGTGTTCACCATCGCCGTGCCGACGACCGCCGGTACCGCTGCCGAGGTGACCATCAACTACGTCATCACCGACCCTGAGAAGGTCCGCAAGTTCGTGTGCGTCGACACCAACGACGCCCCCGAGGTCGCCGTCGTCGACCCCGACATGATGGCTTCCATGCCCGCCGGCCTGACCGCTTCCACCGGCATGGACGCACTGACCCACGCCATCGAGGGCTACACCACCAAGGGCGCCTGGGAGCTTTCCGACATGTTCCACTTTGAGGCCATTAAGCTGATCAGCGAGAACCTGCGCGACTCCGTCGCCGAGGCCAAGTCCGGTCAGCCCGGCTCCGGCCGCGAGGGCATGGCTCTTGGCCAGTATGTCGCCGGCATGGGCTTCTCCAATGTTGGCCTTGGCATCGACCACGCCATGGCTCACACCCTGTCCGCTCACTACGACACCCCGCACGGCGTCGCCTGCGCCATGCTGCTGCCGATCGCCATGGAGTTCAACAAGCCGGTTTGCGCCGAGCGCCTGGCCAAGGTCGCCGTCGCCATGGGCGTTGACACCACGGGCATGAGCACCGACGAGGCTGCCGATGCCGCCATCGCCGCCGTCAAGCAGCTTTCCGCCGACGTGAACATCCCGCACGTCTGCGAGGCCATGAAGGCTGACGAGATCGAGGTCCTGGCCAAGGACGCCATGGCCGACGCCTGCTTCCCGGGCAACCCGCGCGAGGCAACGCTCGACGACGTCATCGAGCTCTTCAAGAAGATCTGCCCGGCTGCCTAGCCCAGTTTGGTGGTCCTTCGCCCGTAGGCATATAGTCTTTTGACTTGCCGCTGGCCCCGCCGCGCTACGCGCGGCGGGGCTTTTTGTGCCGCGTCGATGCCCCGAGATGGGTAAAGCCAAGGCATACCGCCCGCTGCGGATAGGTGGTGCACTTCCCAGCGTGCATTTTTGGGAGTATTCAGCAGACTCTGAAAAATGCATAGCGTTGTGAATGGGCCGTAGTGGTCCGCAGGCGCCCATCGACAGCCATTGTGGGCGGGCTATCGATGAGTGGAGGGGGTTGTTACTGAGTTTCTGCTTTGCGACGACCTGCAACACTGCTGTAACCGCGTCGTTTTGTCGTTTGTGATGGGGCCGTTGGGGGCCGCGGCGCAGAATACTCCGTTTTTTGCACGGTCCAAGGTAGGGTACCCTGAGACGAAGAAAAAAGAGTCCGCATTTCTATGCAGATACCGATAGGATTTATGCAAGATTGGGATTGTAAGCCGTGTGCGTGCGCAAAATCGGCGCGAGGACGTCTGGAGGTGGCTCGGCTTCTAGGGCATTGCACGTGTAGAACGGTTAAAATCGGGATTCGGTCTTAGTTTTATTTGGAAGGATGCATATGGGTTCCAATATCGATGCTTCTCTAGAGGAGACGCTCTCCTATATCGCGGGACAGCTTAAGACGCTGACTTCTATTGCCTCGCCTACGGGCTATACCCGTGCGGCGACTGATTATCTAATGGAAACGTTGCGCGATATGGGCTTTGGGCCCGAGCGTTCTAATAAGGGTAACGTGCTGGTTGAGCTTGGCGGTGAGGGTGAGCCGCTCGTGTTGGCGAGCCATGTCGATACCCTGGGCGCCATGGTGCGCTCCATTAAGGACAATGGTCGCCTGCGCCCCACGACCCTCGGCGGGCATCAGTGGTCTACGGCCGATGGTGAGAACTGCACCGTTTATACGCGCGATGGCAATGTCTACACGGGCGTGGTCCTCAATACCGAACCTTCGGCGCATGTGGCCGATGAGCCGGTCAAGACCATCGAGAAGAACATGGAAATCCTGCTCGACGAGAACGTTGACAGCAAGGACGATGTGCTCGAGCTGGGTATTCAAACCGGCGACATCATCGCTATGGATCCGCGCACCACGGTGACGGAGAGCGGCTACATCAAGAGTCGCTTCCTTGACGACAAGCTGTCCGCGTCGATTCTGCTGGGTTTGGCCCGCGCCGTCGCCGACGGCGAGGTGACGCTTTCGCGCAAGGTTTCGTTGCTCTTTACGGTGTACGAGGAGGTCGGCCACGGCGGTGCCTTTGTGCCGGCCGACACGCGCGAGATGATCAGCGTGGACATGGGCTGCGTGGGTGACGACCTGGGCTGCACCGAGCGCATGGTTTCGATTTGCGCCAAGGATTCGGGCGGTCCGTACAACTACGACCTGGTAACCACGCTGTCCAACATCGCGCGCGAGCTGGAGCTCGATTACGCCATCGATGTGTACCCGCACTATGGCTCCGACGTCGAGGCCACGCTCTCGGCCGGCTACGACATTCGCCATGGTCTGATCGGCCCCGGCGTGTACGCGAGCCACAACTACGAGCGCAGCCACATCGACGGCGTGCGCAATACCTACGAGCTGGTTCGCGCCTACGTTCAGCGCTAGCGATGCAGCGGCCTCGGCTGATACGGCAGTACCGACCGAGGCCGTCCTCTCTAAGTTGCGGTGAAATAGGGACTGTTTGGCGGTTTTAAACGCTTAAACAGTCCCTATTTCACCGCAATTTATGAAGGGGATGGGGCTACTTAAGTGCGCCGGTCACCGTGCCGCCGCCGAGGACGATGTCGCCGTGGTAGACTACAACGGCCTGGCCGGGGGCGATGGCTCGCTGCGGCTCGTCAAAAGTCAGCAGCATTTGCCCGTCTTCGCCGCGCGTAAGGGTCGCTGCTTGGTCTTTCTGACGGTAACGGTACTTGGCGCCCACGCGAATGCCGCCGGCATTGAGTTCTGCCTCCATGCGGTCGGCAGGGGCGCTCCAGATCCAGTCGTCGGCCGTGAGTGCTGTGGCCGTTAGGTCCTCGGCCTCGCCCAGATGCACGGTGTTGTTGGCGGCATCGACGCCCGTCACATACACGGGATGCGCCATCGCGACGCCCAAGCCCTTGCGCTGGCCGATGGTATAGCGCAACGCGCCGTTATGGCGTCCGACCACGCTGCCGTCGCGCCACACAATGTCGCCCGGTGCAGCGGGATGTCCGCAGCGGCGCTCGATATAGCCCGCGTAGTCACCGTCTGGAATAAAGCAGATGTCCTCGCTTTCGGCCTTCTGGGCGTTGGTAAAGCCTTGCTCGGCGGCTATGCGGCGCACGTCGCGCTCTTTGTCTAGGCCTGCCAGCGGAAAGATCGTGTGCGCCAGGCGTTCCTGCGTAAGCGAATACAAAAAGTAACTCTGGTCCTTTTTGGGGTCCTCGCCGCGGTACAGCTGCCAGGTTCCGTCGGACGCCTGGCTCGTTTTGGCGTAGTGGCCCGTGGCGATGTAGTCGCAGCCCATATCCAGCGCCGCATCCAGCAATGCGCCAAACTTAATGTGGCGGTTGCAGATGATGCATGGGTTGGGCGTCAGCCCCTCCTGATAGGCGGTCACGAAGCGCTCGATAACGTTGCGGTCGAAGGCCTGCTGCAGGTCGAGCACATGGTGGGGCATCCCCAGGCGCTCGGCGACAGCCTTTGCATCGGCGATGTCGCGGTCGACCTTACTCATGCCCGTGACGGGATCGGGCGCGGGGCAGGTGAGGCGCATGGTGGCGCCGACGCATTCGTAGCCCTGGCTTTTGAGCAGGTACGCGGTCACGCTGGAATCGACGCCGCCGCTCATGGCGACGAGCACGCGCTTGTTGTGCATGGGGAGGTTCTCCTTGGTGGCATGTGGCCAAAAAAGAAAAGCGGCGCGGGAGGCTGGTTCCGCGCCGCAGACATTGTAGCAAGTTCGGGCGTCTCGTGGGACACCCTAACGAGATGGGCTCAGACAGCCAGAAGAGAGGATAGGCCGGCATGCCATGGGCCTATCGACAAGTGACGGGCCCTTAGTCCTGGAACAGTGCCGTGGACAGGTAGCGCTCGCCGGTGTCGGCAAGCAGGGCCACGATGGTCTTGCCCTCGTTTTCGGGGCGCTTGGCCAGCTGCAGCGCGGCCCACACGGCGGCACCGGACGAAATGCCCACGAGCACACCCTCCTTGTGGCCCACGGCGCGGCCGGTGGCAAAGGCGTCGTCGTTCTCGACGGGGATGATCTCGTCGTAGACCCGGGTGTCGAGGACGTCGGGCACAAAGCCGGCGCCGATGCCCTGGATCTTGTGCGGGCCGGCCTGGCCCTTGGAGAGCACCGGGGAGGTGGCGGGCTCGACGGCGACGACCTTAATCTCGGGGTTCTGCTCCTTGAGGAACTCGCCCACGCCGGTCACGGTACCACCGGTGCCGACGCCGGCGACGAAGATGTCGACCTTGCCGTCGGTGTCGTCCCAGATCTCGGGGCCGGTCGTGGCCTTGTGGATGGCGGGGTTGGCGGGGTTCACAAACTGGCCGGCGATGATGCTGTTGGGAGTCTCCTTCTGCAGTTCCTCTGCCTTGGCGATAGCGCCCTTCATGCCCTTGGAGCCGTCGGTGAGCACGAGCTGCGCACCGTATGCCTGCATCAGCTTGCGGCGCTCGACGGACATGGTCTCGGGCATGGTGATGATCACCTTGTAGCCGCGGGCGGCCGCCACCGAGGCGATGCCGACGCCGGTGTTGCCGCTCGTGGGCTCGATGATGGTGTAGTCGCCGCCGCGCACGAGCTTGCCTGCCTTCTCGGCCTCGTCAATCATGTTCTTGGCGACGCGGTCTTTAACTGACCCGGCGGGGTTGAAGTATTCGAGTTTGACGAGCACACGAGCCTTGAGGTCCTCATCGGCCTCAAAGTGAGTGAGCTCCAGAAGCGGGGTGTGGCCGATAAGCTGATCGATGGACGTGTAAACATTGCTCATGGTGAACCTCCAAAGTGTTCAAATGACTGGATACCGTGTGGTTTTACGGTGTGTATAGCAGCGAAACCCACAAACCTTATGGGTTGTTCATTTTGCTGTTGGCAAGCATAGTAGACAGTAAAGCCTAGTAACGCAATAGGAAATAGAAGATTATTACGAGTCGATTAACCATCTTGACCGGAACGGGTATTTTCAAAACCAATTTTTCGGCTAGAATTTCTACGGACTAAATGACCGAAAGGCAGCACTATATATGTTGGTTTCTACTAAGGGCAGATATGCCCTGCGCGTTATGGTCGATCTGGCCGAGCACCAGGCGGCCGGTCGCATCCCGCTCAAAGAGATCGCGGCGCGACAGGGGATTTCCGAGAAATATCTCGAGAACATCTTGGCTACGCTCGTACGTGCCAACATGCTCTCGGGTATGCGTGGCAAGGGCGGCGGCTACGTGCTCACGCGCCCGCCCGAGCAGTACACGGTGGGCGAGATCTTGCGTCTGACCGAGGGCAGCCTAGCACCGGTCGCATGCCTGGACGGCGACTGCAAGGGCTGCTCACGCTCGGATGAGTGCCCCACGCTCGACGTGTGGAAGAACCTGGACAAGCTCATCAACGACTACCTCGACGGTGTGATACTCGATCAACTTGTCGCTCCCAACCATGGCTACGACTACGTCATCTAACCCACACCTGCCATTTGGGGACGGGGTAGAAATGGTAGATTCTCTCGCCCTTTGAGACTTGACAAATAAGAAGGCCGCCCATTTTTGCGATGGGCGGCCTTCGTTTTGGGCTGTTGAGACGGGCACGGCCGGAATGGCCGTTTTAGTCCTCGGCGATGCTGTCGAGGATGCTGCGCGTGATGGATACCAGGATACTGCCCATAAAGGCCGATCCAAAGCTGGCGATGGAGATGCCCGCGCCCAGCAGATTGACCGACAGGTAGCTGGCCAGCTCGAGCATAAAGCTGTTGACTACGAGCTGAAAAACACCAAGCGTAATAATAGTGAGCGGCAGTGAGATGACGGTCAGGAACGGCTTGACGAGCGAATCGACAATGTTCAGGAACAGTCCCACAAAGGCAAAGCAGACCCAGGTCTCGGCAAAGCCGAAGGGTTGGATACCGGGGACGAGGAACGTGGCGATCGCGATGGCGATCGAGGTGAAGAGCCAGTTAAGCATAAAGCGCATGGCGTGAATCCTTTCTTGCGCCGGGGTTGCTGGCGTCGCGTGAAGCGGCTTGCGGCGGCGACCTGGATGGTTGCGCGGGCGCGCCGCGGTGTTTGGGCGCCCATTGTCTCAAATATTCGTGGAGCTTACGTGCGCATATGGTTTCTAAACGGCGTTCGTCCTGAAAAACGCGCCGCTGGCAGAGAGTCTTGTCGCTTTAGTTTGGTGGTGTGCTACACTGCTACGGGCAAAAGCCACAGGCGTTGCCCTATTGCATAGAACGGGCGAACGATGCCCGATGTCAGTATCAACTTCGATGCCTTTTGGCGGGTTTGGCGGTGATCGATGAATATCGAGAACATGTTTGACAAGCCTGATGTCAAGCAGCTGGTCCACGCATTTAGCCTTTTGGACGACGAGAAGGATATCCAAGCGTTTTTGACCGATATCTGCACGCCGCGCGAGATTTGCGACCTTTCTCAGCGTTTGCAGGTTGCGCGCTATTTGGACGAGGGCGAGCCTTATGTTGAGGTTCAGGCCCGTACCGGCGCTTCGTCCACCACGGTGAGCCGCGTTTCAAAGGCGCTGAACGGTGAGTACGGTGGCTACCGCAAGATTCTCATTAAGTTGGAGGATGGCGAGTAGGCCGGCGACAAAAACGAATTGTGCAAAACCGCTCCTCCGGGGGCGGTTTTTATATGCCCGCAATCGGCTGGTTCGTTGGGGTCAGGTTGCTTTGTACCAAAAGATGGAGCTGTGGTGGCAATGTGTCCGCGTGGGCGGGTAGGATGGATGCATTGATTATTGCGAACAGTTTGAGCGGAGGACCATGCCTGTTCGAATCTATACCACCAATGCCGGCACGGATTTGAGCGATGCCGAGTCGGCGCTGCTTGCCGACCTTATTGTCCGCCACGGGCGTGCCGTGTTGCTGGCACCTACGTTTGCCGAGCTCGACCTGTGCCGTCATGATGCGGCGGAAGCCGGCGTTTCGCTGGGTATCGACTACAAGACGTCTACATCGTGGCTTCGCTCGCTTTGGGAGCTTTTGGGCGACGGGCGCGGTTTCGTCGACAACCTGCAGCGCCAGATGCTGTTCTCGGACATGGTCACGCGTCTCGACGATGCCGACCTGCAGCCGCTTTCGCGCAGCCAGGGCACAGTGCGCATGCTCGCGCGCATGGCCCGCGACGTGTTGCCGGGCGTTGCGGGGACGGGTGCCGAACGATGCGGTGGCAACAATTGCCAGCCTGAGCCAAAAAGCGATGCCGAGGCTCGTGTGTTCGAGCTTTTGCGCGTCTACGCGGGCGGTTTGGACCGTCGAGATATGGTTGAGCCCTGCGAGGCAGCTGACATTATGACCAGTGTCCTGGCCGATAGCCTGCCGGCGTGCACTCGCGCCGTATGCGTGCGCGGTATCACGTCGTTTACGCACGGTCTGCTCGAGCTGCTGTCTGCCGTGGCGAACAATGGGGGAGAGGTCGTCGTGCTGCTTGCCCGCGAGCAGGCGGCGATGCGCGAGGAGCTTGCCACGGCATTTGATGCCCGCGATGTGTTGTTTGAGATCGCGCCGCTAGGGGAGGGTGTCGGCGCGTCTGATGCCGCTTACGGGACCGCCGCTCAGCCTGCCTTTATTGAGGTCGCTGGCCCCCATGCCCGTGCTCATGCTTATGCGGACGCAATTGATGATCTGGTAAAAACGTGCCGGGGTTCCGAGGTCGACGGCGCTTCTGCCGACCCCGTGCGCGTGCTCGTCGTTTCTGCCCGGGCACCCCAGCTGTTCGGCGAGCTCGCCGCCCGTTTGGCGGCGCGTCACATTGCGGCCGAGACGACTGAGTTCACGGCGTTTTCCCAGTCCATCGCGGGCAGGCAGTTTACGGCGCTCGCCAACCTGATCGAGCGTATGAAAGCCGCCGACGAGGGCACCGCTTCCAAGACTGAGTGGTGGCCCGCGCCGGAGCTTACCGACTGGATCTACAGTCCGCTTTCGGGCGCTGATGCCGTCAATGCCCGTACCTTCGATAAGAATATGCGTCTCTCGCGCAGCAAGACTACCGCGGGCGTCAAGAGCCTGCTGCAGAGCGTTCAGGGCCAGGTGAGGGGCGCGCGCAAGGCGACGAGCGACGATAACTGGTTTAAGAACGTACCGTGTGTGGTCTCGGACGTGTTCCAGGCGCTGTGGCGTGACAAGCCCGTGACGGCGCTTAAGGCCATGCTTGCCGTTGCCGAGGCGTTGCCCGATCGCGCTCTAGGCGGCCTTGACGGCCAGGCCCGTCGCCAGGCAGAGACGGCTTTGCTGCGCCATGCCATCGACATCCTTATGAACGATGCTCGCGCGCTCGACGTGTCGCAGGCCGCGACCGTGCCGGTTCTCGACGGCGTTCGAACCAAGGTGGACAAGCGCAGTACCGCCTACGATTACGAGACCTATGAGGTCGATCGCACACCACGAGCACAAGTGCGCTTCGCGTCGCTTGCCGATGCGTCGGTTCTTCGCCCTGGCAGCTACGATGCCGTGCTGTTTGCCGATGTCGACCTGGACAGCTATCCGCTTTCGCACGAAGAGGGCCCGCTTGCCACGTTGACAGCCGAGCTGCGCCGCGACGGCGTGTCTTTGGAGCCCGCTGCCCTGCTGCGCGTGCGCTTTGGCCGTGCGATGCAGGCGGCGAGCGGTCCGGTCGCGCTCGCCCGTGTGACGCACGATCGCCAGGCACGCGAGTGCTACCCGGCAGCCGTATGGACCGAGCTGTGGGCACATGCCGAGGCCGCTGGCGCTGCCAAGCCCATGCGCGTGGGCGAGGGCGATATCATCGCCGACTTTGATCCCGCGGCAGGTGAAGGCCTCAAGCGCGAGCGCGTGACCTGTGAAGCCCCTCAGCATCTGAGTGCCGAGGCCGTGCCGTATTTGGTCCTGCGCCGTCGCGATGGCGAGGGTGAGGACGCGCCGCTCGTGCCGCGTCTGACGTCCGCCTCGCAGATCGAGGCCTATTCTACCTGCCCACTGTGCTGGTTCGTGTCGTATCGCGTCAAGCCCCAGTCGATCGACGCGGGCTTTGGCAACATGGAGAAGGGCAACTTTGTCCACGACGTGCTGGAGCATCTGCATGCCCGTCTGCCCCAAGAGGGCATGGAGCGCGTGACGCCCGAGAATCTGCCGCGTGCACAGGAGCTGCTGCACGAGGTCTTTGACGAGACGTTGGCCGAGCACGCCGGCAAGCGCGGCACGGAGGGCCCGCTGGTGCCGCTCTCTGCGGTGGAGGAACGCCAGGTGGCCGAGATCTTGCCGCAGCTGGAGGGTGTGCTTGCCTACGAGTCCGAGGCACTTGCCCCCTTTGCCCCGCGCTACCTGGAGTTCGCCTTCAACGAGCTCAAGGTCGAGTATGCCGGTTGGCCGCTTGGCGGGCGCATCGACCGCGTGGACGTGGACGCCGAGAATCGTGCCGTGGTGATCGACTACAAGCATCGCACGGGCGTTGAGGAGTTTAAGCTCGCCGACCCCACGGTGCGTGACGAGGAATCGGGCACGGCGCCCATCGACGATCCGCGCTGGTTGCCACCACATACCCAGACGCTCATCTACGCCCAGGCCATGCGCCGAGCGCTGGATTTGGACACCCGCGCGGCGCTCTACTTTTCGACCAAGGGCGGCAAACCGGCGTTGCGAGGCGCAGCGAGTGCCGAGCTGCTCGAGGAGGAGCGTGGTGACGGTCGCATCCCGGGCCTTAAGAAAGGTTTCCCCGGCGAGGGTGGCAGCATGGACTTCGACGCCCTGCTCGATCGCGTGGAGACCGGCATCGCCGAGCGTCTGCGCGAGCTCGAGGCGGGCAACGTTGCCGCCGTCGACCCGACGTCGGCTCAGGCCGCGCATGCGCGCTGCTCGTATAACCACGAAGGAACGTTTGTAAGGAGGGACGTGTAGACCATGGATCTTTCGACTTTGATGCCGCAACAGCTGCAGATCGTCAAAACGCTCGATCGTCCGCTGTTTGTCTCGGCGGGCGCCGGTTCGGGCAAGACCTTTACCCTCACGCGCCGCATCGTCTACGCACTCTCTCCCGAATCCGGTCCGTTCGTTGAGCATCTGGACCAGGTGCTCGCTATTACCTTTACCAAAGATGCCGCGGCCGAGATTCGTGACCGCGTGCGCCGCGCGCTCATCGACGAGGGCATGGACGAGGAAGCACTGACCGTCGACGACGCGTGGATCTCGACCATTCACGGCATGTGCTCGCGTATCCTGCGCGCGCACGCGCTGGAGCTGGGCATCGATCCCGAGTTCACAGTGCTCACCGATACCGACGAGCTCATGGATCAGGCTGTCGAGCATGTGCTGGGTCGCGCAACGGCGCCCGATGCCGCCCCCGAGCTCGCGGCATCGCTCAAGGCCCTCTACGCCTGGTATCCCATGGCGGGCGAGGGCGGTTCCTTTGGCGCCGGTACGACCATCAAGGGTCTGGTGCGCGACCTGCTGGAGCTGTCGAGTCAGTTGCCGGGCGGTATGGACGACGTGCGCGTGGCGCGCGGCCAGGCCGATACCTCTGCACTCGCCGATGCCTATCGCGCGGCGCTGGGCGCAAGCAAGGCCGCGACCGAGAAGGCGCAGGTGGCGCTCGATGCCATCGACGCGTTCGAGGCGAGCGGCAAGACCATGGTCGATGCGGCGCGACTCATGATGTCGTGCACCATGCCGCGCGCGAGCAAGGCATTCCCCAAGGAGCAGGTCGAGCTGCTCAAGGCCGAGGCCGCCGATGCGTTTATCAATATCGTGCTTGCCTGCGGTGGCCCGGCGCTCGATGCGCTGGTGGGTCTGGCCCGTTCCGTCGAGGCCGAGTATCGCGCATTGAAGGCTGCCCAGTCCGCCCTCGATAATAACGACCTGCTGCGTATGGCCTACGAGGCCCTGCGCGATTACCCTGCCATCCGTGCTGCGTACGAGGGCCGCTTTAAGATGGTCATGATCGACGAGTTCCAGGACACCGACCAGATGCAGGTCGATTTGATTCGCTATCTGACGGGCGCGGGGGAGCGCGCGTTGTGCACCGTGGGCGATGCGCAGCAGTCGATCTACCGCTTCCGTGGCGCCGAGGTCGAGGTGTTCCGTCGTCAGGAGCGCAAGGTGGGCTCGTCTGCCGCGCCCGAGGCGACTGCCGTGGCCGATGCCCCTGCCGGCGAGCTCGTCAAACTCGTGCGCAACTTCCGCAGCCATGACGAGGTGCTGCGTTACGTGGCACGCGTCTTCGACGGCGATGACGGCGGCCTGATGCAGGGCTTTTTGGATCTTGAGGCGAGCGACGGCCGCAAGGACACGCTGGTGGCAGACGCTTCGCGTCGCCAGGCCCTCTTTGTTGCCGGCGGCAGTACGCAGGAGCGCACGCAGGCCAAGGCCCGCGCGATCGCCGAGCGATTCCGCGCGCTTGCCGATGCCGGCCAGCCCCAGGGCGGCATGGTACTGCTACTGGGCCGCATGACCAACGCCGACGTCTACGCCCAGGCCTTCCGCGATCAGGGGCTCGACTGCGTGATCGCAGGCGGCTCGGTCTTTGCCCAGGCAGCCGAGGTGCAGACGGTGCGTGCCCTGGTCTGCGCGCTCGCCAATCCGGCCGATACGGCGCAGGGCCTTATGCCACTGCTCGCCTCGCCGATGTTTGCGCTCGGTGCCCAGGAGTTCCTGGCGCTGGCGACCAAGCTCGATAGCGAGACAGGGGAGACCTCGCGCCGGAATATCGACATGGGCATCATGAGCGATTTCGACGTGCCGGGTTTGCAAGACTTGCCGCTTGTGACGCGCGCCCGCGAGGTGCTGCGGTATGCGCTTCGTCGCGTGGGCCGCGATTCGTTCGCCGCCATCGCGCGCGACGTGGTCAACGCCTCCGGCTGGTTTGTGCGTCTGGGACAGCGTGGTCCCGAGGGCAAGGCCATTGCCGCCAACGTGCTCAAGGCGCTCGACGCCGTGGCTGAGGCTGAGGCCGAGTTCGGCAACTCGCCGCGTTCCATCGCGCTTGCCTTCGACCGCTTCTTGGCGGGCAAGGAAGCCCCGGGTGCCCTCAACGAGGAAGGCGACGGCGCGGTGCGCATCATGACGGTGCATGCCTCCAAGGGTCTGGAATATCCGGTCGTGGCGGTCGCCGAGTGCTTTGGCGTGCGTAAGTCCTCGGGTGCGGCACAGATGGGTCGCGTCGAGGGCGGAGCGCAGGTCGTGGCACTGCCAGCTCGTTTTGATGGCGTTAAGCTTGCCGATGGGACCTTTGTGAAGGGCGATGACGTCAAAAAGCAGTTTGAGCATGCGTTTAAGGGCAAGGGCACGTCGCTGTGGCTGCCGCCGGAGCTCATGGAGGACGTCTGTGCGACGGGTTCTCCCGCCGAGGCATTTGCTCGCCTGCGCAACGACGACCTGCAGCTTTCGCTCGAGGAGCGGGCTCGTCTGCTCTATGTCGCCATGACGCGAGCGCGTGAGCTGGTCATTCTGGCGATGGATGCCGGCGTGAGCCGCGGCAAGGTGACGGCGCCGACCTTTGATGTCGAGACCGATCTGACCTACGATGTGCTGCGCCGTATTTTGCCGACCGATGCTCTGGATATGCCGCAGCTCGATGCCGACCGCTTGGTGTTCGACAACTCCCAGCTGGGCGACTACGAGCTCATTTCGCTCGCGGGCTTTACCTTTGGCGAGCAGACGTTTGAGGCCAACGCTTCGCTGGATGCCGAGGGCAGGCTTGTTCGTGGCGATGCCGATACGGATGCTGCCGACGATTCGGCCAGTACAATCGTCCCCGGTCCTGTCGACCCCAAGCCCGATTCGTTCGAGCTTGTGTATCCCCAGGCAGTGGGCGTGCGCATGGGCATCTGTCCGTATCCGATGCGTGACTCGTATAGCTACTCGTCAATCGCCGCGGCACTCCATGCCGAGACGGAAGACCGTGCCGCCGAGGCTCGTGTTCCCATGGACGAGACCGGCGATGATGCGGAGTCGGATGGTTCCGAGATGACGGACGCAGACGTGGCCGCTGTCGAGTCCGCCGGCAATCCCATGGCGCTGGGCTCGGCCTTCCACGCCGCCTGCCAGTGGCTCATCGAGATGGGTGCCGATGCGCTGCCCGCTGAGCGTGCCGACGCCCTGGCTCGCCTGTGGCACCTGACGCCAGAACAGCGCGAGCGCTTCGATGTCGCTCTGGAGCGCTGGCTCAAGTCGTCGGTTCGTGCCGAGCTGTTCGCGTGGCCGTGCGTTCGCGCCGAGGTGCCGTTCTTCTCGCTGGGCTGCGAGGACGAGGACATCGCCCGCTACGGTGCATATGCCGAAGGCGCCATCGACGCTTTGGCGACCGACCCGGCCGATCCGTCACGCGCACTGGTCATCGATTACAAGACGGGTGGCACGCCGGATGAGACGCCGGACCAGCTGCTCGAGAAGCACGCCCTGCAGGCGCGCGTCTACGCCGACGTGTTGCACAAGGCGGGCTTTGAGACGGTGACGGTCAAGTTCGTTCGCGTGGAGCAGGCGAATCCAGCCATCTTCGTCGAACCCGCCGAGCCTCAGGTGGTCACCTACAACCTCTAGTCCTCAGATAACTTGCGGTGGAATAGTTCCTGTATTGCGGCCCAGGTGGCCCAAGCGGGAACTATTTCACCGCAACTGCAAGAGGAGCCGTGTGGGTTTGGCTAGGTTCGGGTGCCGTCCGTGCCGTGCGGTAGAATCGTAACCCTAAGATCACGAACCCGCATCGGAGCTCATTACATGGCATTCGTCCATCTGCACAATCACACTGTTTTCTCCATGCTCGACGGCGCAACCCGTATCCAGGATATGGTCAATCGTGCCGTAGAGCTGGGCATGCCCGCCGTCGCCATTACCGACCACGGCTACATGTATGGCGTGCCCGACCTGGCGCTGGCCTGCGACGCCGTCAACCACAACACGCCCGAGTACAAAACCTGGAGCCACGACAAGGCCTTCCTGGAAAAGGACCGCCGCGACGAGCTGGTGGAGCCCGATCCCGAGGAAAACCCGCGCGAGCATGCCCAGTATGTGAAGGACATGGCCATGTGGGACGAGAAGGGCAACATCGACGAGCTCAAGCCGCCCCTGGTCATCAAGCCCATCTTTGGCTGCGAGGTCTACTTTACGCCGGACGAGACCCTTGCTCGCGACCACAAGCCCGAGCTCTACCACATGATCCTTCTGGCCAAGGACCAGGAGGGCTACGTCAACCTGATGCAGACGGTTTCCGAGGCCGCCGTGCAGGGCTTTTACTACAAGCCGCGCGTGACGCTCGACAACCTGCGCCGCCACGCCAAGGGCATGATCTGCACGAGCGCCTGCATCGCGGGCATCATCCCCAAGTACATCGACCGCGGTGACATGGAGGGCGCCATCAAGTGGGCCGAGACCTTCCGTGACACCTTCGAGCCCGGCGACTTCTACATCGAGATCCAGGAACACGGCATCACCACCGACAACGGCCTGACCGACGAGCAGATGGACCGCACGCTCATCGACATCGCCAAGCAGGTGGGCGTCAAGGTCATCGCCACCAACGACTTCCACTACCTGCGTCGCGAGGACGCGCCCGTGCAGGACGTCATCATGTGCATTGGCATGAACGCCAAGGTCGACGACCCCAACCGCATGCGCATGACCGGCTCGGAGTTTTACATGAAGACCGAGGAGGAGATGCGGGCGATGTTCCCGTATTGCCCCGAGGCCTGCGACAACACGCTCGAGATCGCCGACAAGTGCTACGTTGAGCTGGACTGGGACTCCATCATCCTGCCGCGCTTCCCGTTGCTCGATCCCGGCGAGACGCACGAGAGCCAGTTCCGCCGCGAGTGCGAGAAGGGCCTGCGCCAGCACTATGGTGACGACTGGGCCACGCGCGAGATCGGCGGCGTCAACATCAAAGAGCGCTTTGAGTACGAATACAAAGTCATCTGCGACAAGGGATTTGCCGCCTACTTCTTGATCGTTGCCGAGTACGTGCAATGGGCCAAGGACAACGGCATCGGCGTCGGCCCCGGCCGTGGCTCGGCCGCCGGCGCTATCGTCGCCTACGCCATGAACATCACCGCGTTCGACCCGCTCGAGAACGGCCTGATGTTCGAGAGGTTCCTGTCCCCGCAGCGTACCGAGATGCCCGATATCGATATGGACTTCGACGATGAGCGGCGCCTCGAGGTCGTGGAGCACGTTCGCCAGCTCTATGGCCCCGAGAAGGTCACCCACGTCATTACCTACTCGACCATTAAGGCCAAGCAGGCCATCAACGACGCCGCGCGCGTCCTGGACTACCCGGTCTACATGGGCCAGCGCCTGTCCAAGATGGTCTCGAGCGACCCCAAGGTCAAGCTCAAGCAAGTGCTCGAAAAGCAACCCGGCAAAGAGGATCTGTTTAACCCCGACTTTGCCGAGGCCTATAAAAAGGATGACGACGCCCGCCGCATCATCGACACGGCGCTCTCGATCGAGGGCCTCACCCGTGGCGAGGGTGTGCACGCGTGCGCCGTTCTGATCTGCCGCGATCCCGTCAACGAGCATGTGCCCACCAAGCTCGATACCAAGGGCGGCGTCGAGATTACCCAGTACGAGGGCCATACCGTTGCCGACATGGGCCTGCTCAAGATGGACTTCCTGGGCCTGCGCACGCTGACGGTTATCTCTAAGGCCAAGGCCAACATCAAAAAGAACTTCGGCATCGACATCAAAGAGGAAGAGATTCCCTTTGACGACCCCGAGATCTTTAAGCTCATGGGCTCCGGTCACACCGCCGGCGTCTTCCAGGTCGAGTCCGCCGGCATGACGGCCACGATCAAGAACATGAAGCCCACCGAGTACAAGCATGTCGTGGCATTGATCGCCCTGTACCGCCCGGGCCCGCTGGGCGCCGGCATGGTCTCGTCCTACATCAACCGCATGAACGGCAAGGAACCGGCCGTCTCCTACGACGACCGTCTGGACGACATCCTGGGCGAAACCTACGGCACCATGGTCTACCAGGAGCAGGTTATGCTCATCTCCGTCGAGATGTGCGGCTTCTCCAAGGGCGAATCGGACTCGCGTATCCGTAAGCCCGTGGCTAAGAAAAAGATCAAGCTGCTCACGTCGACGGTGCTCCACTGGGAGGATGGCTCGGACGAGACCACCTACGACCACTGGATGAACGGCGCCATCAAGAACAACTACACGCGCGAGGTCGCCCAGAAGATTTGGGACGATGTTCTTGAGTTCGCGTCCTACGCCTTTAACAAGTCGCACTCCGCCGGCTACGCCATCCTGGTTATGCAGACGGCGTGGCTCAAGGCGCACTATCCGCACGAGTACATGGCGGCCGTTCTGACGTCCTATACGGGCAAGACCGACAAGATCGTTCACTACGTCTCGGCGTGCCGCCACGACGGCATCCCCGTGCTGTCGCCAGATGTCAACGAGTCCGGTACCGAGTTCACGGCTACCAAGGAGGGCGTGCGCTTTGGTCTGGCCGGCATCCGCGGCGTGGGCACCGGCGTGGCGCAGGCGATTATCGCCGAGCGCGAGGCGGGCGGTCCGTTTAAGACGCTGCACGACTTTGTCGAGCGCGTGGACTCGAGCCAGGCCAACCGCCGTGTGATCGAATCGCTGATCAAGGCAGGCGCCTTCGACTCCACGGGGTATCCGCGTCGCCAGATGATGCACTTTGTGGATAAGAACAACCCTGAGAACATCATCGATGCCGCGGTAAAGCGCCAGAAGGATCGTGCGAGCGGCCAGACGTCGTTCTTCGACATGTTTGGCGACGTTGAGGGCTCGGGCTTTGAGGTGAGCGTGCCCGATCCGGACGGCCAGGAGTGGGACCGCCACCTTAAGCTGAGCCAGGAGAAGGAGGTTCTGGGCATCTATGTCTCGGACCACCCGCTGCGCCCGTTTGAGTATGCGCTAGCCAAGGCGCGCGACTTCTCGTTCTCGCAGATCGATACCGGCTACGAGGTGCAAAACCCCACGGGCGGTACCATCAACCAGGAGATTCCCGAGGGCAAGGCGCTGTGGTGGGCCGGTATGGTCTCGAGCGTGTCCAAGCGCGTAACCAAAAACGGCGACCCCATGGGTATTGTGCAGCTCGAGGACATGGAAGGCGAGGCCACGGTCGTGGTGTTCCCCAAGACCTACAAGGAGGCCGAGGGGTACCTGTACGGCGAGGTCGATCCCGAGACCGGCGCGCAGCTGTCCGATGCGTTTGTGCGCATTAAGGGCAAGCTCGAGCGCTCGGACCGCGGCGACCAGATCATCGCGCAGGAGATCGTGCCGCTGGAGCTCAACGAGGAGAACAACAAGCCCAAGGTGTTTGAGGTCATGGTGCCCAACAGCCGCTTTAGCCAGGGCAATATGGCGCGTCTTGCCACGGTGCTTACCGCCAACCCGGGCGGCGACCGCGTGGAGATCTTTATCGAGCAGGTGGACGGGCGTGTGCTGCGTGCCGAGGTGCCGGCCAAGGTCAACGCACGCTCGATTCCGCTGTTGGCAGAGGCAAAGGCCATCGTCGGCAACCAAGGCCGCGTGACGGTGATCTAGGGACGGCGTTGCTGGTCCGCGCGAGATTGGAGGAAGTGATGGCGCAGGGGACGTTTGTGCAGGCGCTTCGCAAAGAGGCGGCGCTGAGCGGCACCTTTATGAAGGGGCGTTCGCTCATGCTCAACGGCGCCGTGCTGTCGATCGAGGACAGCGGCTCGCGCTTCTCCAAAAACGTGACGGTTGAGGGCTCGGTGCGCGGTTCGCGCGGCGACCTGTACAAGACGCACGTGGCGCTCGACATGGACGAGCACGAGGTGATCGACTACGACTGCGATTGCCCCGCCGCCTATCGTTACCCCGGTATGTGCAAGCACGCTATTGCCACGGCTCTGGCGTATTTGGATGCCAGCGGCGCCGAGCCCGTCGAAGGTTTGCGCACGCCGGTCCGCACGTTTACGGCGCAGCCGAAACAGCCCGCGCGCACCGCGCTCAAAGCGCCGGCCGTCAATCCCAACTTTCCCTTTCCGGCGCCCGTCCCCACGAGTCCCAGCCTCATGGCGGCGCTCTCCGATCTTTCGGACGCACGCATGGATGAGCTGGCGAGCATGCGCCGCAAGCTCGCTGGCAGTGTGGATCCCGATGCCCCCAAGGCGGTGTTGGAGCCCTCGTTGGTGCCGTACTACAATCCACTGTTTGCCGACCGCTTTAGCTGGGCGCTCGAGCTTCGCATTCGTTGTGGATCGGTCTCCTACGTGGTCAAGGATATCGACGGCATGGCCGACGCCTATGTCCGAGGCGGCACCTTCTCGTACGGCAAGAAGCTCACGTTTGTCCATACGCCCGAAGCCTTCGAGGACGTGTCGACAAAGCTGCTCAACCTTGTCGTGACGACAGTTGCCTATCTCGATGACATCACAAGCTCGCGTTCGGCGTCGTACGACTTTGCCCGCAGCGGTTTTGTCGCCGAGCGTCAGTTGCCGCTGTCCGAGCATAGCATCGTATATGTGCTGGACCTGTTGCGCGGTCAGACCATCTCTTTTGAGCCCGCCTGGTCGCGGGGGACGACGACGCATCGCACCTATGACGTGGCGGTTGAGATGCCTCCGGAAGGGGAGGACGAGGCTCTGTCTAAGCGCCCACCGCTCCTTGCCGCCAAAATCGCGCCGGCGGCTGGCGGCAGCTACGATCTACGCCTGCCGGCCGATGCATACTGCTTTGCTTCGGACGACGTTGCCTATCTGGTCGACACCCGCCGTGCGCGCCGCGCCGATGTAGCGTTTGCCCAGCATGCGGCGCCGTTCCTATCGCGCTTACTGCCCTGTCGCACGCCGATCCATATCGCTGTCGACCAGGTGGGGGAGTTCTGTCGTATGGCGCTGCCCATTTTGCGCGACTACACCGACCTTACCGCGCCCGCCGTGCTCGACACCGTGGCGCCCGAGCCGAGCTTTGCCATGGCAATCGGTGTCGACGACGGGCTCGTGACCTGCAAGATTACGGTTTCCTACGGCGACTGGTCGGCAGATCTCTTTAGCCTGGGTGCTCCGGGAAGCCCCTTCGAAGAACAGCGCCCGGGCGTGCCCCCTCGCGACGAGGTGGCGGAGTTTCGCGTTATGGACACGGCGGCCCTGTATTTCGACTTTTACGAGGGCGGCCTGGCGTTTGAGGAGCGCGACGACGAGAGCCTGTTCTGCTTGCTGACCGAGGGCCTGTCTGCCCTGTCCGAGCTGGGCGAGGTCATGCTCAGCGACCGTCTACGCCAGATCTCGGTGCGCCCTGCGCCCAAGCTTTCGGTGCGTGCCACCGTCAAGAGCAACCTGCTCGATGTTGAACTGGGCGCGAGCGGTCTTTCGGCGGCAGATCTTGCCATCTACCTCGACTCCTACAAGCGCCATCAAACGTTTGCGCGCCTTACGTCCGGCGACATCATTCGCCTGGACGAGGGCGCTCGAGCCGCGTTTGGCCTCGCCGAGGACCTGGGCGTCGATGCCGTCGACCTGCTCGACGGCGTGTCGCTTTCCGCATCGAGCACCCTGTTCGTCGATAGCATGCTCGCGCGCACGCCCGCGCTCGAGGCCGATCGCGACGCTGCGTTCCGCCGTACCGTCGAGCGTCTGGACACGCTCGGCAAGATGGACTTTACGGTGCCGGTCTCGCTCAAGGCAACGATGCGCGGCTACCAGGTCGACGGCTACCAGTGGCTTGGCTCGCTCGAACACCTGGGCCTTGGCGGCATCTTGGCCGACGATATGGGCCTGGGCAAAACGCTCCAGATGATCGCGCATATCCTGGCGCGCGTGGAGGCGGGGGACACTAAACCCACGCTTGTGGTGTGTCCCGCGTCGCTTGTGTACAACTGGACCGCCGAGCTGGAGCGCTTCGCCCCGTCGCTCGATGTGTGCGCCATTGTGGGCGCCAAGGCGCAGCGCCGCGTGCAGATCGCCGGCGTGGCCGAGCATAACGTGGTCGTGACGTCGTATGACCTTATGCGGCGCGATATCGACGAGTACGTCGAGCAGGACTTTGCCCGCGTGGTGCTCGATGAGGCCCAGTACATTAAAAACCCGCTCACCCAGGTGGCGCGCGCCGCAAAGCGCCTGCCTGCCGGCGTGCGCTTTGCCCTGACGGGCACGCCCATCGAAAACCGCCTATCCGAGCTCTGGAGCATCTTCGACTTTTTGATGCCGGGCTTACTTGGCACGCGCGAGTCGTTTGCCAAGCGCTTCGAAAGCCCAGTCGAGCACGCCGAGGGCGACAGCGCCGCCCGCCTGCAGGCACTCGTGTCGCCGTTTGTGCTGCGCCGCGTCAAGGAAGACGTGGTGGCAGACCTGCCCGAGAAGATCGAGGACACTGTCATGGCGCAGCTTGCCGGCGAGCAGCGCAAGCTTTACCTGGCAAACCAGGACCGCATCGCCCAGCAGGTGCAGCACCGCGAGGCATCCGAGTTTAAGAAAGACAAGCTCAAGGTGCTTGCCGAGCTCACCAAGTTGCGCCAGATCTGCTGCGACCCGCGTCTGCACTACGAGGATTACAAGGCGGGGAGCGCCAAACTCGATACGTGCATGGAGCTCGTGCACGGCGCACTCGACGGCGGACATCGCATCCTGTTGTTCAGCCAGTTTACGGGTATGCTCGATATTATCGGTAAGCGCCTGGCCAAGGAGGACATCGCCTTCCTTAAGCTCACGGGCGCTTCGTCTAAGGAGAGCCGCGCCAAGATGGTCGCGCAGTTCCAAGCGGGCGAGGTTCCGGTCTTTTTGATTTCGCTCAAGGCGGGCGGCGTGGGCCTTAACCTGACGGCTGCCGACGTGGTCATCCACTACGACCCGTGGTGGAACGTGGCGGCGCAGGACCAAGCGACCGACCGTGCACACCGTATTGGTCAGCAACATACCGTGACCGTGTACAAGCTCATCGCCAAGGACACGATCGAGGAACGCATTATGCAGATGCAGGAGTCCAAACGCGACCTGGTCAACAGCGTGCTCGGCGGCGACGGCATCTCGTCGGCGCTGTTTACCCGCGAAGATGTTCTGGCGCTGCTGGGCGGCGACGGTCGCTAGCCGCGCGCGGGGTGGGACTGCTGGAGTGGGCAGGACGGTCGACGCATTTTGGCCCGCCCGCTTGCCTGGTCCGTTATGTGTTCATTTGCAATGCCGTGGATGGTTTGTCTGCCTTTGGGCATAAGAACCATCAAGAACATTGGCACATCAGCAAAGGAGAACATCATGGCGAAATTCTTTAAGGACCCCGACGGCAAGCTCATCGCTGCCCTTGGCGACGACGTTGCGACCCCTGCCGGTTGCACGGAACTGACTGCAAACACTGAGGACGCGGCGCACGAGAAGCACGTGCCTGTTGTCGAGACCGAGCGTGACGGTCACGTGATTCGCGCACGCGTTGGCTCGGTCGAGCACCCCAGCCTGCCCGAGCACTACATTGAGTGGATCGCCCTTGAGGCCGAGGGCCGCTTAGAGGTTCATTACCTTGAACCCGGCATGAAACCCGCGACGTTTTTCGCGGGCGGCTCCAAGACCGGTACCGTCTATGCCTACTGCAACCTGCACGGGCTGTGGTCCGCGACATTCTAGGAGCGCGCCCCCGCTCGGGGTATCATAGCTAGCATATGCACATGCAAGCGCCGACTGCATTATGCGGCCGGCGCTTTTACTACGATTTCGATGGTTTACGACGGAAAGGGCTGGGCCATGAAGCTCGCGCTTGCACAGATCGATATGCGCCTGGGTGATATTGAGGGCATTTGCGGCCGCATCGAGGACCAGGCTCGTCTGGCCCACGAGCGCGGGGCGCGCGTGCTGTGCGTTCCGGCTCCGCTCTTTATGGGCGCCATGCCCGGTGGCCTGGTGGGCGCTGCCGACTTTGAGCACGACGTGCTTGCCGGTTTGACTGGTGTCGCCGAGCGTATCCAGGAGCTTGACATGATCTGCATCGTGCCCGCGGCGGTTTCGTTTGAGGGCCAGCCGCTGCTCGACTACATGATGCTCAAGGACGGTCATGTGGTGCCGGCGCGTTCGAGCATTGCCCTGCAGCGTGGCGAGAACAACGACACACGTTGGGCGCCGCCGGTGTTCGACGTGGACGGCGTGCGCATCGCCGTGATTTTTGACTTGGACCGCGAACTCGAGATGCTGCCGACCGGTGTTGACCTCATTGCGTATTTCCAATTCAACGCGTTTGACATGACCGACCGCGAGACTGCCGCCATTGCTGCCGTTCGCAGCGGCGCCTACCGCAAGATCGCATCCAAGCGCAGCGTGTGGTTTGCCTGCATGGCGCCGGTCGGTGCCTATGACGAGTCGGTGTATACTGGCGGTTCGTTTGTGCTCGACGACTGCGGTCGCGTGGTGGCCCAGGCGCCGTGCTTTGAGGAGAGCCTGCTGGTTCAGGAGATTCAGCGCGGCGTGATGCTCGATGCCCTGGAGGATCACGAACTGCCCGAGTTCCGTTCCGAGGAGTGGCTGTGGCAGGCGCTGGTGCTCGCCGTGCGCGACAACGCCCGAGCCCACGGTGCGTCGCGTGCTGTGGTGGCACTCGAGGGTGACTTGCCGTCGTCCCTGCTGGCGGCGCTGGCCGTCGACGCTCTGGGCCCGCGCAATGTGATTGGCCTGGTGCTGGGGCGCAACCGTATCTTTACGCCGGCGCAGGAAGAAGCCGAGGCTGCCCGCTGTGCCGCCGTCCGCGCCATCGCCGAGCGTCTGCACATTCGCACCGTCGAGCGCGATGCACCGGATGCGGCGCGCGTGCTCGATCGCGACGTGTCGGCGGGCGATGCCGAGCGCCTGCGCTCGCGCACGCTGGGCCTCATGCTGGAGGATACGGCGCTCGAGCTGGGTGCGATGGCGCTGAGCCCGCTGTCCAAAACCGAGTACGCGCTGGCGGCGCCGGCGCTTTGCGGCGGCTACCAGGGCGACTTTGCGCCCTTTGGCGATGTGTACCTGTCGACGCTTGAGTTTGTGGCGCGTGTGCGCAACCGCACGTCTGCCGTGGTGCCCCAAGAGCTCGTGACGCTCAACGCAGTGGAAGATTGTATGGAGCGCGTGCTGGCGCAGGCGCTCTCGACGCTCGACGGCCCGGTTGATATGCTCGACCGCGCGGCACAGCTGCTCGGCGGGCTTGAGCCGGGTGAGGTCGATGGCGCGCTCGAGGCGCACGTGGACCGCAATCGATCTTTCGACGACATCCCAATGGCCGCCGGCAAGCCCGAGGCTTGCTCGCTGCTGCTGATGCTCGTTCGACAGGGTGAGGCTTCCCGTCGCATGCTGCCGACGACGCCGATCGTCTCGGCCCGTTCGTTTGCCGAGCGTGCCTGGCCGTATATGCTCGCGTGGTCCGACCTGGGGCTTAACGGCAAGGAGCGTATGACGGTCGATTCGCTGGCGCGCGCCGAGGTGCGCCGCTTTGCCGACGAGGATACGAGCGAGCGCGTGCGAAACGAGATGATGGGCGTGCTGGGCGAGCTACTGGGTATTTCGCCCGAGCAAATGGAGGAGCTGCGCTCTGAGGACGGTCAGCGTCGTTTGCACGAGGGAATGAAAAAGTTCGAGGGCGAAGTTCAGGACGCCATCGATAAGATGATGGGCGGTCAGGGCGGCTCGCAGGGTGGGCCCCAGAGCGGACCGATGTCGCACCCGCCAGTGGATCCGAGGCAGTTCCCCTTTTTCTCGCAGAACTAATTATGGGATAGGATTCGCTCTCAACCCCGATACTTCAACTAAGCATCTTGGCCCCATTGTGTTATTCTAGAACAGACGTTCGTGAATGATGCGCGGGGCCTTGTCTTGCGCTGTGCTTGTGGCGAGGGGAGGTTGGCTTGGTTATCTTGGGCATTGACCCCGGTTTGGCTCATACGGGTTGGGGGATTATCGAGGAGCGGCGTGGCGAGGTTCGCTGCCGTGCCTATGGCTGCATCGAGACCAGTGCCGGAAGTCCGCTCGCGGTGCGCCTGTCGCATATCGCCCATGACCTTAAGGATGTCGTCGAGCGTTATCGACCCGACACGGCTGCTGTAGAGAGCATCTACTTTGGCGCCAACGTTCGCTCGGCCATCCCCACGGCGCATGCCCGCGGTGCTGCACTCGTCGCGCTTTCGGAATGCGCGCTCGAGATTGGCGAGTACACGCCCATGCAGATCAAACAGGCTGTGGTGGGCACCGGCGCCGCGGACAAGCGGCAGGTCGCCTACATGGTACGCACGCTCACACAGCTCGACCACGACCCGCATCCCGACCATGCCGCCGATGCCCTGGCCTGCGCCATCTGCCACGTAAACCTCAGCCGCACCCGCGCCCTCACCGGTGGCGAGTTCTATCAACAGAGAGGAACCGGATACTGATGATTTCCCAGCTCCACGGAACGCTTGTCGAGGCCACGATGAGCTCTGCTGTCGTCGATGTGTCGGGCGTTGGCTTTGAGCTCGGCATTTCGGGCAGCACTGCGGCCACGTTGCCGACGCCCGGTGGCGAGGTCTGCCTCTACACGCGTATGCAGGTGCGCGAGGACGCCATGACACTTTTCGGTTTTTCCTCAAAGGATGAGCGCATGATGTTCGACCGGCTCGTGTCCGTTTCGGGCGTTGGCCCGCGCCTGGCGCTTGCCGTGCTTTCCACCTATACCGTGGGGCAGCTGTATTCGCTGGTGATGGCCGAGGACGACAAGGGCATGGCCAAGGTACCCGGTGTGGGCAAAAAGACAGCTCAGCGCCTGATCCTGGAACTCAAGAGCACCTTTGCCAAGGATAAGGGCTTTGTGCCGGTCGACGTGATTCCCGGCCAGGTTGCGATGCCGGTTCCCGCCGCCGCTCCTTCGGCGATCGATGATGCCCGTGCGGCGCTCCTTTCCATGGGCTTTAGCCCGCAGGAGACCGATGTTGCCCTGAGCGGGTATGATGGGCAGAATATGCGTGTCGAGGATCTGCTCGGCGCGGCGCTTAAGCGACTCGGAATGGATGCGTGATGTGGGAAGCCGATGACTCTCAGGACCTGTGGGCGACGCCCGGCAACTCGCCGGCGGCATCCATGGCGCACGGCGAGCGCATGGTGGGCTCGGAGCTGACGGCCGAGGACCTCGATGTCGACCGCACTTTGCGCCCCCAGCGCCTGGACGATTACTGTGGTCAGGAGCACATCAAGCAGAGCCTGCGCGTGTTGATCGAAGCGGCGCAGAGCCGTGGCGAGACGCTCGACCACGTGATCTTCTCGGGTCCTCCGGGCCTGGGCAAGACCACGCTGGCCACCGTTATCGCCAACGAGCTGGGCGCTCAGATCAAGACCACGAGTGGCCCTGCCATCGCGCGCACGGGCGACCTGGCGGCCATCCTTACTAACTTGCAGCCGGGTGATGTGCTGTTTATCGACGAGATCCACCGCCTCAACCGTTCGGTCGAGGAGGTCCTGTACCCCGCGATGGAGGACTTTGCCCTCGATATCGTGATTGGCAAGGGTCCGGCGGCGCGCTCGATTCGCCTGGATATTCCCAAGTTTACGCTGGTAGCGGCAACGACCCGCTCAGGCATGTTGACCGGCCCGTTGCGCGACCGCTTTGGCATTTCGTATCGCCTGGATTACTACACGGTCGAGGAGCTCGCGCAGATTGTGACGCGCTCGGCGACTATCCTGGGCGTGACGATCGACCATCCCAGTGCACTCGAGATCGGCTCGCGTTCGCGCGGCACGCCACGTCTTGCCAACCGCCTTCTCAAGCGCGTGCGCGATTACGCACAGGTGCGTGGCAGCGGCCCTATCGAGCTCGATATCTGCCGCCAGGCGCTCGAGTTTTTCGAGATCGACGAGCTCGGTCTGGACTGGATGGATATTCGTATCTTGGAGACGCTTGCCAAGACGTTCTCCGGCCGTGCTGTAGGCCTGACGACCCTTGCCAGTGCGGTGGGCGAGGACCCGGGCACGCTCGAGGATGTCTATGAGCCCTATTTGCTGCAGTGCGGGTTGATGATTCGTACGCCGCAGGGCCGTCAGGCAACCCTTCGCACCTTTGAGCACCTGGGGATTGAACCTACCGTTTAGGGCGCTTTGTTTTGGCGGGCTGTTGGACTATCGCTGGGCATCGGGTAAACATATCGCCGTTCATCGGTTATGGGCGTTTTACTATTGCGCGCCCGTGCTATGCTGAATTGGTCTTTTTCTCATTCGGTAACGAAAGGACCGCCCATGCCTACTGACATCGAAATCGCACGTTCTGTCACGCCACTGCCTATTACCGAGGTGGCCAAGAACGCCGGCGTCGACGTTAAGCACCTTATTCCGTACGGCTTCGACAAGGCTAAGGTCGACTATTCACTGCTCAACGAGCCGACTGATCACCAGGCCAAGCTCGTCCTCGTGACCGCTATCAACCCAACGCCTGCGGGCGAGGGCAAGACCACCACGACCATCGGTCTGGCCGACGGCCTGCGTCGTCGCGGCGTCAAGAGTGCCGTGGCCCTGCGCGAACCTTCGCTCGGCCCCGTCTTTGGCGTGAAGGGCGGTGCTGCCGGCGGCGGTTGGGCTCAGGTCATCCCCATGGAGGATATCAACCTGCACTTTACCGGCGACTTCCACGCTATCGGTGCTGCCAACAACCTGCTGGCCGCCATGCTTGATAACCACATCCAGCAGGGCAATCAGCTCAGTATTGACGTTAAGCGCATCACTTGGAAGCGCGTTGTCGATATGAACGACCGTCAGCTGCGCCACGTTATCGACGGCATTGGCGGCAAGGCCCAGGGCGTGCCGCGCGAGGACGGCTTCGATATCACCGTCGCCTCCGAGGTCATGGCAATCCTGTGCCTGTCTACGAGCATCAGCGACCTCAAGGAACGCTTGGGTGAGATCGTCGTCGGCTACAGCTTTGCCGGCGAGCCCGTCCGTGCCCGAGACCTTAAGGCCCAGGGTGCCATGGCCGCGTTGCTTAAGGACGCGCTCAAGCCCAACCTGGTGCAAACGCTCGAGGGCACGCCCGCGTTTGTCCACGGCGGTCCCTTCGCCAACATTGCCCACGGCTGCAACTCTATCATGGCCACGCGTATGGCGATGCGCTTTGGCGATGTTGCCATTACCGAGGCCGGCTTCGGTGCCGATCTGGGTGCCGAGAAGTTCCTCGACATCAAGTGCCGCATGACGGGCGTTCGTCCCAGCGCCGTCGTGATCGTCGCGACCGCTCGTGCGTTGAAGTACAACGGTGGCGTCGCCAAGGCCGATCTCAACGAGGAGAACCTCGAGGCACTCAAGGCTGGCATGCCCAACCTGCTGCGTCACGTCGACAACATCCAGAACGTATATGGTCTGCCCTGCGTGGTCGCCATCAACCGCTTCCCGACGGACACCGAGGCCGAGCTTGCGCTCATCGAGTCCGAGTGCCAGAAGCTCGGCGTCAACGTTAAGCTGTCCGAGGTCTGGGCCAAGGGCGGCGAGGGCGCGCTCGAGCTTGCCGATGAGGTCATGCGTCTGATTGAGCAGCCGAGCGAGCTCAAGTTTGCCTATGAGGACGGCGCTGATGTCGCTGATGCCCTCGAGGCCGTTGCCACCAAGGTCTACCGCGCCGACGGCGTTG
Organism: uncultured Collinsella sp.; assembly: GCA_900545165.1. Taxonomy (GTDB): domain Bacteria; phylum Actinomycetota; class Coriobacteriia; order Coriobacteriales; family Coriobacteriaceae; genus Collinsella. The sequence goes on from UQYA01000001.1 coordinate 50,576, forward strand.
ACTTTACGCCGGCCGCCAAGCGCCAGCTCGCCGAGCTGCGCGAGAATGGTTTTGGCAACCTGCCGGTTTGCGTCGCTAAGACGCAGTACAGCTTTAGCGACAACGCCAAGGCCCTGGGCGCTCCCGAGAACTTCCGCATCACCGTGCGTGAGCTCAAGGTTTCTGCCGGCGCCCACTTTGTGGTCGCGCTGACCGGCAGTGTTCTGACCATGCCGGGTCTGCCCAAGGTGCCCGCGGCCGAAAACATCGACGTCGACAACGACGGCAACATCACCGGCCTGTTCTAAGTCTGCTGTCCATAGCTGCTTGTCCGCCCCGCCGTGCCCACAAGGCCCGGCGGGGCTTTTTGATCCTTAGACCCGCGCATGTCTTGTAGATACCGACGGACTCTGCCCATCATAGGCTTTTGCGCGGGTAGAATGCATGGATAACTTGAGGCTCACGCGCGACGGAAAGGAATCGTTGCATGGATCAGGACAAGACAACCGTGATGGGCGGCTACGGTTCCGCGCAGGCTGGCGATAGCGTCGATGCGACCCGCGTTGTTCCCAACCCCGGTTATACCGACCCCGCCGCGACGCAGCCTTCTGCCGAGCCCACCCGGGTTATGGGCTATGGCGACACGGCGCAGGATTCTTACGCTGCATCTTCGCAAGGCCCCTATGGCAACGCAGCTCCGGATCCGTTTGATTACGCGCCGCAGGATTCTTATGCTGCCTCGACGCCGAATTCCTATGACAACCTGCCGCAGAATCCCATTCCGCAGCCTCAGCAGACGACGTATTTGCCTCGCACGGCGCAGCCTCGCTACGAGTCGCGCCAGCCGTATCGCGAGTATCCCAAATCGATTCCGCAGTATGGTGAGGACGAGGAGAAGGCACCGTCGCGTCCGTCGAGCGTGATCAAGAAAATCCTGATTGTGCTGGCGATCTTCTTTGCCTTGTCGGTCGTGTTCGCCATCGTGTCGGGCATGCTCAACAAGCGGGGCGCCACGACCGATGCCACGACCGAGCAGGCCGAGACCACCCAGTCTGCTGCCGTCGACCTGAGCGATATCCCGGGACAGTACTGGTCCAACGCCAAGAAGCTCCTCAAGTCACGCGGAGCCGACCTTTCGAACGCCGTGATCCTGACCGACGATGGCTCAACGCCCGTCATCGATTCCAACTGGGTTGTTACGAATGCCTACTATAACGACAACGGCAACCTGGAGATTCAGCTCACGCACAAGAACAGCTATGGCAACTCGTCCGGCGGCCAAAGCGGTACCGACAGCTCGAGCTCCAATACGCTGGAGGATTTGAGCAACAAGGCACAGGAGTTGGGAGACAAGGCACAAGAGCTGGGCGATACAGCCCAAAACCTCGGCGATACTGCTCAGAATCTGGGCGATATGGCTACCAATGCCTGGGACGCGCTGCAAAACGGCATCTCGGGCGCGCAGGGAAACTAGCTGTTAAGCAGGCTACAGTTGCTCGGCCGGACGGTCGGGCGAGCTAAAGCCCGAATCAAACGTGACGACGCATGAGGCATCGGGTCGGCGCTCGTGCACGATGCGCGTGACGAGCCCCAGCAGCTCCTCGTCGGATATGTCAAAGCCGTCGGGACGCACCAGGTCAAACGAAACGAACCCGTCGTGCTCGTGCAGGTCGTGGATGGAGAGCGCGGGATCGATCTGCATGACGCCGCGCTTGACCCAGCCGCGCAAGTCATCGCCGGTTGTCGCGATGGGGTCGCAGTGCAGCGTGATACCAATGCCCATCTGGCGCTTGATGTCGTGCTCGATGGTGTCCAGAATCTCGTGGTGCTCAAACGCGTCGCCCTCGCCGGGCATCTCCACGTGGGCGCTGGCAAACTGACGACCGGGGCCGTAGTCGTGCACCATGAGGTCGTGTGTGCCCAAGACCTGCGGATAGGACATGATCTTGTCGCGGATTGCCTGGACGAGCTTGGGGTCGGGCGCTTGCCCCAGCAACGGGCTGATGGCGTCGCGCACCAGGCCCAGGCCGCTGATGCAGATGAAGATGCCCACACCCAGGCCTGCCCAGCCATCGAGATCAAAGCCGGTCGTCTGCGAAATAAGCGCCGCCACCAAGACCGAGCCCGAGGTGATGACGTCGTTTTTGGAGTCCTGCGCCGTGGCGATGAGCGTTTCGGAGTCGATGCGATCGCCCAGCGTGCGGTTGAACGCTGCCATCCAGAATTTGACGAGCATGGACAGAACAAGGGCAGCCATGGAGAGCGCCGAATACACGGTGGGCGAGGGCTTGATGATCTTGGTGACCGACTCGAGGATTAGGTTGATGCCGACGGCACAAACCAGGACGGCGACAAACAGACCAGCCAGGTACTCGTAGCGGCCGTGGCCGTAAGGGTGGCCCTCGTCTGCCGGGCGGCTGGCAAGGCGGAACCCGAGCAGGCTCACGATGTTGCTCGAGGCATCGGAGAGGTTGTTGAAAGCGTCGGCGATGAGGGAGACGGAACCGGCGAGCAGGCCCGCGATGCCCTTGGCCAGGCACAGGGTGATGTTGAGGCCAATGCAGATGAGGCTTGCGGCAAAACCCGCGTTGGTGCGGCAAGATGCATCGACCGGCTCGTCCTCGCCGCCGGGAACAAGCGTATGTACCAGCCGATTTACAAATAGCATAGCGGTCGTCCTCACAATCATGTTTAAGGGGATAGTGTAGCTCGCGCGGGGACGCCGTGCACCGATGCTCAGAAAATGCAGCAATAGTCTGCCGGTGCTAACGAGCGAGCCTTCTCGTCTGCCTGGGTGGTCCATTTTGGGCCACATGGGTATGGGCATGTGCCTGTTTGCTCGACATACTTAATGTCGACAGCCCCTGTGCAAAGGAGGACGTTTCCATGGACGAGATGTTTGCCATTAAATGTCAAAACTGCGGCGGCCCTATGTACTCGCACCAAGCTAAGCGCAGCTTTGAGTGCGCCTATTGCGGCACGGTCGTTCCGTGGCAGGCGGACGCCGGAGAGCCCAAGAGCGCTTTGGGTATTCGCCATACGCCGTTGACGGTGGTGGATGGACTGCTCAAACTCACGCATGTGTCGCAACTCGAGCGCCCGGAGGACCCGGACTGGTATTTCTTCAACGCGCACTGGCGCAATCAGTCGGTCCTGGAACATCTGCTGTGGGAGGATCGCGGCACGGCGCAAGAGTTCCAAGAGGTCACGCATGTGAGCATTCCTTGCCCCTTCTGCGGAGCGTCCTTTGAGGGCGAGTCAACGCAGCGCGTGTTTGAGTGCCCGTCCTGCGGCAACAAGATCGGCATTGCCGACCTGCTCAAGCCCGGTACCTTCAGCAAGCGTCTGACCATGGGCGTAGGTGCGGAGTATGTGCCGGAGCAGGGCATTCCCTGCGAAATCTCGCCGCAGCAGGCACGTGCCAACGCACTGCAGCTGGTGCGCCAGCATGCGGAAGCCTTTGCCGGGCACGACGTGGAAGATGCGATCCAAAACGACATGATGCTCTTCTATTTCCCCATGGCGCTGGCGGACCTGCGCATGATGGCGAGCTTCCCGGGCAAGGGCCTGAGCAAGGAAACCCTGGTGTACTACGAGGTGCTCGACTGGGCGTATCCGAGGGCAAACTATCTGGATGTTCGACTTATGGGCATTTTGGAGCCGTGGGACTATGCCAAGGTTGGGCCGTTTGACCCTGCCATGCAGGAAGGCGACTTCCGCGTCGTCTCCGTCGATGCGTCTACCAAGGACCAGGTGGTCATTGATAAGTTGGCGCTCGACATTGCGGGCAACGACGCCGAGGCTGTACTGGGGCTCAATAAAAAGAGCATCCGCACCTGGGCGCGCAAGGCTCGCAAACACAAGGACGGTTTGGTGATGGTGCCGGTGTACTTTGTCGACCGTCCGGCGACGGATGGCCGCGATGGCGAGCAGGTGCGCATCGCCGTGAACGGCCAGACGGGTCGTGCGGCAGCGGTAGTGTTTAGCGACAAGCGCGAGACGCATATCGTGGCGCCGCTCAACCCGAGCCTGCATCTGTCCGGCGAGAGCACCGTGCACGCCACGCCCGTCGAGGTCAAATACGTTAAATCGCCGTTCCTGTACCAGATCGTGCGCCGTGGAGGCGGCGAGCAACCGCGCCAGGTTGCAGCCGCCGTCGAGGGTTCCTACCGAGAGGAGAAGCCCAAACGTCGCGGCCTGCTGGGTGCGCTATTTGGGAAGTAGGGGAGCGGTGCCGGTTGGCGCTGCGATGCGATAGTTAGAGGAACGGGGCAGTCCGCAGAAGTGCGGACTGCCCCGTTTTTGTGTTGCGGGGAAGTACTGGGCACTTCATTAAAGGTCTTCGCACGGACTCGAATTTCAATGTCGCCTAGCGCCTTCGTGCAGGATTCCCGAAGTGACCAAAATGTGGCCATAGAGGCAGTTTTAGCGAACCCCGCGGGAGTGACACGCATGGATAACAACACTTTGCTGTTCTAGGACAAAGGTTCGGGTAGGTTTAAAGACGTTAAGATCTACCCCAATCGTATCGAGGTGCTCAAGAAGGGCACTTTTGGTGGCAAGCACACCGAGATTGTCTATCTTAAGGACATCACGGGGGTCAACAGGATCAAGGGCCGCGACGTTTTTCTGCGCAATCGACTGTTGACCGCTTGCGTCTTTAGCCTGAGTAGCCGTGCGAAGGCCCAGGAATTTGTGAACGCGCTGAACATGGTGATGTAGCCGATAGCGGCGTTCGGGCCAAGGTAAAAATCGGGGGCACAGAACGGTGTTCTGCGCCCCCGATTGAGTCGATGTGTCTAAAAGGCCGGCTTGCCTATTCGCTAGCGCCTTCGCTGTCTTCGCGGTCACTGGCAAGCATTGTTGCACCTGCGACCGTTGTCGCCATGGCGGCAGCGGCGAGCCCGGCGGCAATGCCGGAGCCGTCGCCCGTGTCGGCGAGTTTTCCGCCCGAGCCCTTGCCCTTGTTGCCCTTACCATTCTTATCAGCGCTGCCTGCGCTGGAACCCGTGCCGCTGCCGGTGCCGCCTGCACTGTCCGAGGCCGCTACGGTAAAGTTTGCGGCTCCGTCGCTGGCGAGCGTGTAGTTCTGCGCCGCGTCGCCCAAGAGACCGTTCACGCGCACCCAGTACGTTCCTGCGGCAAATGTTTCGCCCTCGGCCATTGCTGTGCCCGGAGCGCCGTTCGCGTCGTGCACAAACTCGAGCTGGGCCGTGCAGGCATCGGTTTCGAGCTTGCCCTCGAGTGATGCCGCAATCTTGGCGCGCACGTCTTCGCCGGCCTTAAGGCCTTCGAGTCCCTCAAAATGGGGCGTCAGCGCGAGCGGATCGATATCGATGGGCACGAAGCCCTGCAGTCCTGTAGCGGTCTCGTTGCCCAGGGCGTCGACATCCACGTATTCGATGGCAAACGCGCTGCCAGAAGCGGCCACGTTGAGTGCGTTGCTGCTGTTAACGAGGCGGAAACGGCCCTCGCCAACGGTCTTGCCATCCTGGAATGAGGCATCGCTCAGCGAGTCGCCGTACGTCATGCGCATGCGGGTCGGGAGATAGTACGGGAGATAGTACGAAGCCGTCTGCTTGTGCTCCGTATCGTAATTGCGCTGATAGATGCTCCGGGCCAGCGCCGCATCAACAAAGTCGGATGCGATGATGCCAATGTGCTTGAGGTAATCTGACTTTGTATCCTCAATGCCGCTGGGATTGATGTACGGGCTCTTATACAGATGCTCGTTGACTACTCGTGCCGAGGTAAAAGGATTGCCTCCGTGCGACAAGCCCGTGCAGCTGGTGTAGTTGATAGACCAGCAACGCTCCAGGACTTTCTCCTTGGCCCCGTTATCGTCCTCGACATCTACCTCGTTGCGCGTGCGCCCGGACGTTTCCTTCAGCGCATTATCGACCCAGCTGAGCTTGTCGGTTCCCGTGAGTTTGTACTTGTCCTGGGCGTATACCTTGGTGCAATAGGGCTCTTTGTCGCCTGTTTCCCCCGCGGCTTCAAAGCCCCGCGCGTCTTGGACGAGACACATAGTGGCGCTGTCGGAGTGAGCCTTGATCTTGTCATCCCATTCGGTGAGGTCGAGTCCCCACGTGTGGCCGCTTACGCTGTCGCCGTCGAGTCCAAATCGACGTAGCAGGACGATCTTTCCGCGCACCTCGCCCAGTGTGGGAACGCGGCTCGACGTATAGAACAGTTTGGGGTTGTCGTCCAAAACCTTGGCGAAAGCCGTCGTAACACTGTCATCGGTAGCCTCGTCGTTGCCGCGCGATGCGAGCATGATAAGCGCTTCTCTCGGGTTTTCGCTCAAAAACGTTTTAAAGTACCCGATGACATCGGAGAGATGCAGATAGTCCCCGTCTTTTTTGAATAGGTAGAAATCCCCGTGGCAGATGCCAGGGTTGTCGCCCTTTCCGAGCCGGATATCAAAATAGCGAATGCCTTCGAGCAACTGCGTGGGAATGTAATCCTGCTGGCATTTTACTTGCGAGGATTGGGGCTCAGTGTCGTTGTCCACGCTGCAGGTGCCCGAATCGTGCGTGCCCGGGATGCTCAGCTCGTCGAGGAACTTGTTGTCCTCGACGTATTTCATCCAACATGGTCCGTCGACGTAGCTGCTGTACGTAATCCAGTCGAGGCTGCTAACCGTGGCATCGTTCTTTTTCATGTCGTAACCGATAAGTTCGAGCTCCCACGGAATGCTCTTACTCTTACTCTTATGACAGATCTTATTGTTGTCCTGGTCTTCGCCGTTCGATTCTATTGCCAGGTACTTAATGTCTTTTTTCTCGGTTTCTTTCTCGACCGTGCGGTCTCGGATGATATAGGTTCCGTTTGATTGACGCTCGAACGCAAAAGAGCGGCTGGGCTTGCCGTCATGCTCGCCACTCCATACGTGGATGACCTTTCCGTCTTTGTCCGAGTCGCCATCGACCGACCAAATGCTGTAGCCCGTCTTTTTATGCTCTTCGAAATTGAGCAAGGTGCGGATAGCATACCAGTTTGTATCGTCATTCTTGGTCGTTACGTTCTCAAGGATGAGCTTGCTGGATGTGCCGTCATTAAACAGATGGCAGACGTTGCCGATGACGTTGCCGTCTTCGTTAACGCTTGCGGTACGAAAATAGCCCGCGGGGCGAAGGCGAATGACGAAATTGTTGAGGCTGACCGACGCTGTGGCAGCGTCGTCTGCAAATGCCGCTCGTGGGCCAATGCCCAATGCCGCGGTTTCGGGCAGGCTTGCAAGTGGCGACAACGCCGCGAGTCCAAGGCCCAACGTAAATGCTCGGCGGCTGATGGCGTGGTGTTCGGTCATAACTTCTCCATTCGTAGAGTGCGGTTATGCGATAGTTTTGGTCACTATACTGCTCAGATGTTTAAAGATGCTGGTTTAATTGTCTGCGCGGCGCAATAAATCGGCGGGCGGACGTGTTGGGGTGCTTGTCGTTTTCGTACTGTTGCTACATTTGGAGCGGTTCCGGCGTCCGGCATCCTCGCGTTCGTTGGCTACCGGCATAAGAAAGGGAGGGTCGGTTTACCGGCCCTCCCTGGGTACGAAGCGCTGGGGTACCGTCGCTTGTTTGCACTGCGCCCGTGTTTCCCGCTGCGCTCGCCAGTCGCTTAACGCTTGATCTCGATATCGTCGAGCTTGACGTCCATGGCCTCGGTCTTGGCCTCGGCGATGTCATCGGCAAATTCCAGGGACTTCATCATGGTCTCGACGGCGTCCTTGTGCTCCTCGACGTTGTCGATGCGCACATACACGCTGCCACCGTCAACGTCGGTGAAGTACTCGGTCGTCACGCCGCCCGAGTGCGTAAAGTAGGCGCTGCGCCAGGTCTTGCCGTTGTACTTAACGGGATCGCTCTCGGTCCATCCGGAGTTGGCATTCCACTTTGCCTCGTAGTCGAACAGTTCATCGGCGTTCTTGTCAGAGTCGAAGACGGGGATGAAGCGATCGCTGGCGTGCTCGCTCTCGGTGAACTTAAACTGGGCCCTGTCGGCGGTGTCGCCTGCGACGTCGGTGATCTCGACGCCCTCGGGGACCTCGACCTTAAACCAAATGAAGTCGGTCCTCATATCCACGGCTGGCTTTTCTGCTCCACCGCCACCGCCACTTCCGGTAGCGCCGCCGCTGCCACCGCAGCCCACCAGGGCAACTGCGGCAAAGAGGCTTATGCAGAGGGTGAGAATCGCAAAGGCCTTCTTTTTCATGGTCGTGTCCTCCTCGATCTGTAATCGCCCATGGATTACCTGCCTTTACTGTACGCGCGAGCGGCTCCTTCGGGTGGGCCATGTGTCCCATTCTGGGGGCCGGATTTGCGCCGTTAAGTGGCAATATGTCCGGGCGCAAAAGAGGGGAGGGCCGGTGCTGCCGGCTCTCCCCGGGGTGAGGTGCCCGTTGTTTTAAAGGAGCGCGTGTACGCGGGCGTTGCCCCAACAGGTTCCTTGTTTATAGATATGCCCCAGTTTGTGACGTCCGGAAGTCCCGAAAGGTGAGCCATGTGTCCCATGTTTGCGTTGGCATGGTCTATCGTGTGCCATAGAAATCCGCGATGGCCAGGTGCGCTGACGCTCGAGTACTTATGGGCTAGACTTAGCACCATTATGTGATCGATGCGGTCGGTCGGTGGTTGCCACCCGACCGATGTATATGACTTGAAGGTGCGTGCGTATGAGCCAAGAGATGATGGACAAGACCTGCCGCGGGTTTGCCGAGGCGCTTGCCGCGCGCGAGCCGGTTCCCGGCGGTGGCAGCGCGAGCGCCTTTGTGGGCGCGCTGGGCGCCTCGCTGTGCGGAATGGTTGCCCGCTACGGTGCGACAAACCCCGCGTTTGCCGATCGCGCAGACGATCTGACGCGCGCGTTTGCCCAGGCGGATGAGTTGGCGCAGGAACTTGTGGGTCTGGTTGCCGAGGACGTTCGTGCCTACGGGCAGGTGTCCGCGGCGTACGGTATTCCGCGTGACGATCCGGCTCGAGCGACCGCGATTCAGGATGCGCTGCATGTGGCCGCTATGCCGCCGTATCGCATTATGGATGCCTGCGGGCGTGCGCTGGCGCTGCTCGAGGACATGGCCGACAAGGGCTCGCGTCAGCTGCTGTCCGATGTGGCGTGCGGCGCCGTGTTCTGCCGTGCTGCTATGCAGGGCGCGAGTTTGACGCTCTTTGCGAACACCACGTCTATGAAGGATCGCGCTCGTGCTGAGGAGCTTGAGACGGCGTGTGATGAGTTGCTCGACACATGGTTGCCGCGCGCCGATGCGCTGGCGCGTCGCGCCTCCGACGCTGCAAGGAAGAGAGGATAGCCATGGCTGAACTGCTGAAGGGTGCTCCCGTTGCTCGCGCTTTGACTGAGGAACTTGCTGCTCGCTGCGCAGCCCTGCGCGAGCGGGGCGTTGTTCCGACGTTGGCTATCGTGCGTGTAGGTGAACGCGAGGACGACCTATCCTACGAGCGCGGTGCGCTCAAGCGCTGCGAAAAAGTGGGGATTGAGGCTCGTCGCGTTTTGCTTTCTGCCGATGTTTCGCAGGACGAGCTGTTGATGGCCATCGAGGACATAAATGCCGACTCGGCTGTTCATGGCTGTTTGATGTTCCGCCCGCTGCCCGCCGGCCTTGACGAGAACGCCGTCGCCGCAGCGCTCGATCCCGCCAAGGACGTTGACTCCATGACGCCGGCTTCGCTGCTCTCCACGCTTTCGGGGCGCGGCGAGGGTTTTGCCCCCTGCACAGCCGAAGCCGTCCTCGCTTTGCTTGATCATTACGGCGTTGAGCTGGATGGAGCTAAGGTTGCTGTGGTCGGGCGCTCGTTGGTGATCGGGCGTCCTGTTGCCGCCATGCTTACGGCGCGCAATGCGACCGTGACGACGTGCCATACGCATACGCGCGACCTTGCTGCCGAGTGCCGTACTGCCGAGATTGTGGTTGCCGCCGTTGGACGCGCGCGTACGATTGGCGTGGACGCGGTTCGCGAGGGCCAGACGATCATCGATGTTGGCATTAATTGGGACGAGGCCGCTGGCAAGCTGGTCGGGGACGTTGATTTTGATGCTGCAGAGCCGGTTGTTGACACCATCACGCCCGTGCCGGGCGGCGTGGGAGCTGTGACGACGGCGATCCTCGCCAAACACGTGATCGAAGCGGCCGAGCGCGCATTGAAATAGGCGTTTTGGGCTGTTTGAGGGGTTAGTTCTATACCCCGTGGACAAAAAATGCCAAATATGAGTACTGTTGCCAAGATAGTCACATATATTTTAGGTTAATTTGGCTCTCTAACGATATTTATTATCGATAGAGAGCCTATTTTATTGGGCCTATGGGGAAGTACATCATCTAATTTTTGAACAAATGTAGACTTTCGACACCCATGCGTAGCAAAATTGCTGTTACTAAATTAGTGACAGTACTCATATTTGGCATTTTTTGACCACGGGGGTTGCCGAGGCCGTGGTTTCGCCCTTTCTGCGCCGAAGCGATACACTGTTGCCGTTTGATTTCTTCGCTCAAGGAGGATGCGCATGCCGTGCACAACGATTCTGGTCGGTAAAAACGCAAGCTACGACGGGTCGACCCTGGTCGCGCGTAACGAGGACTCGTCCAACGGGGTGTTTGAGCCCAAACGTATGCGCGTGGTGCATCCCGACGAGCGGCCGCGCGTCTACACAAGCGTCCTGAGCCACCTGACTGTTGAGCTGCCCGACAACCCCATGCGCTACACGAGCGTCCCCGATGTTGTCCCGGGCCACGGCATCTGGGCCGAGGCCGGTTTCAACGAGCTCAATGTGGGCATGTCCGCAACCGAGACGCTCACCACCAACGAGCGCGTCCGCGGTGCCGACCCGCTCGTCGACTACGTACCCGCCAAGGGCAACGAGGGTGAGGACGGCTATGTGCCGGCGCAACCTGGTGGCCTGGGCGAGGAGGACATGGTGACCCTGGTCCTGCCGTATGCCAAGTCCGCCCGCGACGGCGTCCGTATCCTGGGCGACCTGCTCGAGCGCTACGGCACCTACGAGAACAACGGCATCGCCTTTAGCGACGTGGGCGAGATCTGGTGGCTCGAGACCATCGGCGGCCATCACTGGATCGCCAAGCGCGTGCCCGACGACGCCTATGTGACCATGCCTAACCAGCTGGGTATCGACAGCTTTGACCTGGACGACGCCGAGGGCGACCAGGCCGACCACATGTGCTCCGCCGACCTGCGCGCCTGGATGGCCGAGTGGCATCTGGACTTGACGCTGGGCGTCGAGGGCGACGGCCCGGCGACGGTCTTTAACCCGCGCGAGGCCTTTGGCTCGCACAGCGACAGCGACCACGTCTACAACACGCCGCGCGCCTGGTACATGCAGCGCTGCCTCAACCCCAGCGACGTGTGGGATGGTCCCGAGGCCGACTACACGCCCGAGAGCGACGACATTCCCTGGAGCCGCGTGCCCGAGCGCAAGGTGACCATCGAGGACATCAAGTACGTGCTCTCCAGCCACTACCAGGGCACGGAGTACGACTGCTACGACAGCAAGGGCACGCCCGCTACGCGTGGCGCATATCGTCCCATCGGCATCAACCGCAACAGCCAGCTCGCCGTGTTGCAGCTGCGCCCCTATGCGCAGCCAGCCTATCGCGCCGTGCAGTGGATGGCGTTTGGCTCCAACTCGTTTAACGCGCTGGTTCCGCTGTACGCCAACGTCGAGACCATGCCCGAGTACTATGCCGACACGCAGGCTCGCGTGACGTCCGAAAACTTCTACTGGGCCAACCGCCTGATCGGCGCGCTGGCTGACGTCCGTTTCCATGAGTGCGGCCGCGCTGTGGAGGACTATCAGGAGAAGGTCGGTAGCATGGGCCACAAGCAGATCCATGACGTCGATGCTGCCGTAGCTGCTCTGCCCGAGGCCGAGGTGCCTGCCGAGCTTGCACGCGCCAATGAGGCCTTTGCCGAGCGTGTTCGCGTAGAGACCGATGCTCTACTGGGCAAGGTGCTCTACACCACGAGCTGCGCCATGAAGAACTCTTTCGCGATGAACGACAACGTGAGGTAGGGATTTCCCGTCGATCGAATAGCGCTAAAACGCTTTGTCGCTTTCACTCAATCTTGGGTACAAGAACGCCAATGCAGTTGTTTGTGATTGGAGACAACCATGGTTATGAAACTCGATCAGCTTGTTAACGGCGCCATCAACGTCGGCTTTGGCGCTGCCGCCGTTGCTGTCGAAGGCGGCAAGAAGGTCCTCGACGACCTTAACACCAAAGGCGAGCAGGTCCGCAAGGACACCGCCACCCCCAATATCGCCCGCAGTGTGTCCGATATGTTCGAGCAGGCCGGCGGTACCATCTCCGATCTGACCGAGCGCTTGGGTACGCAGGGCGAGACCGCGGCCCAGCGCGTGCTCGACGAGCTTATCCTTGCCCGTGTCCGCGTCATGACCGCCCCCGAGCGCACGGCCTTCTTGGCCCATGTGCGCGACATCGTCGATTCGGTCGAGGACAACGTGACCTCGGTGCCCGTTGAGTCCGTTGAGCCCGACGATGCGAAGGATACCGAAGAGGCCGAGTAGCAGCGCAGATGGCAGATTCCACCACCGATTACAACAATCTAGATCCTCTGGGTGACGAGGCGGCGGTTGTCGATGAGGTTGACGCCGCCGTCTCGGGCGCTCGCAAGAAGCCGCGCGCTGTCGATATGGTGCCCGAGGAGCCCGACGCGATGGCGCCGGACGAGGAATACCAGCTCACGCCGGCGGGTCGTCGCGAACGCATCGGGCAGATTGTTCGCCTGGTCAAAAAGTACCGCGTGTGGGATAACCTCACGCCGGTTCGTTTGCGCCGCCTGCTCGAGGAACTCGGCCCCATGTTCGTCAAGATGGGGCAGATTCTGGCCAACCGGTCCGAGATTCTGCCGCAACGCTTTTGCGACGAGCTGCGTCGTCTGCGCTCCGACGTGGAGCCTGTGCCGTACGAGGTCGTACTCAGTTGTCTGGAAGAAGAATACGGCCTGCGCCTGGGGGAGATGTTCGATGCGATCGACCCCAACCCGCTTGGTAGCGCATCGCTCGCGCAGGTGCACCGCGCTCGTCTGGTGACGGGCGAGGACGTGGCCGTCAAGGTGCAGCGCCCCGGTGCGCAGCAGGTTATGGCACAGGACATCGATATCATCCGCTCGGTGGTGCGTATCGTTTCCAAGTTCGTCAACACCGATCAATTCGTTGACCTGCACGGCGTGGTCGAGGAGCTGTGGACCTCGTTTCGCGAGGAGACCAACTTTTTGGCCGAGGCCAAAAACCTCAACGATTTCTATGAGTTCCATAAGAGCGTCCATGGCGTGTCGTGTCCCAAATCCTACCTGGACCTTTGCACCGAGCATGTTGTGGTCATGGACTACATTGACGGCATCTCGATTGCCGATCCCAAACGACTGGCAGCCGAGGGTTATGACTTGGAAAAGATTGGCGCCGCGATCGTCGAGGACTATTCGACGCAGGTGCTCGACGACGGCTTTTTCCATGCCGACCCGCATGCGGGAAATATCATCCTCAAGGACGGCATCGTTTACTTTATCGACTTGGGCATGGTCGGACGCATGTCGAGCCACGACCGCGGTATCGTCAAGGATATGATCTTTGCCGTGGCCGAGGGCGATGTGCCAAAGCTCAAGGATTCGCTCATGCGCTTCGCCGTGACGCGTGGCGACTCGGCTGAGCTCGATCATTCGGCCTTTTTGTCCGATTTGGACTTTATCGTGGCTGACTTTGCGGGCCTTGACCTTAAGGACCTGGATATCGGTGAGTTTTTGACCTCGCTGTTAAACCTCGCGCGCAAAAATGACGTTGAGCTGCCGAGCGTGGTGACAATGTTCGCCCGCGGCATGGTGACGCTTGAGGGCCTGTTGACCGAGTACATGCCTAACGTCAACATGATCCAGATCATCCAGACGCACATCAAAAACGAGAAGAGCACCTACGCCCGCATGCGCGAGATGAGCCGCGACTTTGCAGCGAGCAGTTATCGCGCGGCGAAGGGCTCGCTCGAGGCGGCCGAGTATCTGGGCTTGGCTTCGCGCATGCTCACACGCGGCCAGCTTAAGGTGAACACGCAGATCATGAGCAGCGATAAGGCGCTGCGACAGCTAGGTGGGATTATCGACCGCATGTCGATGGCAATTGTGATCGCCGGTCTGTTTATCGGTTCGTCGGTGGTGTACTACGCGCGCATCGAGCCGGTTGTGTTTGGTATCCCGGTCATTGGCTTTATGGGCTACGTGAGCGCGCTGGTGCTGGCGCTTATGCTGGGCCGCAATATCTGGCTCAACAGTCACGGCGGCAAGCACTAGAGGCTGCGGCCGTCACCGCATTTTCCTATCGCAAACAATAGCTTTTACCTTGGGCTTCGCCTGCGTGCGAGGCCCTTTTGCGTGATACCATTTTAACGGTAATAATCGATGGCCTAGATGGTGGTGCGGAGACGCACGAATGCGCGGTTATCCTGCGCATTTGGGAGAATCGGGGTGCAAGTCCCCGGCTGTACCAGTAACCGTAATTCCTCTTGGCTCGGGATGCTCGCGTCGCAGATCGGACGACGTGCCCGAGCCGTTAAGGTTAAGTCGGATCGCCTCCCGTCTTGCATGCGGCTGCGGCTTTTGCCGCCGGTGTGCATAGGGCTCTGGAGGGAAGGGGGACCCCGATGGGGGAGCTCGAGCGCAACATGCGCGATGACGTGGGGCAGTCTCAAGGCAACGCTCCAAGTACAGACAGTAGGAGACAAATGGATATGTTTGAGGACGAGCGTGAGCGCGCCTCGTTGCATCGTTGTGGCGCGATTGCACGCGGTGTAGCCAAGCGCGGCCTGGTGGCATTCCTGGCCTTCGCGATGGCCTTTGGCACCACACCGGCTCAGCTGTGGGCCGAGGGCGCCGAGGGCATTGCCGAGGCTGTGGCTCAGGCGGCACCGCCTGCCGAGAATGGCTCTGGTGAGTCCACGACAAGCCCTGCTGCTGACCTCAATGCGAGCGGCGTGGTGGCGAATGGGGGCACTGCCGAGCAAGATGCCGCCGCGACAGCTTCGGGCCCTACCGACAAGACTGAGGACGATAGCGCTGCCGGCAATGAGGCGTCGGCTGCATCGACGTCCGATGCCTCGAAGCAGGACGCCGCCGTTGTCTCTGCCGCTGGAGAGGCCAAGGCTCAGCCTGCCAAGGCCGCAAGCCAAGAGGTCACGGCCACGTGCTCCGTCGTCGGCACCGACGCCGAGGGCGCCCAGCAGACCTGGGCCGCCGCCCAGCAGATCACGCTGAAGGAGGGCTCGACCGCGGCCGACCTCTCCGAGCAGCTCTTCAAGCAGGCCGGCCTCAAGGCCGACTACGACCCCAACGGCTCCTGGGGCTGGGCGCTCAACACGATCACGTCGCCCTTCGATAAGGACCGCAAGCTCGGCTACGACCCGGCGACCGGCGCGTACTGGCAGCTGTTCGTCAACGGCAAGGCCTCCGACGCCGGCGCGGGCGGCTACACGCTCAAGGACGGCGACTCCGTCGTCTGGTGCTACTCGAAGTACGGCGACCCCGCGCCCGTCGCCAAGGTCACGGCCACGTGCTCCGTCGTCGGCACCGACGCCGAGGGCGCCCAGCAGACCTGGGCCGCCGCCCAGCAGATCACGCTGAAGGAGGGCTCGACCGCGGCCGACCTCTCCGAGCAGCTCTTCAAGCAGGCCGGCCTCAAGGCCGACTACGACCCCAACGGCTCCTGGGGCTGGGCGCTCAACACGATCACGTCGCCCTTCGATAAGGACCGCAAGCTCGGCTACGACCCGGCGACCGGCGCGTACTGGCAGCTGTTCGTCAACGGCAAGGCCTCCGACGCCGGCGCGGGCGGCTACACGCTCAAGGACGGCGACTCCGTCGTCTGGTGCTACTCGAAGTACGGCGACCCCGCGCCCGAGCAGGTTTCCGTCACGATGGAGATTATTGGCAAAAAGGCCGAGATAGCTCAGCGTTGGACGAGCCCTTCGACCCAGGTGTTTGCTAAGGGCACGCCGATTAAGGATGCCTCTGCTGCTTACTTCGATGCCCTTGGCATAAAGTCAAAAATGTACGACCAATTTGGCTATTGGGGCGTCTATAGTCTCGTATCTCCGCTTGATGGCACCGAGCTGTCGGGTGCATGGTCGTTCTTTGTCAACGGCGTTCCTGGGTCTCAGCTCGATAGCGATTACGTGCTCAAGTCTGGCGACAAAATCGTCTGGGCTTTTGCTCCCGGCGATACTGTGCCTGGCGTCGACAGTGTTGTTGTTGACCCGGGTGCCGCACGTCCTAACTGGGATAGCGATTGGCCTGGTTATACGAGCGCCGACAAAGTAACCGACGCTCCTGTGCCCACGAAGGACGCTGAGGCAAAATGGGTGAGCGAGCTCAAGGGCTCGAACGAATGGAGCAAGGGTATTTCCGACCCGTTGCTGGTCGGTGACTACCTCTACGTGGCCGTTGGTTCCAAGCTGCTCAAGAAAAATGTCGACACGGGTGAGACCGTTGCCGAATCGCCTTTGGCGGCAAAGATCGATTCGACCTCGCGTATGGTATACACCGGTGGCGTGATACTCGTGCCGCTTTCGAGCGGTCGCCTGCAGGCGCTGACGGTTGATGCTCTGGCGACAGTTTGGGTAACCGATGAGTTGCCTGCTGGCCCCGATGGTGCTCAGCAGTCCCTTGCGTCCATTACGGTTCGTGACGGCTTTGCCTACTTTGGGACGGCATCGGCTAGCTGGTCCGACTCGAGCGACGGCTACCTGCTCTGCGTGCGCATCTCCGATGGCAAGGTTATGTGGCAGCATAAGAACGAGAACAGCAAGGGCTATTACTGGGCCGGCTTGGCGTTCTCGGGCAATTATGGCGTCATCGCAGATGATTCCGGTACGGTGAGCACGGTCGACTCCGAAACTGGAAAGACCGTTGCGTCGCTCAAGATTGCCGAGCGCGTGCGTACGACGGTGCTGGTCGATGGATCGATCGCTTATGTCGTGAGCGCCGATGGCGTTTTGCATAAGCTATCGGTTGGAACGGACGGAACGCTTTCCGAGCTTGGCAAGGTGACGTTTGGTTGCAGCTCGACCTCGACGCCGGTGCTGGCCAACGGCAAGATTGTGGTCGGAGGCGCATCGACCGAATCCTTTATGGACGGCTACACGAATAAGAACACGTATCACTACGGTCAGCTTGCAGTGATTGATGCAGAGACGCTTGCTGTGGACTATTCCATTTGCAAGGCGGACGGCAGCTATATTCGCCAGGGGACTTCGGGCGGCGGTGACGTAAAGTCGCAGCCGGTTGTTTCTGTCCAGAATGGCGAGACGTACGTCTACTTTACGTCTAACAACAACCCGGGCGGCATCTATCGCTACCGTATTGGCGACGACGAGGCCGAGCTGCTTTATACGCCCGCGGCGGGCGACCAGCAGTACTGCATGGCTTCCATTTCGGTCGGATCCGATGGCTCACTCTACTATGTCAATGACTCGGGCAAGTTGTTTGCTGTCAAGGGTAATGGCCAAAGGGTCAAACGCTATACCGTGACGTTCGACGCCAACGGTAAGGATGCGGCGATGCCCGATTCTCAACGCGTGAAGGAAGGTAAAGCGGCGACGGAGCCCTCGACTAAGCCGCGGTGCAAGGGCTACACCTTTGCCGGTTGGTACACCGATGTTGCCTGCACAAAGGCGTATGACTTTAGCGCTGCGGTGACGGCCGACCTGACGCTGTATGCCAAGTGGACCAAGAATGCCGTTAACCCTGGCGGTAATGGTGGCGCTGGTTCGAATGGCGGCGGCGGTTCTGGTACCGGTACTGGTTCCGGCACTGGCGCTGGCACTGGCACGGGTTCCGGCTCCGGCTCGAAGGGCGGCGCTGTCGCCCCGGGTCATAAGCCGACGACCAAGACGACGGTGTCGACCAAGACCGAGACCAAGGACAACAAGTCCGACAAGAAGGACTCCGATAAGTCCGATAAGAAGGACGAGAAGAAGTCTGACAAGAAGTCTGACAAGAAGGACAGCAAGTCCGACAAGAAGTCCGACAAGAAGTCCGATTCCAAGTCCGATACGGGTGCTGCTTCCACGACCACTGCTAAGAAGTCCTCTAGTGCTTCCGAGCAGGAGACTGGCACCAACCCGCTCGCCATTGTTGGCGTTGCCGCCGGCGTCATCGGTCTCGCCATCGTCGGCGTGTTCGTGTTCACCAAACGTCGGTAGGTGAGGGCTGTGTCCAATAAATCCAAGGACGCTGACCCCAAGCAACCAGATTCCTCGTTCATTCAGTTCGACGATGCAAAGCAACAGGGCGCCGCTTCGGCGGCGTCCGCCTCTCGTCGCAAGGCGCTCCTTGGCGTTCTTGCTGCCGCGTGCACCATTCTGATCGTCGTCTCGCTGGGCTTCGTCCATCCTTCCGAGAGCGGCGCCTGGTCCATCGACTGGATCGTTCAGACCGTGACGGGGGAGAGCGTCGTCGCCAAGGACACCAAGGGGTCTGGCTCGTCTGCCGCTTCGGGCGAGGCTAGTTCCAAGGATTCCAAATCTTCGAATGACGCAAAAGACGAGCCCAAGGGTTCGAACGACGCCAAGGACGATTCCGAGTCTTCAAACAAGGAATCGGACAAAAACTCGGATAGCAAGAAGTCCGAGGACCGGGGCGGCAAGAAGTCTGGCGATAAATCCGCTGCCCAAAATACGGGAGCCGGTGATACTTCCAATGCGTCTGGGGGTGCTTCTTCGGGCGGTGGCCAGTCGTCTGATGGAGCCTCATCCTCTAATGGTGGAAACGCCTCCTCGGGCAGCCAAAGCGGCTCACAGGAGTCCAACTACGTTACGGTGACGGTTTCGGTCACATCGAGCGCTGTGGGCAATCCCGTGTCCTCTGGCGGCACCTTTACCTTTAACGAAGGCGCCACCGTTTACGATGCCCTGTGCGCGCTGGGCCTTTCTGTCAACGCACACGGCTCATCGTACGGCACGTATGTTTCTGCGATTGGTGGTTTGGCCGAGAAACAGTACGGCGGCACGAGCGGCTGGATGTACTCCGTCAACAGCACAACGCCCATGACGGCCTGCAGTAACTACGTTCTCTCCAATGGCGACAACGTCGTTTGGTATTACGTAACGGGCTAGAGGCCTCGACATAGTGCGCCAGACGGGCGGTTCGGACCAACATCCGGATCGCCCGTTTTTCATGCGAATGGGACTGGGTCGCCGGGTCTCTCGGCAAACAAAAAACCGGTTGGAACGGGAATTCCAACCGGTTATACCTTCAAGCAAATGTCGAACAAACTACGACCGTGCGCCCTCGAGGAAGAAGCGGCGGCTGAAGTAGTTGTACCAGGTGACGAGGAACGTGGCGATGGCCTTCATGGCTTGGTAGCCGATGCTCAAAAACGTGACGCCCACAAACATATACAGGTCGTTGAGGCCCAGGCCGATCACCGACAGGATGGTGAAGATCGTGAACTCGCGCTTGCGGCTCATGCCTTCGCGGTGGTCGAACACGTACTTCATGCTGAGCCAGTAGTTGACCACGACGGACGTGATAAACGAAACCGTGGTGCTCATCAAAAAGTCGAGGTGGAATAGCTCGACGAGCGCAATGAGCATGCCCCAGTCGATGCCAAAGGAGATAAGACCCACGACAGCAAACTTGAGGAACTGCTTGGTATGAGGTTGTGCCAGCGCCTTGCGCACGTAATCACATCCAATGCGTTGATGAATCGAGCAGAGGATACTTTAGAGCTTTTACAAGGGAAACGTAAGGTCTTTGCCAATAACTATATGAACTCGCCAAATTTTCAAGAGCTAATCCGCAAACGTTGAAAATTTGCCCGTAAACGAGCGACACCCACGGACGATACTGCGCTGAGTGCGCGTCGTCCGTGGGCGCCGTAATGCTGCAGGGGTTTCGAGCTATTTTGTCTCGTCGCCCTCCAGGAAGATTTTTCGGGTCACAAAGTTGTAGACCATGACAAGCGCGGTGGCGCAGATCTTGGCGATATTGGCCTCGAGTCCCAGGCCGGCGTTGAGCGCCAGCACGATGCCGTCGTTGAGTGCCAGACCGATCACGGACAGCACGACAAAGATGATGAACTCGCGGCGGCGGCTCATGCCTTCCTTGTGCGCAAACACGTACTTCATGCTTGCGAGGTAGTTAAAGATGAGTGAGATGATAAAGCCGCTGGTGTTGGCGATTAGGATGTTGAGGCCCAGACCGTAGTGGAGCAGATTCATAATGCCAAAGTCGATAACCGTGGCAATGACACCGACGATGCCAAATTTCATGATCTGCGCAAGGAGCTTTTGCATGGTACCTGCCTTAAGCTGGCGCCGAAGCGCCGCGGGGATGACAAACTCAGCAAGTTTAGCCAATCCCCGCGGGTGGTGCTAGGCGCGCTCCTCGATAGCACCGTTTCTATATGCATCGAGCAGCTGACGCAGGTCTTGGATTTGGCTGCGGATCTTGGCGCCAGTATCGGTGTCGCTCACCATGCGGCGACGGTCCGCTTGGTCAAAACGGTTGGTCTCGCTTTCGATGTCCACGTTGCGCGTGAGTGCCTCGGCAACCGTCGTAAAGGCCCGGTGCGACTTGAGGCGGCAGCCGCGCGAGCTCGAGATGAGCGTATAGCCGGCGATGCCCGTCTTGGGATGGTAAGCGCGGCAGAAGCCGCCATCGATGACCAGCAGCTTGCCCTCGGCGCGGATGGGCTGCTCGCCCTTGGTGGTTTTAACGGGCGTGTGGCCGTTGATGATGTGGCCGGTCGGCGAGCATGCCATGGGCGCGACGCCAAACTCGCGCATGATATCATCGCAGACCGAGGGCGACTTGGTAAGCGTAAAGTACGGGTCCATCGGCTCGACCCAGGTGCTCTTATCGGCGATATAGGCGCGCTCAAAGGTACGCACCAGGCGTCCGCTGGCGGGTGAATTGAAGCCAATCCACAGGTACCACATCCAGTCGAGGGCATCGCGGTCGCCCACGCGCCACGCGCGGCGGGCGATGTGGTCGCAAAAATCGAGATAATCACGGCCAGCGTGCCAGGTGCCCAGGCAGTTCATGCTGCTAAAGGTGCCGTCCTCGTTGAGCGGCACGCAGCCATGGAAGAGCAGGTTGCCGTTGGCGACCTTGTACATCGAGCCGTGGGAATAGAGGAAATCGATATGGCGATGCAGGTGATCGGCGGTGACAAACTCGGACACGAGCTTGTCGATGATGTGCTGCTCCTGAGACGTGAGCGTATAGGGGTCCGCCGGGTCGACGGTGGGGAAGTCGTTGGTCGTGAGCGGCCACACGCTGCCGTCGGCGAGCGTGACCGTGCCGGTGTCGTGGTCGATCTTGTCGAGTAACAGGCGGTCGGTCATATCGAACTCGGGGTGGCGCTGGATAATCTGGCCCTCGAGCTTAAAGAGCAGCACGTTGATGGCCTTGATCAGCGGGGTGATGGACTCACCGGCGGTGTAGGTGGCATCGGCAAAGGCGACAAGCTCACGCAGCGAGATGCCGTAGTCGTTCTCCAGGATCTCGTAGTTGTCGTAGCGTAGGTTGTTGCGCAACACCGTGGCGATGCAGGCGGGCTCACCGGCCGCAGCGCCCATCCACAGCAGGTCGTGGTTGCCCCACTGGATGTCGAGCGAATGGTAGGTGAGCAGACGGTCCATAATCTTGGCCGCGCCGCCGCCGCGGTCGAAGATGTCGCCCACCAGGTGCAGGTGGTCGACGGCCAGGCGCTTGATGAGCGAGGCGAGCGACTCAATAAAGTCGTCGGCGCTGGCGGTCTCCAGGATGGACTCCACGATGCGCTCGTGATAGCGCACGCGATAGTTGTTCTCGTCCGGGTGCGTGTGCAACAACTCGTCGATGATATAGGCGTAATCGCGCGGGATGGCCTTACGCACCTTGGAGCGCGTGTAGCGGCTTGAAAGTGAGCGAGCGACCATGATGAGCTGGTCAAGCATCGTCTTGTACCAGGTGGGCGAGTCCTCGCGCTGACTGCGGACCAGGTCGATCTTCTCGCGCGGGTAGTAGATGAGCGTACACAGCTCGCCCTTTTCGTCAAAGGAGAGCGTGTCGCCAAAGATCTCGTCGACATGTTCGCGCACGACGCCCGAGCAGTTGTTGAGGATGTGCATAAAGGCTTCGTACTCACCATGCACGTCGCTCATAAAATGCTCGGTGCCCTTGGGTAGGTTAAGGATGGCCGAGAGGTTGATAATTTCGGTAAATGCGGATTGTTCGGTGGGAAACTGTCTCGACAGCAGGCGCAGATACTTGAAGTCTTGCGGGTTGCGATCGAATGCGACCATGAAACACCTTCCGATGGGGCTGGTAAAACTGATAAACAGCATCAAACGTTTATCAGTATGCGCCGCTTTTGTTTCGATTTTGCGCCAGCGGCTGAATTGTCGGCTGAACGGTTTGGTAAATCGATTTAGTGAAGGTAGATGTGTCGGTTGGGTGGAGACGACAGAGGGTGTTTTCTCAGATATTTATGCATGGGGCCGGTGGAGACGATGGTGGTAAAGATGTTCACTATATTTGGTTCGATTTGGTAAATAGTGGACATATGTACCGCATGTAGGCTCACTGTGCGATAATTTGCGCAGCAATGAGTAAGGAGCCTCATATGAGTGATTTTGTCCTGACCTGTGAATCCGCCGCCGACCGAACCCGTGAGTTCTTTGTGGCGCGCAATATCCCTGTCGTGTGTTTTCATTACGAGATCGACGATGTTGTCTATACGGACGATCTGTATCAGTCGATTACGCCGGACAAGTTTTTTGCCCAGATTGCCGCGGGCGCCATGCCCAAGACGTCTCAGGTGAGCGTGAGTGAGTACGAGGAGTTTTGGGAGCCGTTTGTTGCCGAGGGTAAAGACGTGCTGCACCTGACGTTGTCGTCGGGTATTTCGGGCACGTATGGATCGGCCTGCGTCGCGGCGCAGATGCTCGCGGATCGCTATCCCCAGGGCGGCAAGGTGCGCGTCATCGATTCGCTGGGGGCGTCTTCGGGCTTTGGTCTGTTGCTGGAATATGCCGCCGACGTGCGCGATAGCGGGGCTTCACTCGACGAGACGGCCGCTTGGATTGAGGAGCATAAACTCAACCTGCACCACTGGTTCTTCTCGACCGATCTGTCGAGCTACCTGCGCGGCGGTCGTATCTCGGCGGCCAGCGCGATTATCGGCTCGGCGCTCAAGATCTGCCCGCTCATGACCGTCGATTGCGAGGGCAGGCTGTCTCCACGTGAGAAGATCCGCACTAAGAAGCGCGCGATTTCCGAGATGGCTAAGACCATGATGGCACACGTGCAGGACGGTGCGGATTATTCGGGTAAGTGTATCTTGTCCCATTCGGCGTGCCGCGAGGATGCCGAGGCCGTTGCGGCGCTGATTGAGGAACAGGTTCCGCAGCTCAAAGGCAAGATCGAGATCAACAATATCGGTGCTCTGATCGGTTCGCACACCGGACCTGGTACGGTTGCGCTCTTCTTTATGGGCGACAAGCGCGTGGATTAATTTGCCCCATCACGTCGCTGCATGATTGTTAAAGCGAAAACGGCCCGCCTCACGTTTGTGGGGCGGGCCAAGATGTTTTGCTAGCGTCTCTTTCCGCGTAAGAAGAATCCGTGCAGTGAGGGCTTGAGTCCGCGGTTGGCGCGACGCTCCTCGATGTGATCGTGGATCGAAGCGACGCGCTCGATAACTTCGTCGGGAATCGGTACGTCGGGATTCATGTTCTCGACCTGGCTGACCTCGGCGGCGGCGACCTGGTCGATAATGGGCACATCGTCGCGCGAGATGACAGGCGTGGCGTCTTCCTTCATCTTGCGATAGCGCTTCATCATGTCGGTCTGCAGCTGTTGGGCCGAAGGCGGCGTCCAGATGATGGCGTTGGCGCCGGCGGCGATGGTTTCACGGATGCTCTCGGGCGTCTTGCCGCCCGGTGCGATGAGCGGCAGGTTGGGATAGTGCTCGCGCAGCTCACGCAGGACCTGGGCTGTCTCTTATACACATCTGACGCTGCCGACGAT
>UQYA01000002.1 GCA_900545165.1 uncultured Collinsella sp.
AGCAAAAGCGGTTCGACCGCTACTCTGATGATTATTTATTATCACAGTATTATACGGCGGTGAACAGATGGAAACGGTTAGCGGCAATCTTGCCTCGGCGCTCAGGATCAAGCCGGGCATTACCGCGATTATCGGCAGCGGTGGCAAGTCGACGTTGCTGAAGACGCTCGGCCTTGAGCTTATGCGCGCGGGTGGCCGCGTGCTCCTCTGCACCACCACGCATATGCTTCCCGTTGCCGGCGTGCCATGGGACGGGTCGAATCGTCGCCTGGACGCCGCGCCTTGGAAGCCGGGCACCTCGCATGTCCCCGGTTGCACCTGCGAGGCATGCGCGGGCATGAGCCGCGGAAGTATCTGCCAGGCGGGTGTTTTGGACCCGGAGACGGGCAAACTCTCCTCCCCTGCCGAGCCGCTCGACCAGCTGGCGCAGCGCTTTGACTACGTCCTAGCCGAGGCGGACGGCAGCAAGCGGCTCCCGCTCAAGGCGCATGCCCCGTGGGAGCCGGTCGTTCCCGCCGGCACGGCCAACGTCATCTGGCTCGTCGGCGCCTCGGGGCTCAGCAAGCCCATCAACGAAGCCGTCCACCGCCCCGAGCTCTTTTGCGAGCGTTGCGGCTGCGAGCTCACCGACATCGCCACGCCCGAGCGCGTCGCCCAGGTGCTCAATGCCGAGATGCAGGCGCTGAAACTCAGCACCGCACGCGTCATGCTCAACCAAGTCGACACGCTCAGCGACCCCACGATGGCCGACCGCTTCGAGGCAGCCCTCGGCCGCCCCGTCGTCGCCAGCAGCCTCAAATAGCCGGCCCCATCTCGTCAGTTGCGGTGAAATACGGACTGTTTGGCCGCCAAACGGCCGCAAACAGTCCGTATTTCACCGCAACTGCGGAGGGGGGTCCGGCACTCCCCCTGTTAGCGGGGCACGTAGCGGCCGGGTTGGGCTCCGGTGGGCTCGCCGTCGCGTGCCACCAGCACGCCGTTCACAAACACGGCCTTGGCGCGGCCATGTGCCTCAAAGCCCTCGAGCGGCGTGTAGTCCACGGCCTGATGCTGTGTCGCGGCGCTGATCGTCCAGCGCGCCTGGGGATCCCACACGCACACGTCGGCATCGGCACCCTCGGCAAGACAGCCCTTGCGCGGATACATGCCAAAAACGCGCGCCGGGTTCTCGCTCATCAAGCGGCAGAGGTCCTCGGGGCCCAGCTGGCCCTCAAAGCTCGTGGCAATCGCGACGGGACGATGCTCCACGCCGGGCCCGCCGTTGGGAATCGCGCGGAAGTCGTCGCGCCCGCGGTCCTTTTGCCCGTGCAGGTTAAAGCTGCAGTGGTCGGTCGCAATCGTATCGATCTCGCCGGCCACAAGCGCCTCGCGCAGGGCCGCACGGTCGCCGGCATGGCGCAACGGCGGACTCATCACGTACTTGGCGCCCGCAAAGCCGTCCTCGCCCTGCTCCAGATAGCAGGTGTCGTCGAGCATCAGATACTGGGGGCATGTCTCGACATAGATGTTCTTCTGCCCGCGCGCCTTGGCGGCACGGATGGCCTCGAGCCCCAGCTTGGTCGAAAGGTGCACCACGTTGACCGGAGCGTCCCCGGCCAAGTGCGCCAGATACAGCAGGCGGCTCACGGCCTCGGCCTCACACACGTCCGGACGGCTGAGCGCATGCCCCTCGGGCCCATGAATCCCCTGCTCGTACACGCGCTTCTGCAGTTCATTCACCAACGTGCCGTTCTCACAATGCACGCACAGGATACCGCCCAGGCGCTTGAGCTCCTCCAGTACCTCGAGTGTCTCGGCATCGTCCAAGCGCAGGTGGTCGTAGGCAAAGTAGGTCTTAAACGACGATACGCCCGCCTCGCGCATGGCCGAAAGATCGGCGCGGTTGCGCTCATTCCACTCGGCGAGTGCCATATGAAAAGCGTAGTTTGCCGTGCAGGTGCCGTCGGCGCGATGATGCCACTCGGCAAGGGCATCGGGCATGGTCACGCCGCGATCGGCCGTCGCGTAGTCCACGATGGTCGTCGTACCGCCGCAGGCGGCCGCACGCGTACCGGTCTCAAAGCTATCGGCCGTCCAATCCATGCCAGTCCAGCACTGCATGTGCGTGTGGCCGTCGATAAAGCCGGGGAACACCCAGCAGCCCGCGGCATCCTCGACGGTATCGCCCTCGCCCGGCTCAATTGCCGCGGCGATCCGCACGATCTTATCGCCATCCATGGCAAGATCGGCGCGGCGAAGCCCCTGTGGCGTCACGAGCGCGCCGTTTTTGATGATGATCATGTTGCTCCTTATCGA
The DNA here is from genome assembly GCA_900545165.1 of uncultured Collinsella sp. Taxonomy (GTDB): domain Bacteria; phylum Actinomycetota; class Coriobacteriia; order Coriobacteriales; family Coriobacteriaceae; genus Collinsella. Next base: position 2,296 of record UQYA01000002.1, read on the forward strand.
TTCATACAGTTGGCCACGCGATCAAAATACGAGCAGGCCGCGATATGCTCCGTTATGCGTTGCTGTCCCTTGGCGGTATCGACGTCCCACAGCTCGTAGGCACGCGCCTCGACCAGCACCACGTCGATACGGCCCTTGAGGATCGAACCGCCGCCGTCCTTGCCCTCGAGACACATAAGTGCATCGAACAGTTCCGCCGGAAAGAGCACCGGGCTCGAAGGCTCACCGTTGCACGCAAGACGCACCGGATGCTTGCGGCCACGCTCGTCAAACGCGCGAACCATGGCCTCAAAAGAATCCGCGCTCACAAGCGGCTGGTCGCCCGGCAAAAAGAGGCAACCTTTCCAGTTGCGTTCGACTCCCCACGAAAGGCCCGCACGGACGCTTTCGCTGCGCAGCTCGCCATCGTGCAACACGCACGGGCAATGCTTGTCCCCGCAAATCTGAGCGACCTCGGGCCAACGCGTCGAAACCACGACGTCAAAGCCCTGGGGAACCGAATCGATGGTCCGGGCAATCAGTGGCTCGCCATAAATATCGGCAAGCATCTTGTTAGAGCCAAACCGCTTACCCTCGCCCGAAGCCATAATGACGCAACCGAGTTTCATCTCCGCAAACCTCCCCTGGCTGCTTTGGACACCATAGTTGCTATACCCACCATACCAAGCTCACACTCCGTCGGAACAGGCACGCACTCGTTTTCCAGCGAACGACCCTTGGCTCTCCATAGCACAAAGGAGGGCACCCCGCGACGCAGGGCACCCTCCTCAATGGTGCAGATATGCCTACTCAGCGTCGCCGGTAAACGTGGTACCGGTCTTGCCGGCAAGACCGTCACGCGCCTTCTCGAGCAGCGTGATGAGCGCCGTGCGGCCCGGCTTGCTCTCGGCAAACGTCGAGGCGGCCTGAACCTTGGGCAGCATGGAGCCACGACCGAACTCGTTGGCCTCGGACAGACGCTTTACGTCAGCCGCGGTCAGCGTGTCGAGCCACTGCTCGTGGTCGGTGCCAAAGCCAATGGCAACCTTCTCCACGGCCGTCAGGATAATCAGGGCATCGGCGTCGAGCTGCTCGGCGAGCTTCTCGGCCGCAAAGTCCTTATCGATGACGGCGGCAGCGCCCTTAAGGTGGTTGCCCTGGGACTTGGTGACGGGAATGCCGCCACCGCCGCAGGAGATCACCACATGGTTGGACTCGACGAGCGACTTAATGGTGTCGAGCTCGACGATGTTCACGGGCTTGGGCGAGGCAACCACGCGACGGAAGCCCTGCTTCTCGTCGTGGATGAACTGATAGCCGCGATCGGCCTCCAGCTCCTTGGCCTCGGCCTCGCTCATCCACGGACCGATCGGCTTGACCGGGTCGGCAAAGGCCGGGTCGTCCGCCGCAACCTCGACCTGGGTGAGCACGGTCGCGACACCCTTGTCGATATTGCGGTCGAGCATTTCCTCGCGCAGCGCATTTTGCAGGTCATAGCCAATGTAGCCCTGGCTCATGGCGCCGCAAACGGACAAGGGGCAGGGAACGTACTTCTGAGGATTAGAGCGCGTGAGCTCAGCCATCGCGTTGGCGATCATGCCCACCTGGGGACCGTTGCCGTGCACGACGACGACCTCGTTGCCCTCCTCGATCAGGTCGACGATAGCCTTGGAAGTCGTCTTGACGGCCTCCATCTGCTCGGGAAGGTTGGCGCCGAGGGCGTTTCCGCCCAGGGCGACAACGATACGCTTAGCCATTTCTCAGCCCAGCTTTAGGCCTGGAACCAACGGGCGGTGTTGCGCTCGTCGAGGGCCTTGAGGGTAGCGGCGGGATCGGCAACCTTCTGCAGGAACATCATGGCTGCGATGGCGTACGGCTTGTAGCTGGCCTCCTTGTACATGCCCACGCGGTGCATGTCGAAGACGTCGGCGTTGACCTCGCCGTGCTCGCAGGAGACACCGGAGATGTCGGCGGGCAGCGGATGCATAAAGATAGTGTCCTGGCCGTTGGCGGTCTTCTCCATGAGCTCGGTCGTGGAGCACCAATCCTGATGCGTGGCGTTCTGGGCGAGCAGCTCCTTCTCGAGCGCTGCGATGCCGGCGTCGTCGCCCTCGGCGTACAGGTTGGTACGCTTTTCCATGGCGGCAAACGGAGCCCAGCTCTTGGGGATCACGATGTCGGCGCCCTCGAAGGCCTCGGCCATGGTGTTGACCTGCTTAAAGGTGGTGCCGGACTCGGCGGCATAGGTCTTGGCGCGCTCGACGACCTCGGGCATGAGGTCGTAGCCCTCGGGGTGAGCCAGGGTGACGTCCATGCCAAAGCGGGGCAGCAGGCTGATTAGCGACTGCGGGCAGGACAGCGGCTTGCCGTAAGAGGGCGAATAGGCCCAGGTGACGGCAACCTTCTTGCCCTTGAGGTTCTCGAGGCCGCCAAACTCGTTGATAAGGTAGAGCATGTCGGCAGAGGACTGCGTGGGGTGATCGGAGTCGGACTGCAGGGAGATGAGCGTGGGACGGTGATCCAGAACGCCGTCCTCGTAAGCCTGCCGGACAGACTCGGAGACCTCGGCCATGTAGGCGTCGCCCTTGCCGATGTACATGTCGTCGCGGATGCCGATGACGTCGGCCATGAAGGAGATCATGGTAGCGGTCTCGCGGACGGTCTCGCCGTGAGCGATCTGGGACTTCTTCTCGTCCAGGTCCTGCAGCTCAAGGCCGAGCAGGTTGGCGGCCTTAGAGAAGGAGAAGCGCGTACGGGTGGAGTTGTCGCGGAACAGCGAGACGGCCAGGCCCGAATCGAAGATCTTGGACGAAACGTTGTTCTCGCGCAGCTCGCGCAGAGCGTCGGCGACGATGTAGAGCGCCTTGAGCTCATCGGTGGTCTTATCCCAGGTGTGCAGGAAGTCGCTGCCGTACATACCCTTAAAATCGAGGCCGTTCAGCTGCTCGACGAGCTCGGTAAACTTGGCGTCCATGGAAATGTCCTTTCTAAAGGTGAAACGATCGCAATGAGTAGATGCGCTCCGGCATGCGCGTGTGGCTAGAACATGCAGAGCGCTATGACGAGGACCCGCCACCGTCGAGGAAGCATGGGAGATAACGACCGCGGGCCCCAAGTCAACAGGAGGCGCCGGGGGCATAAACTGCCCCCGGCTCAACAAGATCGAGGAATGGGACTAGTCGATCTTGTTGTTGGTCAGACCGGCGCGGAACACGGTGGCGTCGCCATCGGCCTGGCTCGGATCGTAGAGGTTCAGGGCAGCCACATACATGGCGGCAGCGGTGACCAGGTCGTCCTTGTAGGTGACCTCGTTGGGAGCGTGAGCCTGAGACTCGGCACCCGGGCCAAAGCCGACGCAGGGGATGCCATAGCGGCCCTGGATGGAGACGCAGTTCGTGGAGAAGGTCCACTTGTCGCACAGCGGACGACCGGTGCGCTTGTCCATGCTGGGCTCGCAGCCGATGCGCTCGTCACCGAACATGGCCTTGTGGGCGTCGACGAGGGCCTTGACGTGCGGAGCGGTCTCCTTGTTGATCCACGTGGGGAAGTAAGCCTCGGTCTCGTAGACCTCGCCGGTCCAGGACGGACGGTCGTACATGTACATGGAGACCTTCACGTCGTCGCCGTACTTCTTGGCGGCCGGCAGGTTGCGGATCTCGTCCAGGCAGGACTCCCAGGTCTCGCCGGCGGTCATGCGACGGTCGATGGAGATGGCGCAGGAATCGGCCACGGCGCAGCGGCTGGGGCTGGTGTAGAAGATCTGGCTGACGGTGCAGGTGCCGCGGCCCAGGAAGCGGGCATCCTCGTAGTGCTCGGGGTTGTACTTGGGGTCGAGCATCTTGACGAGACCCTTGATGTCGGTCGACTCGTCGCAGCCGTTGTTGTTGAGGGCGCGGACGTCAGCGATGATGTCAGCCATCTTGTAGATGGCGTTGTCGCCGCGGTCGGGAGCGGAGCCGTGGCAGGAGGTACCGTGAACGTCGACGCGGATCTCCATACGGCCGCGGTGACCGCGATAGATGCCGCCGTCGGTGGGCTCAGTGGAAATGACAAACTCGGGCTTAATGCCGTCCTTGTTGTAGATGTACTGCCAGCACATGCCGTCGCAGTCCTCTTCCTGGACGGTGCCGACGACCATGATCTTGTAGCCCTCGGGGATGAGGCCCATGTCCTTCATCATCTTGGCAGCATAGGTAGCAGAAGCCATGCCGCCCTCCTGGTCGGAGCCGCCGCGGCCGTAGATGATCTCGTCGGTCTCGTAGCCCTCATAGGGATCGGCGTCCCAGTTCTCGATGTTGCCGATGCCGACGGTGTCGATGTGGGAGTCGATGGCGATAATCTTGTCGCCCTCGCCCATAAAGCCCATAACGTTGCCCAGGCCGTCGACCTTGACCTCGTCATAGCCGAGGCTCTCCATCTCGGCCTTGATGCAGGCGACAACCTCGCCCTCCTCGCAGGACTCAGAGGGGTGAGAGATCATGGCGCGCAGAAAGCGAGTCATATCAGCACGATGGGACTCAGCAGCAGCCTTGATAGCGTCGAAATCGAGTTCCTTAGTCATAACAGTCAACCTTTCTACAAGGGTTTACCTACAGATAGATATTTCAGATAGATCACTTGTGCCAAGCAGCGTGAGGTCGAGTACCCCACGAGCAAGTGGACGTAGGGTGGCGGAGCATATGTTTGCTCCGTCGCGAGTTCCGCACGCAAAGGAAAGCACTTAATGTGCTTTCCGTCTTGCGCAGGACTGTTCGAGCAGGGAGCAAACATATGCTCCGCCACCCGGACAGGTCAGGCCTGCTAGCAGGTGGGGTACTCGCCCTCCCAGACGATGCGACGGTACTGATCCGGATCCGTGTCGCCCTCGGTGGAGAAGCAGAGCACGGAGCTCGTCTTGTCCAGGCCGATGAGCTCCTTGAGCTCGGCGTACTCGGGATCGAGCATGAGGGTCTCGACCAGGCCGGTGGTCACCGCGCCGGACTCGCCGGAGATGACGCGCGGGTCGCCCTTCTCGGGAGCGCCCAGGGTGCGCATGCCGCGAGCGGTGACCCAGTCGGGGCAGGACACGAAGGCGGTAGCGTGGTTGCGCAGGATATCCCAGCCCAGGATGTTGGGCTCGCCGCAGCACAGACCGGCCATGATGGAGGGCATGTCGCCGTCCACGATGCGCGGATCGCCGTCGCCGGCGGCAGCGCCCTTGTACAGGCAGGCGGCAGGCGCGCACTCAACCACGACGAAGGTGGGCGGGTTATCGGGATACAGGTTGGTGAAGTAGCCCACCACGGCGCCGGCGAGCGAACCCACGCCAGCCTGGACAAACACGTGCGTCGGGCGGTTGATGGCCATCTCGCGCAGCTGCTCGGCAGCCTCGGAAGCCATGGTGCCGTAACCCTCCATGATCCAGGACGGGATCTTCTCGTAGCCCTCCCAGGCGGTGTCCTGAACGATGACGCCACGCTCGCAGGCGTCAGCCTCGGCGGCAGCCATGCGCACGCACTCGTCGTAGTTGACCTCTTCGATGGTCACCGTGGCGCCCTCGGCGGCGATGTTATCGAAGCGGGGCTTGGTGGAACCCTTGGGCATGTGCACGACGGCCTTCTGGCCCAGCTTGTTGGCAGCCCATGCCACGCCGCGGCCATGGTTGCCGTCGGTAGCGGTAAAGAAGGTGGCCTGGCCAAAGTCCTCGGCCAGCTGATCGGAGGTCAGGTAATCGAAGGTGCAGTCGGCAACGTCCTTGCCGGTCTCGTCGGCAATATAGTTGGCCATGGCAAACGAGCCGCCCAGGACCTTAAAGGCGTTGAGGCCAAAGCGATAGCTCTCGTCCTTAACGCACAGGTTGGACAGGCCCAGGCGCGCGGCCTGGCCGTCCAGGCGGGCAAGCGGAGTGACGGTGTACTGGGGGAACGACTGGTGGAAGGCACGGGCCTTCTTCACGTGGTCGAGACTCATGATTCCCAAGTGCTTGTCATCGCTCTTGGGCATCGTGTTGCTCGCCCACTGGATCTTATCGGCCATACGGTGAACTCCTTAAGTCCTCTCTTGCCGGCCCCCGCATACGCGTTTCAGCCCATTCCCATTCATGCGACTGAACTTTTATGTGGATGCCAAACAAAAAGTTTGTTAGCACTGTTCTATCACACTTTTTGATTGGAAAACCTAACAAATTGTTTGTTGCCGTAATCGGTACCTTTTCGCCGCCGAACGGTTATGAATTGCCTTGTTGATGGATTTGTTTGCGGTCAAGTGTGGTTTATGGCAAAGTGTGCCCAAACTAATTTTTAGGAAGGCACCCATGACCCCCGCACAGATTGAGTTTTACAAGCGCCTCGCACACGGTCTGGCGCTCCAATTTGGCCCCAACTGCGAAGTCGTCGTCCACGATCTGGAGACCGAGGACGTGGACCACTCCATCGTAGTGATCGAAAACGGCCACGTCAGCGGGCGCAAACTGGGTGACGGCCCCAGCCATATTGTGTTTGAGTCCATGCACGAGGGCGTCACCGATGTACACGACCGCGAGCCGTACCTCACTAAAACCACCGACGGTAAGCTGCTCAAATCGTCGACGATCTTTATCCGCAACGACGAGGGCAAGCCCGTCGGCATTTTGGGCATCAACTTTGACATTACGCTCATGAAGGCTTTTGAGCGTTCGCTCGACGCCTTTACCGGCACCGGCGGCATGGGCTATACCGAGCCCGAGCCCATTACCAAGAACATCGGCGACCTGCTCGAGGACCTGCTGCACGAGTGCGAGCAGTTTGTGGGCAAGCCCGCGGCACTCATGACCAAAGACGAGCGTATTCGTGCCATTGGCTACCTCGACCGTCGCGGCGCCTTCCTCATTTCCAAGTCGAGCGAGCGCGCCTGCGAGTTCTTTGGCATCTCCAAGTACAGCTTCTATAGCTACCTCAATGAGGCCAAGGCGGCGGCCGGCGACAAGTAGGCACTCGCCTGGATTGCCCCTCCCCTTTTGGGCGCGAGTTCTGGAAAGCACGAATCCAAGACCGAGCCGCTTGGGAAGTTCCATATAATCGATGTCATTAGTATTTCGAAAGGATGGGACAGAATGGCGTTGAGCAAGGCATCATGCACCGGTCGCGGATTGATTCCGGCAATTGGTGGACATGTGCACCACATGTTCGATGAGAGTGAAGACGACCTGTTTTCGCTGAGCCTTGACGACGTGATGGATGATCGCCCGTGGACCGCCGACGAACTCATGGGCGGCGGGGCTCGCCCGTCAAGTCCCAATCCCGCACTTGCGCCTAAGCCCGCATCTGCGCCGACTCCTGCGCAGTCGCCCGCACCCACTTCGGCGCCCACGCCCGCTCCCCGCCCCGCAAGCGACCCATCCGAGACGGCGGCATTTCTCGCTGCAGCGACGCAGGGCAAATCGGCCGACAGCACCGTTATGTATAACGCCCAGCAGTTGCCCGTTCCTGCGGCGCGCAAGCCTCCGGTCACAAGGCTCGATGAGCCCGTTGCCCATCAGGTTGCCTACGATTCCTGGGCTGCAGCCGATCTGGATGAGACCTCTACCGGCATGCCGGCGCTCGATGTTCCAGTTAACCCGCTTTTTGCCGCCAACACGAGCGCCGCAGACTATGAGGGCGGTGCGGCATATTCCGATTATTCCGATGGCTATGCTGGCAACGGTCGCATCGAGACCGAGGATTATGGCACCGCATCGAGCGATTATCTCAACGATCCGTACGCTGCCACGCCCGCACCGGAATATGACCCGGAGGCCGCGTCCGCGCCGGCGTATACCAAAAGCACGGGCGAAGAGCGCTTCGCCGATTATTACGCCGAGGAAAAGGCGCTGCGTTTCTCGGAATTTCCGCAGGCAGTCAAGGTTGCCTTTATCGCCATTATCATTGCCCTGCTCGGTGTCATTGCGTTTGAGGGATTCCAGCTGTTCCGCGGCCCCACCCAAGCGGAGTCGGAAACCCAGCAAAAAGAGGACGATAACCAGTACCTGGACATCAACACCCTCAAGGGCGACCCCAACGACGGAGACGACGAATAACAAATGCCAAAAATTGAGGGTCGTAGACCAAATCAACCCCGTGCGCTCATTGCCGCACGGGGTTGATTTTTGTCCGCGCGCGCTGATAGACTCCATCGTGCCCGCAAGGAGCGGGCGCGTTTTATCCAGAGTCGGGGTAGAGAGTTGGCTCCACGATCCCGACGCCAACCGGCCAAGAGGCACGGTGGCCCTGCCAACATCGATGAAAGGAGTCCGTATGAACAATTTCTCTATGCGCGGTGAGCTCAACTTCCACAACCTGGTAGTCAAGCCAAAACGAATGCATCTTCTGGACGAGCCGAGCGGCTATGCCTCGGCCATGGTCAAGAGCAGCCTCTCCCACCAGATGCGCTTTACGGTGGAGAAGCTCGAGGAAGAGCTTTGCGCCGCCAGCAATCCGCACGTGCTGCAGATCAAGCTGCTTGGAGACGACTCGCGCGAGCCGTCGAGTTGGAAGTTGTTTGCAGACGGCATGTGCGTCGCAGACGGCTCGGGTGACTTTGCCCGTGAGTGCTTCTACGAGGGAGCCGAGGTATTCCTGGACCTGTGTCGCGATGCCGTCGAGACTGTCGAACTGCGCCAGTGGAGCCAGAGGGAGTATGAGCTGTTGAGTGCGGCCCGCGGGATTGCTATGGCGTAAGCGAGAGATCTCAGCAGTGTCACTAACGAGCAGAATCGATTTTTGCAATCAAGTCGTTCGCCCATGCCACGGCATCATCGACAGTCGGCAAAACGTTAAGTCCTTCCGCCTGGGAGAAATACAGTGAGTCCCAGCCCACTCCCCTCGAGATCATTGGAGGCCACTCCTGCTCCGCACGATACGCAAAGAGTCTGATACAGACCTCTCGAGTTTTTAGGTAATCAATTTCCCCGTTGGAAATTGCAATCTGGAGATCTATCAGATCATGGGCGCGCTCGCTGCCGGGGCTGCTCGCAGCATGAAGTTTCTGGGCAATCTGATGCTCGAGCCTCATGCACGGAACCGGCCCCGGTTCGGGAAACCCGAGACCTTTCAATATTGCCGCAGCTTCAGGCGAGGAAACCATATCGGGATCGTCGGCGTCGCCGATTTCGTTATGACCGACCTCAAGCGGCAGCGTCATCCACGATTTACCATTGTAGGCAATCTTGATTTCGAACGGACGCATGACGTAAGCAGTTGGAATTCCCTTCGGAGATGCGGGCTCCCTCGGAACAATGGCACCCGAGAATCCGTTCCAGCCCATAGTGAGCGAATCTTCAAGCTTCGTCATGTAATCGTTCAGTGAGGATGCCCTGGCGGTATCGAGGTCGCGCGAGAACCGCGTGGCATCCTTCCCAAAGCGAATCTTCAGGGCATTTCCACCCTTTGCGGCTCCATCGGGTAGCATTTGTCCAACAACAACGGCCGCAATGAGCCTTTTAACGCGGCCCGGTTCTTCGCCCAAATCAGTGCAGAGTCGGTCTATCGCTATGTCAAGGTTACGTCTGCTGGTTGGCTTCTTGACTTCCTTCACGACAGCTCCTTCATCAGTCTCTCATGCTCATTGGAGGTAATAAGGCCCTCGGCTTGAGCGTGCTTGGTTGCCTCGATGAGGCGTTCGGTCATAACGGACCCCTTACAAGCCTCAATCGCATCGGCAACGCATTGAGAAGGGATTCCTTCATAGAACGTCGTTTTCGCATTCTCTGGAGCGGGCACTGTTTTTACCCAAGCTGGCAGTTTGCGGCGAATACGCTTTGGTGTTGCCACGGTCACGGCACGAGGATCAACAAGTGCAAGTGCGTGCATAGACAGCACTGATTCGCCCCACAGGAAACCCTCGTCACCAACAAGAGCCACTGCCTCCGCAAAGACGTCCCGGGGCGTCGGAACCCATTGGGTGAGCTTGTACACCCCATGTCCTCGGCGCATCAATTTCCCAGTGGCACACCATCGGCTCAGTTCTCCGGTGGTTACGCCAATCTCGCGTGCCTGCGCAGCAGTCACGATGCCGTAGCCATCTGCCGCCAGTTCGAATATTTCATCAAAGTGTTTCATGTCAAAAGACTAACACTTTTGTATGTCTTTTGACATAGACATGGTCTTAATTAAGCATTAGAGATCTATTTAAATTCGTATAGCATTGCAATCGCCCTCTCTGAATTCGAAGTCCGCGCCGACAGCATGCGGAAGTAAAAAGTACCGGCAAGAACGATATCGAATGAAATCGCTCCCGCTGGCATATATCTTACCATATAAACGAACACGTGTTCGTTCTCATCAATAATCAATTTATCACACGCCCGCTTTAGCCGCTGCCCGCGCGAATCGACTAGCCGATAGCTCTTCGCCGACAGCGCGTGCATCGTAAGCGGCTCGGGTGCCTTTGCCCGCGAGTGCTTCTGCGAGGGCGCCGAGGTGTTCCTGGACCTGTGTCGCGACGCCGTGCACGCGGCCGAGCTGCGCCAGTGGAGCCGGAGGGAGTGCGAGCTGCTGAGCGCCGCGCGCGGGATTGCGGGGTGCAGACGAAAGCAATTTAGAATAAGCATTCATGTGCAGTCATCGAGTTCCTCCGCTGAAGCGCACTGCGAATAGTAACCTTGCCGCCGGCAATGGGCTTGTTGGCAAATCTGCACCGCTGAAGAAGGTAGTAAGACCCCCAAACAGAAGGGGGCTGCACATCTGCAGCCCCCTTTAATCCGACCGATTGCCAACCAGTCTATTCGGCATCCTTAAACTGAACTTCGTACTTCTCGCCCATCCGCTCACCAATTCCAGTGACGTACCGGCCCAAGAGAGTTTTAGCTCTTTCACGGGCGCTGCTCATCAATGCTGAATTGCCCTCGGCACTTTTTACCATTTCATTTTGGGCTTCTTCAAGCGCAGCAGACTGATCAACTGTCGTAATAGGAGTTAGCAGTCCGGTATCGCTATAGATATCAGAAAAGGTGCTCTCGTCGGCTTGGGGCTGACCAAGGACCTGCGCATTAGGGAGCGTGATAGTTACGACATTGTTCTCATCCGGCTTACTGACATCTACCTTGGAGACGTCAACGCCCAGTTGCACCGTTCCGTCATACTCGAACCACGCTTTCTTGTATCCCACGTTTATCCCAAACAACATATTGGTGCCGTCGTTATAGATTTCCGCGACGTTATGGAATCTGCACTCGACGGTAGCAAGCTCGGCAATCTTCGTATAACCCGAAAAATCAGGCTCTTCGTCTTTTTTGGCGCAACCCGAAAGCCCAGTAAGTGACAGCGCCACCACGAGGGCAAAGCATACCAACCATGGTTTACGCATTGGAGTCAGTCTCCCCCTTGTAATCGGCCAACGGTTTGAAATCAAGCTTGTACTCATCCTCGATAAGCGGCAGCGTCAGCGCCTTTACGGTATCCCGCAAGCTCGCGTCCGCCTGTTTTTTGATCTCCTTTTTATCGACTTCATCTGCGGCATCTTTGCGACAAAGTGACAGAACATCTTTCATATCTGCAGTTGCGTTTTCGGGAAGATAGCCAAACTTACTATTGTCGAGCTGTGGCTCGCTCACCTGCGCTTTGGGGAGATAGGCGGTAACGGTCTTATTCTCTTCGTCAATGTCAAACTGGATGTCGCTCATCGTATACGATGCACGAATGTGAGCCTCGTATTTAACGCGATAGTCCACGCGATCCATCCAGAGGAACCTGCCGTGCTTCTCGACGATGCCGTGGTAGGTGTAATCAACCGTAGAAAGACTGTCGATATCTACAGCAGACTTAAGATCCGATGTCGTGAGGTACTGAGTTTCGTGGTTATCGGTTATCCAAGGAAGGCCACCGCCAAAAAAACTGGCAAGGGCCACCACTATGACCACGACCAAAACAATCTTTACTTTGGTCGATAGCTTTCCAAAATGCTTGGCAACCTTCTTACCCCACTTGTCATTCGCCTCGACCGCTTCTTTTCGAGGCGCTTCCACACGCTCATCATGCCCGGAGGTACATTCGGACTGAATGCCCCTCTCATGTTTGCTATGTTCCAAAACAAGCCTCACTCATACCGTTGAGTAATAATCTGCTGGTAGAATTCTATCAGCAGTTATTGAACTCATTTCTTCCAGTTCGGCAGGAGGCAAAATGAAGCGGTTGTATGCGGTTTTGGCAGTTGTAATCGCGTTGGTGGTCTTTATTCTTCTCGCCAGCAGCATCGGCATTATCAGCATCAGGCTTTAGCTTGCCATCAAATACCTCGCATCCATCCCTCGGCAGATTCAGTCTCAGCCTTCAAACTAGGCAACCACAGCGGCATGCACAACGTCTGCGGGCTCACCGATTCCGATGAGCCCGCTTTCCGCAATCTGGTTGCCAAAAGCTCCACATTAATGATTGCCCGCATCGACATTGCAATCGATGTACGGTCAGGGAGTGTTGATAAAAAGTGACTAAACGCTTGACGTGTGAGGACGTAAAAGCCTGCATCCCAAATAAGGTGGGATCAAGCGTGTGCGTCGGCTTCTTGGCAAGCAGAGCAATGGGCGTACAAGATGTTATGCGAGAAATAGCGATGACAGAGATGCGCAAATAAGGTCGTGGATAGCAGCTCTCAATGGTCCCAAATTGCAACTAGCTTAAGGACGCATTGAAAAACATAGCTGCACGAATGCAGTCAGGACCACAGTGAAACCCGATACCATGACTACCAAACCACAGCAGGCTCAGCACTAGTTGACAGTCCCCTTTTTAATGTGACACTCGATGCCGTGATCAAAACAAAAATCACGGACTTCCCTTGCACTATCACGATAGAAGCGGGCGCAGTCGTCGTAGGAGCTTGTTAACCTGTCATAGTGCGTCCTGCCAAAAACAATTTTATCGACAAAAGAGATCTTGCGCAGCAGCGCATCCAAATCTTGCTCGCAGATATTTGGAGTCGGATATGGCTCCATGCTAACCCAAGTCTTACAGCCAGCCTTATGGAGAGACTCGAGAGCGGCAAGCCTGACTGAGTATGCCGCTGCACCGGGTTCCATCCTTTTCCGATTGTCCTCATCAAGTGACACCAAGGTAATTCCATAGGTGTTCAACGCCGCATTAGGCAACGCCGCAAGTTCAACGGGAAGCTCTCCTTTCGTTAGAATGCTGCACGGCTTACCGTACTCGTTAATGAGCTCAATTGCACCCAAGCTCATACTGCCAACTTCTGGATATCCGAGCATAAAAGGATCGGTTGTAAAGCACAGTTGAACCTGTTTTATCTCATCACAATAACGCGGCAACTCTTTGCGCAGCAGATCCAAAGTGTTGTCGACAAGGCTCGGCCGCCGCCATTCCTCGTATGTTTTGACACGCCCAAAACGTTTTGCCATTAAATATGCATAGCATGGAAAATTGCATCCATGCGAACAGCCTTGCACATGATTCATCGCCCAATCGCCATATTCAACTTTTGTACGGTAGAGCATACTTTTTCGATATATGTGCCCAAGTTGTTCCATTGTTCTTTAATTCTCTTCTCGCTAAACTTCCTCACACCAAAGATACGACCGACCTAAGCACTCATCTTGCTCGATAAACCTCGTCTTTGAGCGCAAAGCTCTTTTTTGGCTTTCCTTTCAAAGTGTTCTTGACCGCACGCTCAAGAACACCTTCCTCAATCATTGGGCCCACATAGGTCTTCAAAATAGTATTGCTTCTGTCAAAGACTCCGCACTCGGAAATCAACGTGGCAGCAATATCGCCCATTTTCATGTTTTGGTGAACGGGCATATGCTGGACAAAATCACTGGCCTTGGCCGCAATTACGGCAGTCTCAACATTGCGACCATCAACATCCACCGCAAACAATCCCAACTGCTTGCATTGCCGGTCGAGGTTGCGCTTAATCATGTTATCGTTCATCAGAACGCAACCGTCTGGGCTATTGGTCATATGGATCATTCTATATTTGACGAGCCCACCGACATTAACGCGTTTACTCATATCTTTGATAGGCATATTCGTTACATACTTATAGTAAGAACGCGCGTTGTTGCAAAAGAGTTCCGAGAGCGCATGTTCAGCCTGCCAAGCGTCGATCTCTCCAGCCTTATAACGAACGACCACTTCTTTCCAGTTACCACTTCCGATGCAGGCATTCAGACGTTCAACCCAAACGCTGGCTTTCGTGAGCTCATTAAAGTCGTCTTCCGGCAGTTCAACTTCATTTGGAAGTGACAGTGGCACTTTCATGGCAGCGCAGGCAACGCGGAATAAACCAAAACTATTGAAGTTGACCAGGGCCTCCGTGTGAGCCATATTCGGCGAATTAGTTAGAAGATCGAGTCGTAGGTCTTTAACCCCGAATGGATCGATGTAATAGAAGACTGTTGAGGGCTTACCGCCCCCACAAACGCTAGTTTGTTGTGCCCGTCTTATAGCATCCTCGCAACTGGAAACGATAATTGGCGGCTTGATATAGCCGCTGGCTCCCTTTGCTTCGTTAAATGTCGATTCGAGATGCTTTCTAGATTCCGCGTTGGATTCACTAAGAATGAACTGGATGGGCGTCTTTGAACGATTTTTCTTTGCAATTGCAAAATACTTAGAAAGGGCAATCAAGGGAGATCCTTTACTGCCATCGGCAAATAAACCCGCGCCAGCAAAAGCATCGATATAAAGAATGCCGTTCCGTGAAGGTCGATACACTTTAGTGAAAAAAGGCGTTAGATAGCATGACAGAAGATCATCCTTAGTCTCAGACCACGGATGTTTTGCCTGAAAGTAATCTGACTGATTTTTTGCCATGCTAAGCCCACCTTGCTCTTAGTCCTCATCGTCTACTTGAACTTCTCCACCAGCAACTGCCCGATGGCGCTCATCATGGCGCGATACTTCTCACTGTCCTCAAAGAGGCTGGTAAAGGAGTCCGTGTTCTCCACATAGGCGCGGCGAGCCTCTTCATCGAACACCTTGGGCAGCAGGCTTGATTCGAAGACCTGTCTGCCGTCGCGACGGATGGTGTCGGCGACCTGCGGGTTTTCGGCGATACGCTTCCACAGCGTGTCGATAACCACACGATCTCCCTCGGTGAAGTTGCCAGCCCACTGCTCGTTGAACTTATCCACGAGCACCTGCAGCGGGTCGCGCTTCTTGTCGGGCGTCACGGTCTTGGCCGCGCCACCGGGATCGAGCACGCCGCCGCCAGGCTCAAGCGAAATGCTGCCCTCGAACTCTTGCTTGAGCTTGTAGAAGCGCATCTCGACCTTGTCGTCCACCGCCTCGACGGGGATCTTCTCGACCTTGAGGAGGTGGCGCAGATAGCTCAGATACACGTACTCCTTGTGCAGGTCGCGATCGAACATGCGAACAATCTGGGTGATGTAGGTGTACCACTTGCAGAAGCTACGCACCTTACGACGCACCTGATAGCGCGAGTCGTCATCCAGCTCGTTGTAGCGCGAGACCGCAGGCTTCAAAACGGCAGCAAGCTTGCCCTGCACGTTGCCCTGCGGCTTACCCTTGTCATCCGTGAAGACAATCTCGGCCGCGGCCTCGATGTCGTCCTCGTCGTAGAGTTTGTAGCCGCGAATGTCGGTCTGCACCTGATAGAGGAGGTCGGTGTTGATCTGCTCGGAAAGCGACGTCTCGGCATAGAAGCGCTCGAACGCCTTCTGGATATCCTCGGGCTTGTTCACAAAGTCGAGGATGTAGGTGTCCTCCTTGTCCGGATGGATACGGTTGACGCGGCAGAGCGTCTGAACCGCCTTCACGTCCTTGAGCTTCTTGTCCACCACCAGCGTGTGAAGCAGAGGCTCATCGAAGCCCGTCTGGTACTTCTCGGCGACAACGAGCACGTCACCATAGTTGTGGAACTCGGCCTTCGTTTGGCTCTCGGCGACACGTTGCCCATCGTGGCCGACGTTGATAGACGGCTCGGTGTACTCGGGACCGTTGGGGCCATCCACGGGGTCGCTGATGGCACCCGAGAACGCCACCAGCACCTCGACGTCGTCGTAGCCCTTCTTCTGCATGTAGCGCTTGATCTCGTGGTAGTAGCGAACCGTCGCGAGGCGCGAGGCAGTGACCACCATCATCTTGCCCTTGCCGCGGATCTTGGTGCGCGTAACGTTGCGGAACGTCTCCACGATGAGCTCGGCCTTCTGACCGAGAGCGTAGGGATGCAGCTCCTTGTACTTGCGGAGCAGCTTGAGCGTGGGGCTGCTGGGCACATCGGGGTTGTCGGGGACCGTGCGCGCGAGCTCGACGGCCTCCGAATAACTCACGTAGTTGGCGAGGGGGTCCATAATGAAGCCCTCCTCTATCGCCTGGCGCATCGAGTAGACGTGGAACGGGTGGAAGGACCCGTCAGGCCACTCATCGCCGAAGATCTCGAGCGTCTGTTCCTTTGGCGTGGCGGTAAAGGCAACGAAGGTCAGGTTCTTGTGACGGCCGTGGCTCGCGAGCTCGTCGGCGAGCTGGTCCTCCCAATCGGCTGCGGCGTCCTCGGCTTCCGCCTCGATCTCAGCGTACTCCTCGAGCGCGTCGCGCTTGTCGGCAAGGGCGCTCTTGAGCTTGAGCGCGCTCGTTCCCGTCTGGGACGAGTGCGCCTCGTCGACGATGATGGCGAAGCGCTTACCCTTGCTCTCGACCTGCTCGTAAATCACGGGGAACTTTTGCAGGGTCGAGACGATGAGACGAGCGCCGCCGTTGATGGCGTCCCGCAGGTCGGCCGAGGTCTTGTCCTTGCCGATGGTCACGACCGAGCCGATGGCGTGGTCGAAGCCCGAGATGGTCTCCTGCAGCTGGCTGTCGAGAATGCGACGGTCGGTGACGACGACCACGGAGTCGAACAGCGGGGTGTCATCCACAAAGAGGGATGCAAGGCGATAGGCCGTCCAGGCGATGCTGTTAGACTTGCCCGACCCCGCCGAATGCTGCACGAGGTAGTTCTTGCCCGTCCCGTTCGCGCGCACGTCGGCGATGACCTTACGCACGGAGTCGAGCTGGTGGTAACGGGGGAAGATGATGCGCTCCTTCTTGCGCTTCACCTCGTTGCCGCGCGCATCGAGCTCTGTCTCTTCCTTGACCTCCAGGTGAAGGAACTTGTTGACGATATCGAGCAGGCTGTCCTTCTGCAGGGCGACCTCCCACAAGTGACTCGTGGCATAACCGTCGGGATTTGCGGGGTTGCCGGCGCCGCCGTCGTTTCCCGCCCCGGCGGAGCCCTGGTTGAACGGCAGGAAGAAGGTCTTCGCGCCCTCCAGCTTGGTGGTCATGTAGACATTTTCGAGATCGACGGCGAAAAATGCCAGCATGCGCGCGTTGAACTTGAGACAGCGACACCGTGGATCGCGGTCCTCGCGCCACTGGCGCATGGCGTTCTCGACGTCTTGGCCGGTAAACTGGTCCTTGAGCTCTATGCCCACCAGGGGGATGCCGTTCACGTCCAGGACCATGTCGATGGTCTGGTTGCCCGTCTCGGCGAAGTGGAACTGGCGGATGCAGCGGCAAACGTTCTTGGCATAGCGATCGGCGGCGCTTTCGTTAAGACCGCTCTCCGGCTTGAAGAATACAACTTTGAACGGAATTCCTCGGTGCTTGAAGCCGTGTTTGAGCACTGCAACCATGCCTAGGCGGTCGACGGCGTCGTTGAAGACTTTGGCGAACTTCGCCGTGGAATCGGAGTTGCACATGCGCTCGAAGCGCTCCCAAGCCTTGGGCTGCGTCGTCTGGATAAAGTTGACCAGAGTCGTAGCGTCGAGCGCGCGGTCGCGGTGTTCCATGTAGCCGCCGCCGACCATCTGATAGGTGCCGTCCTCGACGTAGAGGAGCGAATGTTTATCGTCGCACTTAAGGAAACCGCCCGCAGGCGAGCAGAGGAACGACTCTATGTCCTGCTCGAGGTTCTTTTCCTTTGTCTGCGCAGACATGTTACAGCCTCATCTCTCTCAGCTCACGACCGAAAAGAACGAGCCACGGAAATATGCTCTTGTTTAGCACCATGTACATCTTCGCGCGCTGCTTTTCTGTCGGCGCCGTCCTCTTGTTGAACATATCCACCATGAACTCGTAATCGTTTCGGCCGTCGTAACCGTTGTACCTATTGGGCGGAAAAGCACCTTTCTCGTAAAGGAAGGCGTAGAGACATCGAGAGAACAGGTCCCTGTTCATGCCGTCGAGTCGTACGTCCGGCCTTCTTGCCTCGAGGGCCTCCAGCAACTTGATTGCCGCTTTCCAACCTTCAACCTCGTTCTTGAGCTCATCGTTTTCGAACTTCAGGATGCAGGTTGAGCCTATTGGTGAGAGCTCGTTCCCGTTGACAGAGTTTTTGATAGTGAACTCATACCTAATGCCCTCGTGTCCGCAAAGACAATCGCCAGAAGCGTCCCCATTGTCACGGCATCCCGTCACGTGCCATTCGGAGATAGCGGCATCCCACGTTTTTGACGATGACGCTTCCAACACGATGCGAGGGAGACGATAGGAATCACCCATTGGCTACACCTCCCGCTTTCCGGTGACGGCCTCGTAAATGAGCGACTGCTTGTATGCTTTGAGGTCGGCGATGATAGCCTGTTTGGCCCCTATCGACTCGGCAATGGAAGCATACAGGTCATCCAGTTCCGCCACGATACGCTGCTGCACCTCGATAGAAGGCACTGGCACCGCTATGTCAAACAGATCGCTTGTATACAAGCGCCTGAAACCATCCGCAACACCAGAGATGCGAATTATAAATTCATCAATCACTGCTGCTGTATGGAATACGTACTCAAGATATTTCAGTGAGGTTCTCTCCATATCGATGGCCTGATAAACGGCATATTCTGGGCTAATCAAGCCGTTGTAAGGCGACACATACATCACACCGTAATACGCCTTTAGCTTATTGAAGACCAGGTCGCCAGCATGGACAATTTTGGCACCAACAAGGCTTGATGTCGGATTCGGTATGGCCAGTTCAATAGAACGAAGCACTCCACGAGCGATCGTAATTGACAGCGGCTCTCCGATTCCGTCAGGAGATTTATCCTTAGACTCCTTCAGCACGTATTTGAGTTTCTCCCGCGGCGCTTCGTGCGAAACTCTGGTAATCATCTCTTCCAAACGTGCAGAGCGATACAGGTTCAGCTCCTCGATAGACCGCTCGGCGGCGAAGACGGCGCGGTCGATCTCGCCGCACCTCTCGTCCAGGAAGTCCGCGATACGGAGCTGCTCGTCGAGGGGCGGCAGAGGCACCATTTCCGACTTTAGCTCAACAAGTGAAATATTTCTTTGGATTGTGCCGACCCCTCGACTGCACAGTTCAAGCACCTGCACAAAAGGACCTCTAAATAGATAATTAGCGAAACGATCATCTATATTGCTTGTGTTTTTCTCGAGAACATAGTAAGCGGGGCTGACTATTCCGCGGTAAATAGATATCCCAACGGATCCACGCCATGCTTGTTGGTTGTTTAGAACAAAATTGCCCGGACGAACCAGCTGATACTTCAACAAAGATTTGCTTGGCTTATGCACCTGCACCCCATCAGAGTCCACATAGCGGATAACTCCACGATTCAAGTAGACCGAAAGGAGCTCTTCGCTCTCGCAATTTGTGATGGAGACCTGTGAGTACAGTCGTTTGAACGGTGCAAAAGTCCATCCCGCGGGCACCTCGCCAAGCCACTCGACGCCGCTGTCCTTCATCTCCCGCATCGCTAACGCACCTCTCCGAAGAGGGCCTCGAGGCTCTCCTCGAGCGTCTTTTCGTGCTCTAAGATGCGCTTGGCGATCTCATCGGCAGGCTCGAGCTCGGCGTACTTGTAGAACACGCGCGTGAACGGGATGGTGTAGCCCACTTTGGTCTTCTTCTTGTCCACCCAGGCGTACTTGTTGTACGGGCGCACCTCGCGCTCGATATAGGCATCGATATCCTGCGTGAGCGGGATGTCCTCGGTGTCCTCCTTGGCCTTGTCCGCCTGCATTTTCCCGCGCTTGTTAAGGACGGGACCTCCTTTCTCATCAACGACGGGGCTCTCCACGGCCACACGGTTGAAACCGAACTCGACCGTCTCCATTAGGCGCGCCTCGACGGAGACCTCCTGCCCGTTGGAGCCGGTACCCACCCAGGTGGCATCGCGATACTCGGAGTACGCCTGCACGATGAGGTCGCGACAGGGCTTGGTGATGTCGTTCTTCTTGTCGCCGATGCCCTTGCGGCGTTTCTCGAAGCACCGAGAGGCGTCGATGAGCAGCACGTGATCACGATGCTCCGGCGCCTTTGCCTTGCTGAAGAGCCACACATAGGTTGCGATGCCGGTGTTGTAGAACGAGTCGCAGGGCAGCTGCACGATGGCGTCGAGCCAGTCGTTCTCCAGCACGTAGCGGCGGATGCCGTCCTCGCCGCTGCCGGGTTT
This sequence comes from uncultured Collinsella sp., assembly GCA_900545165.1. Classification (GTDB taxonomy): domain Bacteria; phylum Actinomycetota; class Coriobacteriia; order Coriobacteriales; family Coriobacteriaceae; genus Collinsella. The sequence goes on from UQYA01000002.1 coordinate 22,631, forward strand.
GCCTTTGTAGAGCGGGCTGGCGTCTTGGATGATTGCCATCACACCATCGTCCTTGAGCTTCGACAGCCCGTTGAGCACGAAGAGCATCTGGCCGTCGCCCTTGGCTGGGAGTTTCTCAACCGGGAAGCGCCCGCCGCCGGCGGTCTTGAACTCCTTCTCCACCGCAGCGGCCTGTGGGTTCCACGGGTCTCCGAACGGAGGGTTGGAGATGCAGTAGTCGAACTTGAAGCCCTCGAACTTGTCGGCGGACAGGGTATCACCAAAGCGCATGTTAGCGTCGTCCTCACCGCGAATGAGCGCGCTCGCCTTCGCGATGCCGAAGGTAAACGGGTTGAATTCCTGGCCGTAGCAGGTCACATGAGCATCGGCGTCGAGCTGGCGTAGGCGTTCCTCGGTGCAACCGAGCATCTGCGAGGTGCCCATGGTCTGATCGTAGACCGTCTTGGTGATGCGATCGCCTTCGAAGACGTGCGAGTCTGCCTGGATGAGCAGGTCGGTCATAAGGTACACGATATCGCGGCTCGTAAAGTGGGCGCCAGCATCCTCGTCGTAAGACTCAGAGAAGCGCTGGATGAGATTTTCGAAGATATAGCCCATATCCACCGCACGGATCTTATCGGGAGACATATCGGCCTGCGGCTTGCAGAAGTCGCAGATAATCTGGTAGAGCAGCGGGGCATCCGGGTCGGAGAGGCGTTCGATCTGGTCGGCGAACTTCATGCGCGCCAGGATGTCCTGCACGTTGTCCGAGAACCCGTTGATGTAGTCCTTGAAGTTATCCTCGATGTTCTCCGGGTCGGCCTTAAGTGTCTCGAAGGTGAACTTAGAGGTGTTGTAAAAGGGGTATCCAGAGGCTTCGCGCAGAAAGCCGTCCTTCACGGCAAGTGTCTTGTATTTCTCGGCAGCGGCGAGAACAGCATTGTGTGTGGGAGCGAGGCAATCATGAAAGCGCTTGATGACGGTCATAGGAAGGATAACCAGGCCGTACTCATGCGGCTTGTAGGGACCGCGCAGGGTGTCGGCAGCGCTCCAGATAAGGGATGCCTTCTCCTGAATATTAGCGCCAACGGCCTTGATGAGATCGTCGCTGTCTGCCATCGTTACTTCTCCTTCTTGGACAGATACTCGATGAGGCTCGTCTTTACGAGAGACGTGAAGCTAACGCCATTGAGAGCAGCCGCCTCCCTAGCGGCGTCGCGCATGTTCTTGGGAATGCGGACGGTTACTGCCACGTTCTCGCCGCCCACGAGGAAGCTTCTGAGCTCGCTCGGGGTTGCTTCTCCGTCGATAAGGTCGGCGTACTTCATGGGAACCTCCGCGATTGCATGATGCAATACAAATGCGCCTTTGATTCTAGCAAAGGACTGAAAACTAATAACCGTCTAGCACAGATGGATAGACAAGTAATTAACGCAAATAAGAAGGGAGAATAACATTCTGAACCGTCGTCTCTCCCGCCTGAAGGAGCTCGACGAGAACTAGTCGGCAACTCAAAAAGACACCGAGCAAGCCGCTAACACACTTATCACGTTCCACAAAGAGATGGGTAAGCATGACGCCAGCTTGGGCGAGGGCGCTAATGGCATAGAATTGCAGCCAGACTGCCTGAACCTATTCATCACTTGTTGCCGGCAAGCTGTTGGGCGGCTCGCTCTCACCGGCGGCACCAAGGTGCTTCTGTATCTTCTCGATTCGCTTAAGGGTTGAAGTCAAATACCCAAGACCCCTCTTCAACTGCTTAAGCAACCTGCTATCCCTGCGGTCCCCCTTTCCATTCTCCTTCTCGACATCTTCCTCAACACCAGCGATGCTACGCTGCACGGCCTCGGCCGCCTTCCGCACCAAAATGGCCCCTTCATGCGGACAGCGGTCAGTTGCCACATCAAGAAAAGCAAGGAGCCTGGAACATTCGACGAGCACGAATTGCGCGTAGTTCTCCCCCATCGATGCCGCCAAGGCAACGCCGCCGGAACCCAATAGACCAAGCGCGGCGCCGCCGCCCGTAATCAAAGCAGTGCCACCGGCCATGCCCATGCCGCCGGCGGCCAAGGCCCCACCGCCAGCTGCAGCAAGGCTCGCATTGACAAGCGCAGCCCCGTGAAGGCCGACAAACGAGCCCCCGAAGATACCGACAGCAATATCCGGAGCGAGTACCGCGGCCGCCCCTCCTGCGCCTACGGCCGACGCCACGACAATGACGCCGCCCACCAAAAGCTTTGGCAATGTACCTGAAAGCTCGCGGAAGCGTGTCCCGCAACGTTTCTCGAGAGAACGTATGGCGTCCAAATCAACCGCGTCTTGTCTCCTGGGAAATTCGTGTTTAACCCAAGATTCACTCTCCTTCAAACCTTTGTATTCCTTCTTCTCTTCATCTCCCATCTGGGAATAGGGGCGAAACTCAACCAACTCCTGTGCAACAAGCAAGGCACGCACTTTACCTCCTCGCCGCCGCGAAACTGTCTCAAGGGCTCCGTACGCATCTTCCTCGCTCAAAAAGTAGCCGTCTGCATCAATGCCTAGGCCATCCGCGACCGAATCCTGCCACGCGCGGGCCCAGCTCCTCTTTTGCCCTTTGCGCACTTCGTTCTTCTCGTTCCCGCAGTCGTAGTTGATGGCGGCAAGCTTCAGCGAGAAGGCAATCCTCGTCGTTTCTCTATCTAGGCTATAAAAGTGAAATCCATCGAAGATATCCTGGCGGCGCCTGGCGCGCTCAGTCCAAGCCTCGGACATTTCCTCCGCCATATAGCCCCAGTCGGCATGGAGGGCAAACGCAAGGCGTCCAACTCCAACGTAGTTTATTCGCAAGAAGAGCTTCTGGGCGAACACGACCTTGTTCCCCTCGCATTCGATACCCGCCCTGACCGCCGCCGTCGCTAGATTCGCCAAAACGAACGAAGTGCTCGAAACCGTGACCATGCGGGCGAGAGCTCTGCTGTTGTAGGGCATAAAATGCGAAGCCTTGAGCTTGTGCAAGCCGGAAACCTTGCTCACTTCGCAACGTTCTAGCTCGGCCTTGAGCCTTGAAAGCATGTAGAGACAACGAACGATAACCTCGTTGGCCACGACTGCTGGCACCTGGCTTAAAGCTTGGTTGAGAAGGCCGACTTCCGTCCGAAGGTCGAAACGAATGGGCTTGCCGTCCTCGGTTTTGAACGCCGTTCCGTTAAACAGCTTTGAGATCCATTGCTGAATGCGAATATCCTCGCCCTTATAGGCAATCTGCATGTCTTGAAAAACAGGCAGGGAGGAGAGCTCCTTTAGCAGGGACAGCACGACGCCGGGAATGCCCGTCCCCTTACCGGGGTTTGAACTAGACCCCGCCATGTCGCTCACGAGATGCATCGCCCAGAACAGAGTGCCAAACGCGATCTTCTCTGGAACGTTCCTGCCTATAAGAGGGCAGTCGGGATCGAAGGCGGCGGCAGGCAGGTCAAAGGCGACAAACCGGCCGGCTGTATCGGTACCATAGCCTTTGCCCGTGAATTGCGAGAGGATCGAACACGCAAGGCCAACCAAACTCGGGTGGTGCGAGAAATCCCGCAGATGATGTTGGAGCCCGCCGCCAAACTCGGCAGCCAGCTTGTCCGCGGCAAGAGGAAACTCTTTCTCTAGAAAGCGAATAGCGTCTTCTAGAGTTGCATCCGCCTTTGCCATACCCGCAGACTTGGCAATCGTAAGAACGAATTTGCCAACCTTCTCGTCGCCCCACTCTTTGGCACCCTCTAGGTTGAAGTCTTTCTGCCAAAGGATATTCAACGCGCCCGTGAGGAGCCCGCTAACGGCTGCAAGTTCATAGTCGAGCTTCGTAGCCTTTTCAGCCCGAGGGTCAAAATCAAAGAGGACCTCCTCCCCATCGGGAGCGTCCTTAAAACCGACCAGTACGGCGCTACCGTTCAGCGGCGCAGATGTAACTTTGGGCAGTTGAGACATGGTGTAGACTATCTCGCCACCACTAAAAACAAGTTCGTCTGCCATACCGGCTTCCTCCTGCAAACGCGTAAAATCAGATTGCTCTACGCCGCCAAATCCCTCTTCGTAGAAGTATTCGAAAATCTCGGTGATGCAGTTGCTCAGAACCTCGTCGGGATAGTTCGCCACTGGCAGCCTATACACCTCATTGTGCACGATAACGCACACAGCGTCACGGGTCTCTGCCTATCCGTCCAGCGAATCATGTTAGCAAGCCGCTCTTCGATAATGGAAGCCATTTCGATGTCCACGCTCTTGACCTGCTTGGTCTCGGCGGGCGTCAGCGTGTCCTTGAATAGCATCTCAAGCACAGCCCTCTGATGCTGATTCTGGAATCCTTCCCGCAACCATTCCTTCTGCTTGCGCCCAATGGGCACCCGCCTACCTCCCCTCCGCTTTCAGCTTCAGCAGTAAATCGCCCAGCTCGGGGCACTTGCTGGAAAGGCGCGTCTGGGCTCGCTCGCCTATCCCCCATCGTTGGCGGATCTCCTGGGCGTGCGGACTCACGTGATAGTCCCCCTCCATCATCTGCTTGAGCAGCTTGGCGGTCACGCGCGCATCGGCTAGGGCACTGTGGGCGTAGCCCGTCGACTCATCAAACTCGATGCCAAACCACGCCGCCGCGTCACTCAAAGAGACGCACCCGTGGCTGCCCACGTCCATGATCGAGGTGTAAAACGCCTGCAGGTCGGCCCAGTCCGTAGGAAATGCGGAAAGGTCGATGTGTTTTGCCTGGCACTCAGTCAAAAGCTGTCGACGGTCCGTCCCGCTCCAGCAAACTATCTGGGCGGAGTAGCGACCGATCCAATCGCTGAGCCTTTTGATCACCATGTAGAGCGGATCGGCCATCGCGGTGTCCACAGCCGATATCCCTGTAAGCTCGCGGACGGGGAACACAACGCCTTCGGTAAATTCCGTCTGCACAAACTGCGAAAACTCGCCCATAACGTTGCCGTGGTAATCGAGTTTGACGGCGCCGACCTCGATAATCTCATGGCGCAGTCCACGGCGCTGGCGCTGCTTTGGCACCGGCGCAAACTCAAAGTCCAGCACAATCTGGCGCGCAAAGTTCGTCGTATCGATAGCCGAGATGCACGGCGTCTTTTCAGCTGACACGGTTAGGGCCTTTCTCCGTCAACTGCCGCTTGTTACATAAGCGACTACATTGCCGTAAGGATAGGCGCCCGTGCGGACACAAAAGCGGGGCGCAACGCCATGCGCCGGTCGCACGCCATGCAGACCGCCCCAAGAGAGTCGCCCGCTCTATTCAAATACATGAAAAAGATTTAGGCCCGGTGACTTGAATCAGCGGTCATCCCGAGCCCATCAATATGCAGTGTACCTACAGAGGGCTGGTTAATCAAACGGGCTTTCGGTGACGAAGACCTGCGCGTCTATCCCCAATCGCCCAGCGTCGTCTTCTGCCGCCCTTACGAAAGGCTGCTATTCGAGGGAATCACGTTGCTGTTATTATCGAACATATATTCGTATTTATGACCGCGCTTTGATAGAATGGCAGTTGTTGACGGCAGTTCCATGTGCCGGGCAGCGCCCTCCATGCGACGGGAGGTGATGCCCATGACCGATCTGATTGATTTCGTGAAGCTCCTGACCGCTTCGGTCTCGCTCCTCACGGCGCTTATCGGACTTACCGAGGCACTCAAGCAGCGTACGAAGCAGAAAAAGAGGGGTCGACGCCTCTAAGGCATTGACCCCTTAATCGAAGTAACGGCGCTGCCCAGCTATCACCCTTGGGCTGCCGTCGACCTTATTCTACCCACGGGTGCCAGGTTTAACAAATGGATTTTCGGTTACGAAGTCCGGAGCTCGCCCCTCTACTCCAGCGGCGTTGCGCCGGATTCTGGGACGTGCTTTCCGCTCCAGGCCTCTACCGGAAAATGCGTTCCACTCTGAGGCCGAAATCTGGGACGCGCTTTCCGCCAAAGGGAAAGCGCGTCCCATTCCGAGCATCACATCAGAGCGCGCTTGGTTATCTCCGCTCGCACATCTCGGCAAACGAAATCAGCTTGGCATCTCCCCTACTCTCCGCGGCATCCCGACATCCCTGCGTAAAGCCGCTTTTTGAGAAAAGCGCATAGCTTTTATGCTGCCGCCTAAAAAGCTCGCTTCGGTACACGAGCTTTTCCAGAACATCCTCGCCTACCGGTTCATTGCGCCATTTGCACTCCGCAAACAGCGCAGCGCCCTCGCCATCGTCAACAATCAAGTCGATTTCTTCCTGCGTATGCGTGCGATTATCCGTCCCCCACCAGCGCCCAACGCTTGCCGGAACCACATCGAGCTGGCCCGCGCGTGCGAGTTCGTACACGTATTGCCTGCATATAAGCTCAAAGACCGTGCCCATGTAATCCGATACGTGCGGCTCAATGCGCTCATACGCCATCTCGGCCATATCGTTTTGAATCAGCCCGATGTTCTGCGGAACAAACTTGTACCAGAACCTAAACATCTGATCGCTCAGCAGATACACGGCTCGCTTATTGCTCGTCTCGTTTAGGGGCAGCTCGCGCTCGACAATCCCAAGCGACGCCAGCTTATCCACATAGCTCTTTACGTTGCTCGCAGGGATTCCCGTAGAGCTCGCAATCTCCGAGATCTTCGAGCGCCCCTGAGCAATTGCTTGCACGATCGCATCATATTGCTCGGGATTGCGGCACTCTTGCAATAGCAGGTTACTCGGCTCTTCAAAGAGATAACCCGTAGGGGTAAGAAAAAGACGCTTGATGTTGTCCTTGAGCGATACGGTAGGATCGACTTTCTCGATATATGCAGGAATGCCGCCCATCATGCCATAGCAAACCGCAGCGTCTTCGCGACCCATGCTCTGCCACAGGCCGAGGGTCGTCGTAAAATCGAGCGGCATGATCTTAAACTGGGCCGTACGCCTACCGTATAGTGGACTCTCGTAGCTCAACACCTGCTCTTCCATGAACGAAAGCGACGACCCGCACAGGATAAGCATGAGCTTGGTCTCTTTGTACAGGTGATCGATCTTATCTTGCAGCAACGAGCTGATCTCGGGATTCGATTGGGCGAGATAGGGATACTCGTCAATCACGACAATCAAACGTTCCGCGCGAGCCATGGTGGCCAATGCATCGAACGCCTCGTCAAAACTACGAAACGACACGCCAGCAACACCAACGGAGCCCGCAAGTATCGCCTGGCTAAAGCCATGCAGGTTTGCCTCTGCATTGGTACGACGAGCTTGAAAGTAAATAGCCTTCTTGCCTTGGATGAACTCTGTGATAAGACGCGTTTTGCCCACGCGACGGCGGCCGTAAATCACAGGCATCTCAAAGGAGCCCGTGCCATACAGTCGATTGAGCTCGGACATTTCCGCTGTTCTTCCGATAAACATAGGGCCATCCTTCCTTTACGTTATAGCTAGCTATATTATATCTTCCTATAATATAGCTAGCTATAACGTAATTCGACAAGCGGCGCACGCAAAAGGGTCGGTACACCACCGCACGTGGACCGTTCCGGAAAATGTATCCCGTTCTGGAGCCAAAAACTGGGCCGTAGTTTCCGCCAAGCATGCCATCCGGAAAGTGCGTCCCACCCCGAGGCTCGATTCCGGGACGCAGTTTCCGTTTGAGGCCCGATCTGGAAACGGCATCCCACTCTGAGGCCGAAATCTGGGATGTAGTTTCCGCTTGAAGGGCGATCCGGAAAGCACGTCCCATTCCGAGTGGCAATTCCGGGTCACAGTTTCCGCAGACACAGACGACGACCTGCAGCCCTTATCACATGCCTTCAAATATACGATCCAGAGACACAAAACAGCAGATAGAATGCTCTTTTTCAAAAAAGTACACGTCCCGATACTTACCCAGTCTTCATAACTCGCTACCGTTCAAGGTCGCCGATTACCGCCCACCGATTCAGCTTCAAAAAATGACGTCAAAACCAGGCCATCTACCTGCATGGTTAGATTTTGGTCAGCTTTTGGTCAGCTGAGCGGCAAGTTCCAGTTGATACGTTTTTGCTACCCAAAAGGAGGCGGTAGCTCATGACCCATTGCAATGACCAACTCATCGACCAGCTGTTGAACCAAGCCGAACAAGAGGGGCGCTGTCTGATTCCCCCGAGCGCGGCGATCCGAAAAGCGCTCCTTCGGCGCACCGGCGGCACGGTTGTCTCGCCCATGCCGGGGTTGTTTGCGCGAAAAACGCGCTGGGATGAACTCAACCGAGCGCAACGCCATTGCGAGACTATCCGCGCCCTTGCGATCATCCATCCCGATTGGACGTTCTGCTCGTTTTCGGCAGCTTGCCTGCTGGGGCTCGAGGTCTCGTGGCGACACCTGAACGTCGTGCATGTTTGCAGCTCGATAAAGCCGTCGGCTCGTCCGGGCGCACATATTCAGCAACACCAGATCGAGCCGGCCGGAGCAATACGCAGAGCCGGCATATCGGTAACGCCGCCCATCCAAACGGCCACAGATTGCCTGCTGCAAACTGGTTTTGCCGACGGCATGCCCATTGCCGATTCGGCGATCTCAAAGCTCGGCCTTACGCGAGAGCAGTTGATGGAGGCCGTCGAGCAACGAGCGACCGCCCGCAATGGTCGCGCGATTCGCACCGCCCTCACCACGCTTCGATATGCCGACGCCCGCGCCGAGAGCGGCGGGGAATCGGTCGCCCGAGCCGTCATGATCGAGACGGGCTTTGCGCCCGACTGGCTTCAATACGAGCTGACGGACCCCTTCGATTCGGCCAAGCCCATACGAACGGACTTTGCCTGGGAGCGCCAGGCGCGGGAACTCACGCTGGGCGAGCTCGACGGGCTCATCAAATATACCGACCAGACCATGCTGGCCGGACGCACCACCGCCGAGGCGCTCGTTGCCGAACGACAGCGCGAGGCGCACCTATCGCTCTACGGCCACCCTCTGCTGCGCTTTACCATGAACGAGGTCCGCTCGGCAGGAATGCTCGCCAAAAAGCTGCAGACGGCAGGCATCCGACAGACCGCTCTACCGACATGGCTCAACGAGGTGGACCTGTAGGAGCTGTTGAGCTTATGCCCGTCTGCTTGGCAAAGCGGGACACACTTTCCGGTTGGCAGCACCCGCGGAAACCAGGGCCCAGATTGAGTGTTCAAAACGGGGTGCGCTTTCCATATGGCATGCCTAGCGGAAACCGTGTCCCGGAATCAAGGCCTAGAACGGGACAGACTTTCCGGTTGAAGCGCCCAGCGGAAACTGCATCCCGGAATAGACGCTCAAACTGGGACGCAGTTTCCGGTTTCCTGCTGTTCCGGAAAGTACGTCCCATTCTGAGCGCCAAATCCGGGACACAGTTTCCGCATGCGGAGGCGCTCCAAACAAAAGGCCCCGGCTCGCGATGGGGCTGGGGCCAAAGGTGCAGCGTATGTAGTTGATGTTCAGCGCGAACAGCCCGTCAGCAACGGCCGTGCGCGCCCTACCCTACCCGCGGTGACGGGCGCGGCTGTAGGGCGTATCCACCATGGGCAGATCTGGACGCAGCTTACCGTCAAACGCGCGGTAGGCATTCTGCACGGCGGGCGCCGTGGGGATCGTTGCGATCTCGCCGATGCCCTTGCCGCCGTATGCCACGGGCAACAGCTCGTCCTTCTCCACGTAGATGGCGTGGATATTCGGAATCTCGGGCGCGCGGAACAGCCCGAGGGTGCCGTACCTGGCCTGGGGCACGCAGTCCTTGAGCGGCCAATCCTCGGTAAGCGCATAGCCCATACCCATGAGCACGCCGCCTTCGATCTGACCCTGGATGGAGATGGGGTTGACCACCTTGCCGGAATCGTGTGCGGCATAGACCTCGCTCACGCGGCCGTCATCATCCAGAATGACCACATGCGTGGCAAACCCGTAGCAGATGTGGCTCTTGGGGTTGGGAACGTCGGCGCCCAGCTTGTCGGTCGGCTCCAGGTACACGTAGCCAAACTCGCATCCCTCGAGCGCCTTGATGGCAGCCGCGGGATCCTGAGGATGCATACCCTGGTCGGCGACGAGCTCCTGCGTGCGCAGCTGATAGGCGCGACCGTCGTCGTACTCGATCTTGACGCCGTCGCCGTGGGCGCTCACCGGGCCAGTAGGCGCAGGCTTGCCGGCCTCGACGTCAAGCATGGCATCGCGCAGCAAGAAGGCGGCACCGCGCACAGCCTCGCCGGTCACGACCGTCTGACGCGAGCCAGACGTGGTGCCGGAGTCGGGAGCGTTCTCGGTGGAGCACTCGCCGTTGGCAATGCAGCTCAGCGGTAGACCGCAGGCCTCGGCAACGTCCTGCAAAAAGACGGTGTTGCAGCCCTGGCCGATGTCGGACGTGGCGGCGTAGACCACGGCGCGGCCATCCTCGATGCGGATCTTGCAGCGGCCGGCATCGGGCAGGCCCACGCCCACGCCGGCGTTCTTCATGGCGCAGGCGATACCGGCGTGTCCGGGATGCGCGTAGTAGGCATCCTTGACCTCGAGCAGCGTCTCTTTAAGCGCCGTGGAGCAATCGGCAATCTGGCCGTTGGGCAGAACCTCGCCCGGCTCGATGGCGTTGCGGTAGCGAATCTCCCACGGATCCAGGCCGACCTTCTCTGCCAGCAGGTCGATCAGGCTCTCGAGCGCAAACTCGGACTGGCAGACGCCAAAGCCGCGGTACGCGCCGGCGGGCGGGTTGTTGGTGTAGTAGCCAAAGCCGCGAATGTCGGTGTTCTGGTACTTGTAGGGGCCGACGGCATGCGTACAGGCGCGCTCGAGCACCGGGCCGCACAGCGACGCGTAGGCGCCGGTATCAAAGTTGATCTCGCAATCCAGGCCGGTAAAGTTGCCCTCGGCGTCGCAGCCCAGCGTAAAGGTGCCGTCCATGGCGTGGCGCTTGGGATGGAACGCGAGCGACTCGGCGCGCGTGAGCTTGCACTTCACAGGACGCTGGAACTTATATGCGGCGAGCGCGGCCAGGTGCTGGATGGACACGTCCTCCTTGCCGCCAAAGCCGCCGCCCACGAGCATGGTCTCGACGACCACGCGCTCGGGCTCGTTATCCCAGCCAAACATGTGGGCGCACTCTTTGCGCGTATCGTAAGTGCCCTGGTCGGTCGATTGCACCTTGACGCCGTTCTTGTACGGGAAGGCGACGGCGCACTCGGGCTCCAAGAAGGCATGCTCGGTAAAGGGCGTGGTAAAGCGCTGCGTCACGGTGAACGCGCTCTCCGCCAGCGCCTTGGCGGCGTCGCCGCGCGTCACGTGACGGCTCTGGCACACGTTGTCCTTGAGCTCCACCGTGTTGCCAAAGGCAAAGAAACTGTCATGCAGGCGCGGCGCGTCGGCGGCCTTGGCCTCGGCGATGTTGCGCACGGGCTCCAGAGGCTCGTAATCGATCTTTACGAGCTTCTTGGCCTTCTCGAGCGTCGCCTCGTCCTCGGCAACCACCAGCACGATGGCATCACCCACGCAGCGGGTGATATCGCCCTGGGCGATCATGACGTCCCAGTCCTGGATAAGGTGACCGACCTGGTTGACCGGCACGTCCTCGGCGCGCAGGATGCCCACCACGCCGGGCAGGGCCTCGGCCTTGGAGGTATCGATGGAGAGCACGCGGGCGCGCGGATACTTGGAGCGCACGGCGCTGGCGTAGGTCAGACCCGGCTGATCGAGCTCGTCGATGTCGTCGGGATACTTGCCCTCGCCGAGCACCTTCTTGCGCACGTCGATACGGAAGGCGCGCTTGCCCACGCCGTAGTCGTCGCCGCGCTCCAAGCCCTCGTCAATCTGCTTTTCGCCGCGGAGCACCGCAGCGGCCAGCGAAATGCCCTCAATAATCTTCTTGTAGCCGGTGCAACGGCAGACATTGCCGCGAATGGCGTACTTAATCTGCTCCTCGGTGGGCTCGGGGTCCTCGGCGATGAGCGCCGCACCCGCCATGACCATACCGGGGATGCAAAAGCCGCACTGTACGGCGCCCACGGCGCCAAAGGCGTACACAAAGGCCTCGCGCACGTCCTCGGGCAGGCCCTCGACGGTCACGATGTTGCGGCCGGCGGCAAGAGCGGTGGTCAGCACGCAGGCCTTGACGGCCGCACCGTCCACGTGGATGGTGCAGGTACCGCAGGCGCCCTCGGAGCATCCGTCCTTGGCGGAATGGATATGCAGGTCGTCGCGCAGGTAGCGCAGTAGCGGTTTATTTTGGGTCATCGTGCGCTCGATGCCGTTAACGGTAAAAGTGAATTCCTGTGCCATGGTGATTCCCTTCTACACGCCGGCGGCGATGCCGGTGCGGTCGTGGATGGCGCCATGCGGGCAGACGACGGCGCACATGCCGCACGACAGGCAGTCCACGCCGTCGATATGGGCGCAGTTGTCCACGATGCGGATAGCGCCGGCAGGGCACTTTTTGGCGCACATACCGCAACCGATGCAGCTCGTGTCGCAGACCTTGCGCGCAATGGCACCCTTATCGGTGTTGTTGCAGCGCACCAGAATGTTCTGGTAGCCGGGGACGAAGGCAATCACGCGCTGCGGGCACGCCATGCCGCACAGGCCACAGCCCGTGCACTTGGAGCGGTCCACGCGGGCGATGCCATCGACCAGCGCAATGGCGCCGTGGGGGCAGGCCGTGACGCAGGCGCCACAGCCAATGCAGCCTTCGCTGCAGCGGGCGTCGCCGCCCGCGGAGGCACAACCGCTTCCGCAGGCAACGTAGGCCACATTATGTTGAATGGATTTGGCCATAAGAGACTCGCCTATTTCTTAAGAAGGTACGAATAGTTGTCGCGCACAGCCCTGATGGTCAGGCGGACGGCCTCGGGAAGACCGGTGTTGACGGCATCGACCGAGACGGTGCGGACCGTGCCGGCGACGCGAACCTTAAAGTGGTCCTCGTCCACGGCCAGGAAGCCCTCGTTCTCGGAGTTCTCCATGTCCTCCTCGCTCCAGAACAGGGTGAGCTTGTCCTTGTAGGGACGACCCTCCTGGTAAGGGCAGAACACGGCGCAGTTGCCGCACTCGTTGCACATGCCGTCGACATGGACGACCTGATGCTTGGCCAGGCCCGGCACCTTAATTGCCACGTTGGCGCGGTTGGGGCACACGTCGCAGCAGACCTCGCACACCGAGCCGCAGCCCAGGCAGCGGGTCTTGGTGCAGTTGCGCTTGTCGCGGCACAGCGACCCCTTGCGCTCGTAGCAGGTGTCCTCGCGGCCGGCCTGCTCGTTGCAGTCGGCGTACTTGTTAAAGTCCACACCGGCGATGGCACGGGCGACCTCGGCGGCATCGGCGATAGCCTCGACCACGGTGGCAGGACCGCGACGGCAGTCGCCGGCAGCCCAAACGCCCTCGACGCCGGTGGAGGTGGCGGCAAGACGGCCGCGACGGTCGTGCTCGACGCCCGCGGCATCGTACAGGCTGGCATCGATGCCCTCGCCCACGGCGCAGATCACCGTGGTGGCGGAAAGCTCGACGGTCTCGCCCGTGGCGACGGGGCTGCGACGGCCGCTTGCATCCGGCTCGCCGAGCTCCATGACGTCGCAGGTCAGCACGGAGCCGTTGAGTGCCTTGGGCGCCAGCAGCTCGCAGAGCTCAACGCCGTCGGCAAGAGCAAGATCGAGCTCTTCCTCGTCGGCGGGCATCTGCTTCTTGGTGCGGCGATACACCAGGCGCACGTTCTTCACACCAGCCAGACGCTTGGCCACGCGGGCCGCGTCCATGGCGGTGTTGCCGGCGCCAATGACCACGACGTCCTCGCCCAGCTCGAGTTTCTCGCCCTTCTTGGCGGCCTCGAGGAACTCCAGCACATCGAGCTCGGCACCCTCGCCCAGGCCCGCAGAGCCGGGCATCCAGGCACCGGTGGCCACGACCACGTCGGTAAAGCCCTGGTCCTTGAGCTCGTCAATGGAATCAACGCGAGCGTTGAGCTGCACCTTGGCGCCAAAGGCTAGGCAGAGCTCGGCATCGTGGGAGATATCGTCGCTCGCGATGCGGAACTCGGGAATCACGTGACGGACCACGCCACCGAGCGAATCGCGGGCCTCAAAGATGGTGACGGGCACGCCGGCACGCGTCAGGAAGAACGCCGTCGCCAGGCCGGCCGGGCCGCCGCCGATAACGGCAACGTTGCGCTCGCCGTCGTTTGCGATGGCCTGAGCACGCAGCTTGGGCAGCACGGCGGTCATGGCCTCGCGGGCGGCCTTGAGCTTGCTGGCGCGAATCTGGGCGCCCTCGGGCTCGTAGAACGCACGCTCGCAGGCACGGCCGCAGGGATGCGGGCAGATGGTGCCGGTAATGAACGGCAGAGCGTTGCGCTCGATGATGATGTTGAGCGCGTCCTCGTAGCGGCCCTCGTCAACAGCCGCCAGATAGGCGGGAATATCCTGCTGGATGGGGCAGCTCGTGCGGCACGGCGTGGTAAAGCAATCGGAAAGCGGACTCTTGCCGGCGACCTTGCGGTCGGGCAGCGGACGCAGCGGCTTCTTGTAGAGCGGGTTGGTGAGTGAGTCGGTCTGGATCGCAGTCACAGCCTCGAGCGAGACGCCCGCGAACGGCTTGCCATCCAGGTCGGTAAACTCGCCGGCCATCTGGCTAAAGCGCTCGTAGCCACCAGGCTTGAGCACGTCGGTCGCCAGGGTGACGGGCCAAATGCCGGCATCGTACAGGGCGCGGATGTTGTAGACCGTGGCACCGCCGGAGTAGCTTATGCGCAGTTTGCCATCAAACTGCTCGGTAATGCGGCGGGCAGCCTCGATGGTCAGCGAGAACAGCGAACGGCCGGACATGTACATCTCGGTGGAGGGCAGCTCGTTCCTCGTCACGTCGACGGGGAACGTGTTGGTCAGCTTGACGCCAAACTCCAGGCCGCGCTCGGCGCACAGGGCAATCAGGCGCTCGAACATAGGCACGGCATCGGCCCACTGCAGGTCCTCGCGGAAGTGCGTGTCATCGAAGACGATGTAGTCAAAGCCCAGCTCGTTGAGGCGCTGGCGGGCAAACTCATAGCCCAGCAGCGTGGGGTTGCACTTGATGTAGGTGTTGAGACCCTTCTCGGTAATCAGATAGGTCGCGATGCGCTCGATCTCCGCCGGCGGGCAGCCATGCAGGGTGGACTCGGTGATGGAGTTGGAAACGCGTGCCGGGATGGACTCGACAAACGCGGCGTCGACATGCTCAAACTTGTCCAGGTTGGCGAGCGCCCAGGCACGGCACTCGTTCCAGACGTCAGAGCCGCTGGCGTCCTTCATGCCCTCGATGTAGGCGTCGACCTTGGGGCTCTTGATGCCCTCGAGGTCATAGCCCACGGACATGTTGAAGACAAAGCCGTCCGGGCTACCTAGGCCGTACTCGCGAGCGATGAGGTGGCAGGCGAACCATGCCTTCACGTACTCGGCAAAAGCCTGCGGAACCTCGAGCTCGGTCGACCACTCGCAGTTGTAGCACTCGTCCTGCGCCACGATGCAGGGCTTGTTCACACACTTGGAGAGCTCCTCGCCGTCCATAACCTGAACGGTCTTGAGCTCAAAGAAGCGGGAACCGGCCACGTAGGATGCCACGATGTTTTGGGCAAGCTGCGTATTGGGGCCGGCGGCCGGGCCAAACGGAGTCTCGATGCGCTCGTCAAAAATGGGAAGCGCGCCCTCCTGGTTGGTCGTAACCATCTTGCGCACGCCAAAGACGGCGCCCTGAGTCTTGTGCTCCTCGATGATCCAGTTCATCAGCTGCGAAAACGGGATCGGCCTCATGATGTCGCTCATAATGAGTTCCTCTCTGTAACGCCCGGCGAGACCGCGCGGCGGGCGCAAATACGGTGTAGCGCTAGCACAGCGCCGGCGACCCCGCGGAGGCCGCCTATGCGCGCGCCGGATGCGGCGAAACATCCGACGCGCGCGAATCTACTTGTGAATTAGTAGGTGCGATCGTTGAGCGTGCTCCAGAGCTTCTTGGACTCGGCCATGGTCCACGCGTTGATCTTGGCCTCATCAATCCCAACGAACTCGCGATCCTTGTACAGGACGCGGCCGTTGATGATGGTGGTGCGGCAGTTTTTGCCCATCATGCCAAAGAGCATGTGGCCGTCGATGTTCTCCTCGCTCAGCGGCGTAAAGGGCTTGTAGTCCATAACGATAACGTCGGCGGCAGCGCCGGCCTCGAGCACACCGAGCTTGCGATCGAAGTACTTGCTCGCCATCTTGGCGTTGTTCTCGAACAGCATCGTCATGGCCTCGCACCAGCCCACGTTGGGCATGGCGGCGTTGTGGCGCTGAATGATCAGGAAGACCTTAAGGCTCTCGAGCATATCGTGGGTGTAGGCGTCGGTGCCCATGCACACGGGGATGCCGCGGCGGAAGAACTCGAGCACGGGGGCGCAGCCCACGGCGTTGCCCATATTGGATTCGGGATTGTTGACCAGCCAGGTGCCGGACTCCTTGACGATATCCATCTCGGCAGGCGTCACGTGGATGCAGTGGCCCAGCATGGTGTCGGGACCCAGCAGGTTGTGCTGCAGCAGGCGCTCGACGGGGCTGATACCACCGCGGTTGAGACGGGAGTCCCACACATCGTTCATGCCCTCGCACACATGGATGTGGAAGCCGGTCAGGCCGTTGTTGGCCTCGGCCATCTTGTCCATGGTCTCGTCCGACAGCGTAAAGGTGGCGTGACCGCCAAACATGGCGGCGATCATGTGGTTATCGTTATCGCGACGCTCCTTGGCGGCCCACTGGGCAAACTCGGCGTTCTCGGCAATGGCCTGGTTGCATTTTTCCTGGCCGCGGCGATCGGAGACCTCGTAGCACAGGCACGAACGCATGCCCAGCTCCTGAGCTGCATCCTTAATGGTAAAGAGGCTTCCCGGGATCTCGCAGAAGCTCGCATGGTGATCGAAGATCGTGGTGACGCCATCGCGAATGGAGTCCAGAATCGTGGCATAGGCGCTTGCCTTGGTGCCGTCGAGCGTCAGATTGTCGTCGATCTTCCACCACTGCTGCTCAAGATTCTCCAGGAAGTTGGTGGGGTTGCAGCCCTTAATGGCAAGTCCGCGGGCCAGACCCGAGTAGATGTGGGTGTGGCAGTTGATGAGTCCGGGCATGATGAGGTTGCCCTGGGCGTCGACGTACTCGGCATCCGGGTACTTGGCCTTGAGCTCGCACTCGGGACCTACTTCGACGATCGTATCTCCGTCAATGGCGACCGCACCGTTTGGAATGAACGGGGCCTGAGCGTTGCGGGTAAAGACGGAACCGTTAGCGACCAGAAGCATGAATGCTCCCTTCAACATCAGGGGCGGGGTTTGACACCTCTGACATGGCGGAGTGCGAAGCGCCGGCCTACACCGGAAACGGGCCCTCTCCCGTCAACGCTTCACCAAAGGGACAAACCCTTTGAAGTGCGGCTTGGCGCCGCATGGCGTCGGCGGACGAGGCGATGCGTCCGCCGACGAATAGCACCGAATTGGTTACTTCTTGCTCTCGGGCAAGACCAGATCCACGGCAGCGTCCTTGGCAGCATCGATGTGCTGAGCCACGACCGGCGTCTGCGGAAGGATCAGGTTAAGGACAATGGCCATGATGGCGGTGGGGGTTACGGCATTGGAGCCGATGACGGTGGACACCCAGGCGGGCATACCCTCGCCGGCAAGGCAGCCGCTGGCCATCCAGATACCCAGGCCAAAGACGACCGAGGTGCCGACGATGGTGGTGGTGCGCTGCGTGAGGCCCTCGCGGGTGAACATGCGCACGCCGTTCATGGTGATGGTGCCAAAGACGCCGACGGTCGCGCCGCCGATGACGGGCTGCGGGATAGCGGAAAGGACGGCAGAGAGCTGCGGGAACAGGCCGGCGATGGCAAAGACGGCCGCGATGATCACAAAGACCCACTTGTTGACGACCTTGTTGGAGCAGATGATGCCCACGTTCTGGCCAAGGGCGCTGGTGGGAAGACCGCCCAGCAGGCCGCCGACCATAGAGGTGAGGCCCTGGGACACGATAGCGCCGGAGAGCTCGCGCTCGGTGGGCATACGGTCGATGGAGCCCAGGCAGGCGGCGGAGACGTCGCCGATAATCTGGATGGCGACCATGGGGAACACGACGGCGAGGGTAATGCAGACCTCGGGATCAAACTCGAGCGCGTAGGGCATGAGCTTGGGAAGGGCGAAGACCTGAGCGGTGGCGACGCTGGAGAAGTCGATCATGCCAAAGGGGATGGAGACGATCATGCCAACGATCATGCCAAAGAACACGGATCCCAGCTTGAGCGTGCCCTTGCCAAAGTTGGCGAGCGCAAAGACCACGGCGAAGGTGATAAGAGCGACGCACCAGGCCTGCGGGGTGCCCCACAGCGGCGTACCCATACCGCCGGCCATATACTTGACGGCCGTGGGATACAGCGAAACGCCGATGGAGAAGATGACCGTACCGGTCACGACGGGCGGGAACAGCCACTTGATCTTGCTGTAGGCCAGACCAAAGAGGACCGCGACGGCGCCGCCGACGATCTCGCCGCCCAGCAGCGCACCAAAGCTAAAGCCCGAGGCACCCATGGCCTGCAGGGCCGGCAGGAACGCGAACGAAACGCCCATGACGATGGGCAGGCCGCCGCCGATGCGACGGAAGGGAGCGAAGGCCTGAAGGGCCGTGTCGATTGCCGAAAGAATGAGCGCGACCTGGATGATGTCGGTGCTCTGCTGGCTATTAAAGCCGTAGACGCCGGCCATGATGACCGCCGGGGTAATGATGCCGGCAAACGATGCCAGTACGTGCTGAAGGGCACACGGGATCATTTCCTTAACGGGAGGCATGCCTTCGCGAGTGAACAGGGCTTCAGTGCCGTTCGTAACCGTCTCCTGGGTCATTTGACCACCAATCCTCGAAGTAGTTGTTTTCGCATCTAACGCTCTATTGTGACGCAGTGCGGGGTTGAGGTTGTGCCTTCATTGCATATCGTATTAAAGATGATTCTCATTCTCAATAATAATTTTTTGTTATCAGACTATTCTTCAGCTGAAATAACGCATTTCCGCAGGTCAGGAAAGTGTCTGGTCAAAATAACATCTAACTTTTCTTTTGGTCAACCGTTTACCGCTAAATTCCTACCGTTCGTCTGCATTACGCAATGTACCTGCGGATATACGAGATGATGGGCAGCGTGTTACCATGAGAAAAAATTGTTATGAACATTTCCGATTTCACCCAAAGGAGTTGCCCGTGAACGAGACCGTACGTCGCTTTTTGCCGATGGTCGATTTTCTGGAGCAGATACTCGGCAAAAACAGCGAAATCGTGCTGCACGATTTCTCGGATCCCGACCACGCCATCGTTGATATTCGCAACGGCATCGTGAGCGGCCGCAAGGTCGGCGGTCCCGCCACCGATCTGGCACTCAAGATCATGCACGACGCCAAGTATCGCGACCTGCCGTTTATTACGGGCTACGAGGGGCGCGGTGCCGGCGGCAAGACGTTGGAGTCAGCGACGTACTTTATCCGCGAGAATGACGAGATCGTCGGTATGCTCTGCGTCAACACCGACCTCTCGACCGTGCGCTCCATCAACGCCATGGCGCAGCAGCTCATGGCGTGCTTCGACGCGGCGCCGACGCGCACGGAGCCCGCCCCTATCGAGGTCGAAAGCCTTTCGGAGTCCACGCAGGAGCTCATCGACCGCAGCATTGCCGAGTTGCTGAGCGCGCGCGGGCTGGATGTAGCGTCGCTTGGTCAGAGCGACCGCGTGGACGTCATTCGCCACCTCAACGGCAACGGGGTGTTCATGCTCAAGGGCGCCGTGGCCTGCGCCGCCACCGCGCTGGGCATCTCGGAGCCCAGCGTCTACCGCTACCTGCAAAAAGTTCGCAAGGAGGGCTAACGGGCAAAATGGAGCGCGGCTCCACAAGCGATCCGTCACTTAACAAAAGACCCTGCAGCTCGCACGCGCTGCAGGGTCTTTTTGCATGTCATGTTTAGTTGTTGCCAACGCCTTAGTGAGCGGCGACGACCTCGATCTCGACCAGACCGCCAGCCGGAAGGGCGGCAACCTGGAAAGCGCTGCGCGCGGGGAACGGAGCCTCGAACTTGGAGGCGTAGATCTCGTTCACGGCAGCGAAGTCGGCAATGTCGGCCAGGTAGACCGTGGTCTTGACGACATCGGCAAACGTAGCGCCGGCGGCAGTCAGCAGGGCCTCGACGTTGGCAAGGGACTGCTTGGCCTGGGCCTCGACGCCCTCGGGCATCTTGCCAGTTGCGGGGTCGATGCCCAGCTGGCCGGACAGGAACACCATGTTGCCGGCCTGGATACCGGGGGAATACGGGCCGATGGCTGCGGGTGCGTTATCGGAAGACACGACGGTCTTGCTCATGTTTTTCTCCTTACGATCAATTGAGAGAGCGTGAGCGCGGCGTTCGCACCGGGAGGCACAATTCGGTCTGAACACCGCGCTTGATTGGGATAGTAAGTGAGCTTTTTGCTCGATGCAAGATTATTATTACGTTACGAGAATATTTTATCGCCCAACGGCGCCTGTCGGCCGCTAAACGGCACGACCGGACGGTGAGGCTCAAAATGATCCGTTTCCCTCCGTCCCCATCGGATCAGGTGATCCATAGGGGACGGAGGGAAACGGATCATTTTTGCTACAAGGGCTGCTGAAGACTTTGTCCTGCTTAGGCTGCGGGCGTCGCTCACCGCAGCGACGCCACTATACTTTCGAATATCTGAGCATTTTGAAAGGCAGGATATGACCGCAACCGCCAGTCGAACCACTAACCGCAGGCCCGAGCTTTTGGCCCCCGCCGGAGGGCCCGAGCCCTTTGTCGCCGCACTCGCCGCCGGGGCAGACGCCATCTATTGCGGCATGGGCAGCTTCAACGCCCGCCGCAAGGCTACCAACTTTACCGACGAGGCCTTTGAGCAGGCCTGCCGCGCCGCACATCTAGCCGGGTCGCGCGTCTACGTCACGGTCAACATCGTCATCAAGCAGTCCGAGATGGGCGATGCGCTGCAACTCATCCATCGCTGCTCCACGCTGGGCGCCGATGCCTTCATTATCCAGGACTGGGGTCTGTTCTTTGAGGTCAAGCGCACGATGCCCGGCATCGAGACGCACATCTCAACCCAAGCAAACATCCACGACGACCGCGGAACCCTTTGGTGCCGTGAGCAGGGCGCCGACCGAGTGACCTTGTCGCGCGAGCTCTCCATTGACGAGATCGCCGCCATCCACGACGCCGCACCCGATGTGGACCTCGAGGTCTTTAGCCACGGTGCCATCTGCTTTTGCTACTCGGGCCTGTGCCTGCTCTCGAGCTTTGCCATGGCGGGCCGCTCGGCCAACCGCGGCATGTGCGCCCAGCCCTGCCGCCTGCCCTACGAGCTGATCGACGAGAACGGCCGCTCGCTCTCCCCTGCCGGTCGCGAGCGCGCGCTGTGCCCGCGCGACACCAACACGTCGCAGCTTGTTCGCCGTCTGTATGACGCCGGCGCCGCATCGCTCAAGCTCGAGGGCCGCATGAAGGCCCCCGATTACGTGTATTCCATCGTCGATGTGTATCGTCACCAGATTGATGACATGCTGGCCGATGTTTCGACCTCCAAGGATGAGGATGCCGCCCGCCAGCGACAGCTCAAGCGCTGCTTTAACCGCGACTTTACGCACGCCTACCAGGATGGCACCTCGGGCGACGAGATGATGAGCTACGAGCGCTCCAACAACCGCGGCCAGATTGTGGGCACGGTGCTGGGCAGCCGTCTGGCCAACCGCGATGTACGCGGACTCAAGCCCGACGACCGCCGTCGCCGCGCCGCCATCGCCCGCATTGAGCTGTTTGAGCCCGTGGGCAAGGGCGACCTGCTGGAGCTTCGTCACGATAACGAGTTTGACCAGTTCCTGACCACCATTGCCGCCGATGATGCCGCCGCGGGCGACATCATCGAGTGCCGCGTGCCCCGCAGCATGCCCGAGGGCTGCCGCGTGCGCGTGATTCGAAGCCAGCGCGCCATTGACGCCGCCGGGGCTGCGCTCAAACGCGATGTGCTGCGCCGCCGCGCCGTAGACGTGTCCGTTGTGACGCGTCTGGGCGAGCCGTTTACCGTTACGCTCACCTGCTGCGACGACCCTTCGCTTACGGCCACGGCCACGGGCTTTACCGTCGAGGCTGCCAAGACCCGCGCCGTCGAGGCATCCGATCTGGTTGAGCACGTCGGGCGCATGGGCTCCTCTCCCTTTGAGGCCGCAAGCTTTGACGTTTCGCTCGACGCCGGCTGCGGTATGGGCTTTTCCGCCGTGCACAAGGTGCGC
Organism: uncultured Collinsella sp.; assembly: GCA_900545165.1. Taxonomy (GTDB): domain Bacteria; phylum Actinomycetota; class Coriobacteriia; order Coriobacteriales; family Coriobacteriaceae; genus Collinsella. The sequence continues at coordinate 44,868 of UQYA01000002.1, forward strand.
ACCGCCGCTTGTAAGGCGCTGGAAGAGGCCATTCTGGCACCGTACGAGGAGCGCGCGAAAACGCTCGAGCTGCCGGCGATTGTAACCAGTGATTCCCGCCCCGCGCCCGAGCACTACCGCGATGAGCCGCAAATCTGCGCCACCGTCACCTCGCTCGAGGCCGCCGAGGCTGCTCGCGCCGAGGGTGCAACGCGCATCTACATGACCACCGACGCGCTCGATGCGGCCGAGCTCTCCCCCGCCGATGCATTTGAGCAGGGCATCGTACCCGTGCTCGACGAGGTCTGCCGCGCCGTTGACCACGTACGCATCGACCCGTGGGTTGTTGCCGGCGCCACGGTCGCTATTGGCAACATCTCTGAGCTTGCCCTGGCCGCCCAGGTTGGCGCCACGGCCGAGATTCGCTCTTGCCTGCCGGTGCACAACACGCCCTGCATGGAGGCGCTTGCCGAGCGCGGAGCCGGTGCGTTTTGGCTCTCGCCCGAGATCACGCTCGACGAGATTGTCTCGCTCGGCGCCGCGGCGCCCGCGACTCTGGGCATCACCGTCTTTGGCCGCCCGCGCGTCATGACAAGCGAGCACTGCATCCTGCAGGTGGCCAATGGCTGCATCCACGATTGTGCCAACTGCCGCCTGCGTGCCCGCAAGCTCTCGCTCAAGAATATCGACGGCAAGGTCATGCCGGTGCGTACCGACATCCACGGCCGCTCACGCTTGTACGACGCCTACCCCATCGACCTCACGCCTCAGGTTCCACAGTTACTCGATGCCGGCGTGCGCCGTCTTATGGTCGACGGAACCCTGCTCGAGGCCGATGAGATCGCCCGTGCCGTCGCTCGCGTCCGTCGCGCCGTCGAGGCGGCTCAAGCCGGCCGCAAGCCCGCCGCCCGCCTGCGCGGGGCGACCTCGGGCTGCATGTTTGTGGGAATCAGCTAACCGAAAGGCTTACACGTGAACGAAGAACCTCAAGTCCTTTACTGCGACGCCTGGCTCATGGCCATCGACAAGCCCGCCGGCATGATCGTCCACGGCGACGGCACCGGCGAGCGCACGCTCACCGACTACGCCAGCGACCTGCTGCTGGCGATGGGCGACGGCTTTGCCGCGACCGACATGCAGCCGCTCAATCGCCTGGACCGTGACACCACCGGCGTGGTGCTGTTCTCGCTCGACAAGCAGACGCAGCCCGCCTTTGACCAGATGATCATCGACCACGCTTTCGAAAAGCACTACCTGGCGCTCGCCGAGGGCAAGATCGACTGGAACGAGAAGCTCATCGACAAGCCTATCGCTCGCGATCGCCACGATAGCCGCAAGATGCGTGTCGGCGCCAGCGGAAAGCCCTCTCAGACGCGCGTCAAGGTGCTCAAGCGCCTTAAGAGCCGCCGTGGCCTGCCCACGCGCTCGTATATTGATGTCGAGTTGCTCACCGGCCGCAAACACCAAATCCGTGTGCATCTGGCGAGCGAGCGTCATCCCCTGGTTGGCGACGACCTGTACGGCACGCCGCGCCCCTGCGGCCTGATGCTCCACGCCCACAGCGTGTCCTTCACGCATCCCGTAACCGGCGAGCACATCCACATCGAAGCCCCCTGCCCCTGGGAGCCCTAAACCACCACAATGGGGACAGGCGCCTTCGCGGTGGTTTTGGCCTTAGCCCGTCCCCTGCTGTTAGACCGTGATGACGTTGTCCATTGCCTGGTACTTGGCGGGGACCTCGCCTGCGGTAATAATCGTTGCGTCGCGGAAGTCCGCGAACTTGATGGGCGCCACCATGCCAAATTTACTGGCGTCCGAGATTACGAAGCGCTTGGCCGTATGGCGCATCGAGATACGCTTTACTTGCGCCTCCTCGATATCGGGCGCCGTGAAGCCCTGCTCGGCTGCAATGCCGTTAGAGCCCCAAAAGCCACAGTTGAAGTTGTAGCGGTCTAAGGTTGCCAAGGCATCGGGGCCAACGAGCGCCTCGGTCTCGGGTTTGAGCTCGCCGCCCAGCACCACGGTACGCATGCCGCGCAAAGCAAGGCGCTGAGCATGGAGCACGGAATCGGTCACATAGGTGACATCTTCAAGGTGTGGAAGATGCTCGATGAGCCTGAGCGTCGTCGAGCCCGAGTCGATGTATACAAAGCTCTCAGGCTCCACAAGCGCCGCCGCACGGGCGCAGATACGCTCCTTGTCGTCGTTATGGAGGTCGCTGCGCTCATTAAGCGTTAGGTCGCGCGTCACGTGCGCGCGCTCAAGACTCGTCGCCCCACCGTGGACCTTGGCGATACGGTGCGCTCGGTCGAGCGTCTGCAGGTCGCGCCGAATGGTAGACGCCGTCACGCCCAGGGCCTCAGCAAGCTCCGGCACGGTAACCGAGCCGGCCTGCTGCACCATCGACACGATCGCATTGAGCCTATCTTCCGCAAGCATCGCTTACTCCTCCTCGGGGTACACGACTCCCCAATCGGCGCGGAGCTTGGTCATAAGCTCCATTACATCAGAAGCATAATCCAGCAGCTCGCACTTGGAGTCGTCGCCGGCAACGGCCTTCTCAAGATCGGCCATCTCATAGCAAAGGGCGTAAGCTTCGGTGCCGGCGTGGACCTCCTCGCGGTGGCCGTCCACAGTCCACACGATGGTCGCGTGATCGGCGCGCGGATACTCGTTGACCTCGATATAGCACTTGTCGAAGCTGATGACCGAGCGCTTGGGCTGCTTGGAGTGGAGCGTAAGGCTCACAACACCCAGCTGCTGCTCGGCGTTACGGCAGACAATGCCGCCCGCAACGTCGACACCTGTCTCACAGGTGTTGCCCAGCGAGACAACCTCAGCGGGCTGGCTCGCCATAAAGAGGCGCATAACGGAGAGCGCATACACGCCAATGTCGAGCATGGCGCCACCGGCAAGGCTACGGTTGTAGAAGCGGTTGGTCAGGTCGCCGTACTCCTTATAGCTGCCAAAGTTGAGCTGAGCGAGATTCATGCGGCCGAACTCGCCGACATCCATGCGACGACGCAGCTCCTGATACAAGGGCATGTGAAGCACCGTGGTGGCGTCCATAAGGACCACGTTGTGCTCGTCGGCAATGGCGCGGGCCTCGTCAAGCTCGGCGGAATTAAGGGTAATGGCCTTCTCGCAGAGCACGTGCTTGCCAGCTGCCAGAGCGGCTCGCAGGTAGGTGATATGCGTGTTGTGCGGCGTGGTGATATAGACTGCGTCAATGTTCGGATCGGCGTAGAGGTCTTCGACCGTTTCATAGACCCTCTCAACGCCATACTGCTCTGCAAAAGCTTGAGCCTTGGACAGAGTGCGGTTGGCAACGCCCGCAAGCTTGCGGCCGGCAAGAGCGAGAGACTGGGCCATCTGGTTGGCGATAACGCCGCACCCGATCACAGCCCAACGAAGCTCGGGAGCCGTAAAAATATCGTCGGGGAACGGCTGATCCTGGACCGAGGCGAATGCCGCCTTAGCGGCTGCTTCGGCGTCGAGCGGAGCCTGTTTGGAATCTGCCATGATGTGCCTCCTAAGTCATCGGAAGTCCTTCATTTCTAACAACCCTATATTCGCACAATTGCGCGCGTATCTGCTCGTGTTTGCGTGTTTATTTGCTTATCAGTCTTTATTTAGCCATAGTTGCCAGATGTTTGTGCAGTTATGCGCATTATCGCGCAAGGCTATGCGTATAAATGCGCATGCGACGATCCTTGTGAAACATAAAGGGGCAGAGCACCATAGCCATAAAAGACAGAGTAGGCCGTATTACTCCACCCCTCTGGGGGCATCAGACAACAAAGGACCGTCCCAAACTGTCGGCACATTGAGACTGTCCCCCAACGACTGGTCATTTAAGTCTGTCCCCAATGAATGCAACGGCCACTCATTTAAGTCTGTCCCCAATGAGTGGGGATAGAAAAAGGCCCGGGTGCCGTGGGGCATCCGGGCCTTTGCTAGCAACTTGATGTTGCGGGCAGCTTAGAACTTGTGGCCGCACTTCTTGCAGACGCGCAGCTTGTTCTTGCCGTCCTTCTCGTGACCGACGCGGGTAACCTTACCGCACTCGGGGCAAACGAGATTGACGTTGGAGGCGTCGATGGGAGCCTCCTGCGAAACGATGCCGCCCTGCTGGTTGGCAGCGTTGGGCTTGACGGCCTTCTTGACGACCGAAACGCCCTCGACAACGACCTTGTTCTCGGCGGGGAGAGCACGCAGGACAACGCCCTGCTTGCCGCGATCCTTACCAGAGAGAACCTGGACCTTATCGCCCTTCTTGATATACATATATCTCCCCTAACTACAGGGTCTCGGGAGCGAGCGAGACGATCTTCATGTACTTCTTGTCACGAAGCTCGCGAGCGACAGGCCCGAAGATACGGGTGCCGACGGGCGAACCATCGTTGTTGATGACAACGCAGGCGTTCTCATCAAAGCGAATGTAGGAGCCATCCTTGCGGCGGATCTCCTTAACGGTGCGAACGACGACGCAACGGACAACGTCCTTCTTCTTGACGTTGGCGCCAGGGGTAGCCTCCTGGACAGCACCGATGAACACATCGCCGATGCCTGCATAACGACGCTTGGAACCGCCAAGCACCTTGATGCAGCGAATCTTGCGAGCGCCGGAGTTGTCGGCGACGTTCAGCATGGTTTGCATCTGAATCATGGTAGATGTTCCTCCGAACTAAGAACCGAAGAGAGGTGCGCAGTCTTTATACGGCCCGTGGTATGCAAGCCAGACATACGCACATCTTCGGAAACGTACAAGTCGTAAGGGCGACTGCTTATTTAGCGCGCTCGACGACCTCGATGAGGCGCCAACGCTTCATCTTGGACATAGGACGGGTCTCCATAACGCGGACGGTATCGCCCACGCCAGCCGTGCACTCCTCGTCGTGAGCGTGCAGCTTCTTGGAGCTGGTCATCATCTTGCCGTACTTGGGGTGACGCTTGCGCTCGGTGATGGTGACAACAATGGTCTTGGCACCGGAGACGGAGGTAACGACACCCGTACGGACCTTACGCGAGTTACGCGAATCAGTCATGTTCTCTCCTTAGGTCCTACTCGGCGACAGCGGACTTCTCCGCTGCGATCTCGCGGGCGCGCTGCTCCGTGAGGACGCGAGCGATGTCCTTCTTCACGGTGTTGACGCGAGCGGTGTTGTCCAGCTGGCTGGTGGCCATCTGGAAACGAAGGTTAAAGAGCTCGGCGCGCATTTCCTTCAGCTTCTCAACGAGCTGAGCGTCCGAGAGCTCACGAATCTCTGCGGGCTTCATTAGTTCTCCTCCTTGGCGGCGGCGGCGTCCTCAGCAGCCCACTTGGCCTCGAGAGCGGCCTCCTCAGCCATCTCCTTCTCGATGCGCTGCTCAGCGTTCTTGGCAGCAACAATCTTGGTCTTGATGGGAAGCTTGTGCTGTGCAAGACGCAGAGCCTCGCGAGCGACCTCCTCGGGCACGCCCTTGACCTCGAACATGATGCGGCCGGGCTTGACGACGGCCACCCACTCCTCGGGGTTACCCTTACCAGAACCCATGCGAGTCTCGGCAGGCTTCTTGGTGATGGGCTTATCGGGGAAGATCGTGATGTAGACACGACCGCCACGCTTCATGTAGCGGGTCATGGCAATACGAGCGGCCTCGATCTGACGGTTGGTAATCCAATGGGCCTCGAGAGCCTGGATACCAAACTCGCCGAAATGCAGCTCGGTATTACCCTTGGCCTGGCCCTTCATGGAGCCACGCTGCACCTTGCGGTGAAGAATACGCTTAGGGGCAAGCACTACTGACCCCTCCTCTCGGAGTTACGACGACGAGGACGGGAAGAGCCCTCGAGTGCAGGGTTGGGAACAGGCTGGCCCGGGAGCTTCTCGCCCAGGTAGATCCAGACCTTCACGCCGCAAGCGCCCATGGTGGTGCTGGCGACAGCCGTGCCGTAGTCGATCTTGGCACGGAGGGTGTGCAGAGGCACGCGACCCTCGCGGTACCACTCACGACGGCCCATCTCGGCACCGCCGAGACGACCGGAGCACTGAATACGGATGCCCTTAGCGCCGGCCTTGCGGGCGGACTGGACAGCCTTGCGCATAGCGCGACGGAAGGCAACGCGGCCCTCGAGCTGCTCGGCGATAGACTGAGCAACGAGGTTGGCGTCGAGCTCGGGGCGCTTAATCTCGACAACGTCGACGGAGAGCTGGCCCTTGGAGACGCCAGCGACCTTCTCGAGCTCGGTGCGGAGGGTATCGATCTCGGCACCCTTCTTACCGATGACAACGCCGGGGCGAGCAGTGAGGATGATGACCTTCACCTTGTCGCCAGCGCGCTCGATCTCGACACGGGAGACAGCTGCGCGGGAAAGACGCTTCTCGAGGTACTTGCGGATCTCGAGATCGTTACCGAGGGTCTTAGCGTAATCCTTCTCTGCGAACCAGCGGGAGCGCCAGTTCTCGGTGATGCCAAGACGGAAGCCGGTGGGGTAGACTTTCTGACCCATACAGCTTTACGCCTCCTTTCGAGGAGCAACGACGACGGTGATGTGGGAAGTACGCTTCAGAATGCGAGAAGCGGAACCCTTGGCGCGGGGACGGATGCGCTTAAGCGTCGGACCCTCGTCAACATAGGCAGCGGCGACAACCAGGTTGTCGGCACGCAGACCGTTGTTGTTCTCGGCGTTCGCAACGGCGGAACGGAGAACCTTCTCGACATCCACGGCGACGGCGCGGTCGCAGAAGTGGAGGATGTCGAAGGCCTGAGCGACAGGCTTGCGGCGGATCAGATCGACCACCAGGCGGGCCTTGCTGGGGGAAACACGCACGTACTTAGCGACGGCGCGAACCTCGGTGGCCTCAGTTTCAATAGACTTAGTTGCCATTTACGGTTAACCCCCTATTTGGCCTTGTGGCCACGGAACGTACGAGTCGGCGCGAACTCGCCGAGCTTGTGACCAACCATGGACTCGGTAACATACACGGGCACATGCTTGCGGCCGTCGTGGACGGCGATGGTGTGACCAACCATCTCGGGGAAGATGGTGGACGCGCGGGACCAGGTCTTCACGACGTCCTTCTTGCCAGCCTCGTTCATCGCGGTGATACGCGAGAGAAGGCGAGTCTCCACGAACGGGCCCTTTTTGAGACTTCTGCTCATAAGTGCTTTCTCCTAAAACTCGGTATCCGAAATTACTTCTTACGGCGACGAATGATGTGCTGGTTCGAGACCTTCTTCTTCTTGCGCGTACGAAGGCCCTTCGTCGGCTTACCCCAGGGGGTAACGGAGGGACGACCAGAGGTGTGGTTCTTGCCCTCGCCACCGCCGTGCGGGTGGTCGACAGGGTTCATGACGGTACCGCGGACGGTCGGGCGCACGTTCATGTGACGCTTACGGCCGGCCTTGCCGATGACGATGTTGGAGTGATCGGCGTTGCCGACCTCACCGACGGTGGCGCGGCAGGTAACGAGGATGCGGCGCATCTCGGAGGAAGGCATACGGACGATAGCGTACTTGCCCTCCTTACCCATCAGCTGGCAGGAGTTACCGGCGGAACGGGCGATAGCGGCGCCCTTGCCCGGCTGGAACTCGACGGCGTGGATGAGCGTACCGACGGGGATGTCGGCGAGGGGCAGAGCGTTGCCCGGCTTGATGTCGGCGTCAGAACCGGACATGATGGTCTGACCGACCTCGAGGCCCTTGGGGGCCAGGATGTAGCGCTTCTCACCGTCAGCGTAGTGCAGCAGAGCGATGCGAGCGGAACGGTTCGGATCGTACTCGATCGTGGCAACCTTGGCAGGCACGCCGTCCTTGTTGCGCTTGAAGTCGATCACGCGGTAACGACGCTTCACGCCGCCGCCCTGGTGGCGGGTGGTGATGCGGCCGTTGTTGTTACGACCGGCCTTCTTGGGCAGGGGCTCGAGAAGAGACTTCTCGGGCTTGGTGCAGGTGATCTCGGAGAAGTCGGAGATCGTCTGCCAACGCCTACCAGCGGAGGTCGGCTTAAGGTGCTTTACAGCCATTACAATCCCTTTCAATAGGAATCCGTTAGCCATCGCAGACAGGGATTCGAGGTTCTGCCTCGGGTGCGATGACACCGGACGTATACACGGTTCCGGGCGTGTCCATTTAATACGCCCAAAACCTCGAGCTCTCGCCTCCCCTATTTGGGAGGCATGAGCTCAGTCAACAGCAGCGAGTCTTAGGCCTGGTTGCCAAAGACCTCGATGGTGTCGCCCTCGGCCAGCGTGACGATGGCCTTCTTCCAAGAACGGGTCTTGCCGGCGACATAGCGCACGCGCTTGGTCTTGGGCTTGACCGTCAGGGTGTTCACGCGAACGACCTTGACGCCGAAGATCTCCTCGACAGCGTCCTTGATCTGATACTTGTTAGCATCCTTGGCGACCTCGAACGTGTACTTGTTCTGCTCCATGCCGGAGAAGGAACGCTCGGACACGATCGGACGGATGATGATCTCGTGGGCGGTCATTTATGCAAGCACCTCCCCGAAGTGAGCGGCGATGTCGGCGGGCATCACCACGGCGTTGTTGTTGACGAGATCGTAGGTGTTGGCCTCGTCAGCGGTGATGATGAACGTCTTGGGAATGTTGCGGAACGACAGGTAGGCGTTGACGTCCTCATCGCGAACGATGATGGTCAGACGCTTGCCCTCAAGGCCGAGAGCCTTGAGCATGGCAACGGCAGCCTTGGTGGAAGGCTTCTCGAAGCCGTAGTCGTCGACGAGCACGAGCTCGCCATCGGCCAGCTTGGCGGACAGCGCGGAGCGCATAGCCAGCTTGACCTCCTTGTTGTTCATACGCTTAGCGTAGGAACGGGGCTTGGGGGCGAAGACAACGCCACCGTGACGCCACTGGGCAGCACGGATGGAACCCTGGCGGGCACGGCCGGTGCCCTTCTGACGCCAAGGCTTCTTGCCGCCACCGGAAACCTCAGAGCGGCCCTTAGCGGACTGGGTGCCCTGACGCCAAGAGGCCATCTGGCACTTGACGATGTGGTGCATAACGTGGATGTTCGGCTCGATGCCGTACACCTCAGCGGCGAGCTCGGCCTCGGCGACCTTCTTGCCCTCGCTGTTCTTTACTTCAAACTTTGCCATTTAAGTGTTCTCCTTGGTATGACGCTGGGCTAAATGGGCTGGGCCCTTAGGCCATACGGATGGCGACGAGACCATTCTTGGCACCCGGGACAGCGCCCTTGACCAAGATGAGGTTCTGCTCGGCATCGATGCGGACAACGGAAAGGTTCTTAACGGTAACGCGCTCGTTACCCATGTGACCGGCCATCTTGACGCCCTTGAGGACGCGCGCAGGATAGGCGCACTGACCGATAGAACCGGGGTGACGCTGGAAGTGAGAACCATGCGTCATAGGACCGCGGCGCTGACCCCAGCGCTTGATGCGACCCTGGAAGCCCTTACCCTTGGAGGTACCGATGACGTCGACCTTCTCGACATCAGCGAAATCAGCGACGGTGACGACCTCGCCGACCTTGTGCTCCTCGCCGTTCTCGACGCGGACCTCACGAAGGAAGCGGACAGGCTCGACGCCGGCCTTGGCGAAGTGACCAGCCATGGGCTTGTTCACGTTCTTGGCCTTGATGTCGCCGAAACCGATCTGGACGGCGTCATAGCCGTCGGTTGCCTGAGTTTTAACCTGCGAGACAGCGCAGGGGCCAGCCTGGATGACCGTGACGGGAACGACGTTGTCGTCCTCGTCCCAAACCTGGGTCATGCCAATCTTGCGGCCGAGAATCATGCTGATCAAGATATGATCCCAACTCTCGCGTGGTCTTGGGACAATGCGTACACCACCGAGCGTACGCCCCTAGAGGACCACTACTTACACGACGTGCTCCCCAGCCTTGTATTTCGCCCGGACTACCTGACAACCCTATTAAGCAGGCATTTTGTCCAGCCAGAATACTCCCCTGGTTTCACACAGCTGTTTAGTATACACGGCTGCGGGCGTATCCATCGAGATTCATATTTCACTCACATTGTTTACGCAGGTAAAGTGCGTGGCACGTCTCCCGAGCTTTGGCGGAGGGGCGGGGCCGAGAGTAGTTAAAGTTGCTGCTCTACAGTCCTGCTCACGACGGAGAGCACATTAAGTGCTCTCCTGTTCGTGCGGAACTCGCGACAACCTTAACTACTCTCGGCCCCGCCCCTCCGCCAAAGCTCGGGAGACGACACGTTGATGTCTGCTAAACCTTGCTCGCTCAGGCTAATGACTTTGTTGGGGATCGATGATTTGCTGCAAGGTGAACTTGGATTGAGACGTGTCGCCCTCTTCTCCCGACTTTTCCTCATCGAAATCGAAGATCATGATGGCGCAGTTGGGGAGTTTTGTTGGGAGCTCAAAGTCCTCTGGGGCTGCAGCCTTGATGAATTGGCGGCTGGCGCTGCCGTGGCTTACTGCTAGGAGGGTTTCTATGCCCTCGGCGCCCATGAGATTGGTGAGGGTGTCTACCATGCGCTCTTGCAGCGCGCGGCTTCCTTCTCCTCCGAAGGGGACCAGGTCCTCGCCTGGATCCCAGACGTCGGTGGGTAGAGCGTCGTGCGGGCCTTCTTCGAAGGTGCCGTAGCAGCGCTCGATGATGCCTTCGCAGGGCTCGACTGCTGCGTCCGGGCCGAGGAGCTCGAATGCGACGAGCTGAGCTGTGTCCATGGCTCGGCCTAAGGGCGAAGAGACCACTTTGTCGGGGACAACGTCGTGGCCCTTGAGCCATGCGGCTGCCATTCCCGCTTGTTTGCGGCCCAGGTCGGTCAGCGGTGAATCGCAGCGGCCCTGGACCAGCTTTTTGACGTTGAACTCCGTCTGACCGTGACGGAGTAGATACAGCTTCTTCATGCTCTCCCCTTCTGCATAACCTGCTTTGCCGGCACAGCCTTACTCGTGGGCATGGCCTACGTAGTCTTCGTCGATAGTGATTTTGGCGACCGACTTGGGATATTCCGATTCGACCCGTTTCGCCAACGCGCGCTTTAGGTCCTCGGCGCTCATCGCCAAATCCGAGGGTCGCACGCAGTCAAAAATCACATTGGTGTGCGTAGGGCCCGGCACACAGCGTAGGTCATGAATCGAGAGGCGGCTATCGATCTCTTGAGCCATAGCGTTGATGCGCAGGCGCATGCTCGCCACCTTAGGGTCGTCGGTCACGATGGGGTCGTAATGGAGCGTGACAATCATGCCGTCTTCGACCCTAAACGACTGCTCGATGTTATCGAGCGTGTCGTGGCTTTCCAGCGGGCTAGCCTCGGCCGCCATCTCGGCGTGCGCACTTGCAAACTTCCTGCCCGGGCCGTAGTCGTGAACCATCAAATCGTGAACGCCCAAAACGCCGGGATAGCTCATGATCTTGTCTCGAATGTGCTTGACCAGCTTAGGATCGGGCGACTGGCCCAAAAGCGGGCTCACCGTATCTTGAATAAGTTCAAGGCCGCTCCAGCCAATATAGGCGCCAACGGCAAGGCCAACCCATGCGTCAAGATTGATGTGCGTCACCTGCGAAACAATCGCACATGCCAGCACGGCGCCTGTGGCAAGGACATCGTTCTTGGAATCCTGCGCGGTCGCATGCAGCGTCTCGGACTCGATACGATCGCCGAGCTTTTGGTTGAGGGCCGCCATCCAGAGCTTTACGACCATCGAAAGCGCCAGGACTGCCACCAGGGCAAGCGAGAACTCGACAGGTTCGGGGTGAATGATGCGCTCAACCGAGGACTTCACCAGCTCAACGCCGATCAGCAGCACGAGCGCCGCCACGACCAGACCCGAGAGATACTCGTAGCGGCCATGTCCGTAAGGATGCTCGGGGTCCGCCGGCTTGCTCGCAAGTTTAAAGCCCAGCACGCTCACAATGTTTGAGCTGGCATCGGACAGGTTGTTCATGGCATCCGCCACGATCGAAACCGATCCCGACAGCACGCCAATTGCGCCCTTCGCAGCGCATAGTGCCACATTGGCGAGAATACACACCACGCCCGTCAACGTGCCCACGCGCGCACGGTCGCCCTGCGCACGCTTAACAATCCACTCGACCATCTACATCCGCCCCCACGGTGCTATCTATATATCTATTGCTCAAACGGATTGTAGTGTAGCCACTTTGCCCCACAGATACAAAAAGGCCGCAACCCACACGGGCCACGGCCTTAGAATGTGGCAAAGGAATCGTCCTTGTGTCGCACAGGTTTACGCGCTTGCTTCGGCCACGCTCTTCGAGGTTTCGGGTGAATCGGCCCCGTCTTCTGCCGCCCGTCCCTGCGCCGGCACCACGCCAAAGCAGTAGCTCAGCGCCGCAGACACCGCAAATGCTACACCGCCGGCAACGCAGCACCACAGCAGGTTCGAGATGCCGCCCGTGGCAAAGCCAATGACCATAAGGACATTCGTCATGCCGATGGTATAGGCCGTAACGTGGCCCACGGCCGCAACAAGGCCTCCGACGGCGCCGCCAATGGCCATGCACGTCAGGCACCTGCCATATTTAAAGCCGCAACCGTACAGCGCCGGCTCGCTTACGCCGCCAAGAATACCCGAGATTGAATAGCCCAGCATGAGTGCCTTCTCGTCCTTATCCGCAACGCGGAGCGACGCGCCAAAGGGCATGCCCCAAACGGCGAACGTCGCCATCGTCGCGGCGATCAGGATGCACGAATCCGTTCCCACACTCATAAACTGAGCATAGGCAAGCGATAGGACAACGTTGCTGACGCCTGCAATCTTAAGAAACTCCCAACCCGCGGCAAGCCCCATGAGCGTGAGCAGCGACACGATGCCACCGGAATTGCCAAGCATAAACATAAGCTGGCCCAACAGCATGCCCAGATAGCTGCCCGCCGGCGCCGTGATACACAGCGAAACCGGAACCATGACAAGCATGGTTGTAAACGGAACAAACGAAAACGCCACGGCCTTAGGGATAACGCGCTTAAAGAAACACTCCACTCGCCATAGCACGGGCACCGAGATGAGAACCGGAATAACAGTCGTCGTGTAATCGTTGACCGGCGCGGGAAGCAGACCATACACGGAAGTCATCGATGCCCCCGTCGTCGATGCGGCATCGACGAGCTTAAGCAGATCGGGCGCAATCAATACGCCGCCCAGCATCATGCCCAGCTGCTCCGAGCAACCGAGCTGGCGGGCGGCCGCCCAACCAAGATAAATGGGCAAAAAGTAGTAGCCGGCGTTATAGAGCCAACTGTAGAACAGGCGATAGATATCGGAATCGGCAGACCACAGGCCCAGCATGCCTTCGCCCATAATGACAGCGACGGTGCGGAACAACGCCGCGCAGACAATAAACGGCAGCGCCGACATCATGCTTTTGGACAGATAGTCCACCACGGCCATGGCGTTTGATGAAACCGACGTTGTAAACGAGGTGTTAGAAACTTGTAGCATGGAACGCCTTTCCCAATATGACATGCGGGCTGTCCCTTTGTCACATCGTGCGGTACTGACCGATTGCGCGGTACTTGTCGTAGCGGAGGTTTGTGAGGGTCGCGTCGTCGAGCTGCCCAAGCGTATCGAAGGCATCAAATGCCGAGGACATGACGGCACCGGCGATCTCCTCATGCGACAGGCCCCTATCGTCAACAATGCCGTCGATGATGCCGAGCGCCAACAGATCGGGGGCCGTGAGCTTAAGCGCCTCGGCGGCCTCATTCGCGCGCTCGGTATCCTTCCACAGGATCGACGCACAGGCCTCGGGGCTCACGACCGAATAGGCCGAGCTCGAGAGCATCAGGATGCGGTCGGCCACGGACAGCGCCAGCGCGCCACCAGAGCCGCCCTCGCCTGTCACCACCGAGACAATCGGCGTCTTGAGGCCGCTCATCTCCATGAGATTCTGGGCAATCGCCTCGCCCTGGCCGCGCTCCTCGGCACCGATGCCGCAAAACGCGCCCGAAGTATCGACCAGACACAGAACCGGTCGACCAAACTTTTCGGCCTGGCGCATAAGGCGACGCGCTTTGCGGTAGCCCTCGGGATGTGCCATACCAAAGTTGCGACGCATGCGCTCTTTGGTCGTGGTACCGCGCTCGACGGCGATAACCGTCACGGGTCGCCCGTCTTTCCAGCCAATGCCAGCCACCACGGCGGCGTCGTCGCCAAAGTAACGGTCGCCATGCAGCTCCACAAATCCATCCAGGCCCAGCGAGATCATCTCGCCCGCCGTGGCGCGATCTGCCGAGCGGGTCTGCTTGACAATCTCGAGCGCGGTTTTTGGTGCGGTCGAGCGCTTGAACAAGTGTCCCAGCTTTTTGCCGCGACGACCCGTATGCACGATCTCATGCGGTGCCCCCAGGCCGGGCGCGTGCCCTTCGTGCAGTGCCAGCAGCTCGCCTACCGTGAGCGCAATCTCGCCACGCGGAACAACGGCATCGCAAAAGCCGTGCTCCAGCAAAAACTCGGAGCGCTGGAATCCCCTGGGCAGGCGCTTGTGCATGTTCTGCTCGATCACGCGCGGGCCGGCAAATGCCGTCAGGGCATCGGGCTCGGCCAGGATAATATCGCCCTCCATGGCAAAGCTCGCGGTTACGCCTCCGGTCGTGGGATCAGTGAGCACCGTGATATACAGGCCGCCCACCTCGCTATGGCGCCTAACCGCCGCAGAAATCTTGGCCATCTGCATAAGCGATGTCACGCCCTCTTGCATGCGTGCACCGCCCGAAACGGTAAAGCCGACAACTGGCAATCCAAGCTCGGTCGCTCGCTCAAATGTGCGACAGATCTTTTCGCCCACCACGGAACCCATCGAGCCCATCATAAAGTTGGCGTCCATAAAGAAGAGCGCGGTATCGCAACCGCAGATTTTGCCCCTGCCGCACACAACGGCATCGCGCTCGCCCGAACGCTCGCTCACGCTCTTGAGCTTGTCGGCATAGCCGGGAAACGAGAGGAAATCCTCCGACGCCAGATTGGCATCCCATTCCTCAAACGTGCCCTCGTCGACCGTCATGCGCATGCGCGCGCGACCGCTCACGCGAAAGTGTTTGCCGCAACGAGGGCAGACCTCGAGGTTGTCGTGCAGGCGTGCCTCATCGATCACGCGGCGGCACTCCGGACACTTGATAAATACGTGGCGCGCGGGAAACTCGGCGCACGACTCGGTCATCGGCCCCTCGAGGACGTTGACCGTCTTCGCTTTTCTATTCATCAGCATAGAGATGCCCCATCAGATCGGTGTGATACATGCCCGACAAGAACTCGTCGTTTGCCAGCACGTCGAGCTGAAGCTCGCTGTTTTCGCTCACGCCCTCAATCACGAGCTCACCCAGGGCCGAGCGCATCTTGCGAATGGCGCCGTCGCGCGTGGGCGCACACACGATGAGCTTGCCAAGCATGGAATCGTAGTACGGCGGGACTTTCGCACCGGTAAACATGGCGGAATCCCAGCGCACACGCGGACCACCCGGCACACGCAACGCGGTGACCGTTCCGCATGACGGCAGAAAGTCCGGCGTTTCGGCATTGATGCGGCACTCCATGGCGTGGTTGCGGACCGGCATGTCCTCCTGCTCAAAGGGCAGAGGCTGGCCGGCTGCCACGCGCAGCTGCCACTTGACCAAGTCGGTATCGGTCACAAACTCCGTAACCGGATGCTCCACCTGCAAGCGCGTGTTCATTTCCATAAAGTAGAAATTGCCGTCGTCCGAATACAGGAACTCGATGGTACCGGCCCCTTCGTAGCCGACGGCACGAGCCAGGTCACGCGCTGCCTTGTGCATGCGAGCACGAATGTCGTCGTGTCCGTCGAGGCACGGCGCGGGGCTCTCCTCGATTAGCTTTTGGTTGCGCCGCTGCACCGAGCACTCGCGCTCGCCGAGCGAAAACACATGGCCCTGCTTATCGGCCATAATCTGCACCTCGACATGGTGCGCCGGCGCAACGAACTTCTCCATGTAGCACTCGCCGTCGCCAAAAACGGCCTCGCCCTCGGCGCGTGCTTCAATAAAGGCCTTTGCCGCGTCTTCCACGCGCTCGACCTTGCGAATACCGCGACCGCCGCCGCCCGCACGCGCCTTAATAAGCACGGGGCAGCCAATGCGCTCGGCCTCCGCCGTTGCCTCCTCGGGGCTTTTGAGCAAATCGCAGCCCGGCACGATGGGCACGCCCGCCGCGGCAGCCGTTCGGCGCGCGGCGTCCTTGTCGCCCATGCTGTCGATCACCTCGGCCGAAGGACCGACAAACGCCAGGCCATACTTGTCGCAGTCGCGCACAAAGCTCGCCTTCTCGGAAAAGAAGCCATAGCCGGGATGAATTGCCTTAGCTCCCGACTTTACGGCACAGGTGAGCACAGCATCGTCGTTGAGGTAGCTCTCGGCAAGACGCGGACCGCCGATGCAATACGCCTCGTCAGCAAGTTGCACGTGTAGCGCGTCCGCATCGGACGTGGAATAGACGGCGACGGTTTTGATGCCCATATCGCGGCACGCGCGGATAACACGGACCGCGACCTCGCCGCGGTTGGCGATGAGCACTTTGTCGAACATGAAGCCTTCCTTAACTTTCGTGCATGAGTGCAAAAGACATATCGGCGCGGCAGCAAACCTCACCGTTGACGCTCGCAGTACCCGTCGCAAAGCGGAACGGCCCGCGCGCACGCGTGATGGAGCACACCAGATCCACCGTGTCGCCCGGGCGCACCGGACGCTTAAAGCGCACCTTGTCCAGACTCGTGTAGAACGGCGTCGCGCCGTGCGCTTCCTCATCGCCCATCAGCAACACGCAGCAGTTCTGGGCGAGCATCTCGCACTGAATAACGCCGGGGACGACCGGGTTTCCCGGAAAATGCCCCTGCAAAAAGTATTCGTCGCCCGTAATCGTGATCTTGCCGTGGGCCTCGTCGCCCACCAGCTCGGCTTCGTCGAGCAAAAGCATCGGCTCGCGATGCGGTAACAGCTTCTTGAGCTCTTCTTTGTTCATGGATATCACCTATCCGATCCTCATGAGGCAGCTGCCGAACTCCACGAGGTCGCCGTCGGCCACGCAGATCTCGAGCACCTCGCCATCCGCCTCTGCCGTCACCTCGTTGAGAACCTTCATGGCCTCGATGATGCAAAGGGTCTCGCCAGCCTTGACCTTGGAGCCCACGCGCACAAACGGTTCGTCGCCCGGCGCCGGGGCAGCATAGAAAACGCCGACCATGGGAGCGGTCACCTCGGTGCCCTTGGGCTCCGGTGCGGCGGCAGGTGTCTGCGCGGCGGGCTCCGGTGCGGCAGGCGCGACTGTGGGAGCTGCAACTGGAGCGGCCATAGCGCTCGGCATGGGCATGGGCACGGCAACCGGCTGTGCGGCGCTCGCGCGCTCGAGTTCGACCGCGGTGCCATCGGGCTCCTCAACGCGCACGCGCGTGAGGCCGCGGTCCTCCATCACATCGGCTATCTCGGCAAGTCTTTTGGAATCCATGCTCTAGCTCCTCGTATATCTACGCAGCGCGATGGCGGCGTTGTGCCCGCCAAAGCCTAGGTTGGTCGAAAGCGCCCAGGTAAGGTCGGCGCGAACCGCGCGATTGGGCGTGTAGTCAAGATCGCAGGCGGGATCGGGCGTGTGGTAGTTAATGGTCGGCGGCACCACGTCCTGCTCGAGCGCCATGGCGCAGGCCATGACCTCGATGGCGCCCGTGGCACCGATCATGTGGCCGGTCATCGACTTAGTCGACGAGACGTGCGCGGCGCGCGCCGCGTCCTCGCCGAGCGCACGCTTAATGCCCGCCGTCTCGGACGAATCGTTGAGCTTGGTAGATGTGCCGTGGGCATTGATGTAGAGACCCTCGGAAGGCTTGACGTCGCCCTCGGTCACCGCCAGCGATATCGCGCGGGCAATGCCGGCAGCCTCGGGATCAGGGCTCGTGATGTGATAGGCATCATCGGTGTTGCCGTAGCCCACGACCTCGGCATAAATGTGCGCACCGCGCGCCTGCGCATGTTCCATGCTCTCGAGCACGAGCACGCAGGCGCCCTCGCCCATCACAAAGCCGTCGCGGTCTGCATCGAACGGACGGCAGGCCGTCGCGGGATCGGGGTTGGTGGTCAATGCGCGGCAGGACGTAAAGCCCGCAACGGCATCGGGGATAATGGCCGCCTCGGCGCCGCCCGCGAGGATCGCGTCGGCATAGCCGTGCTTGATGGCGCGGAACGCCTCGCCCACCGCATGGGCCGAGGTTGCGCACGCGGTCACCACGGGCAGGGTCGGGCCCTTTGCCTTGTGGCGGATTGCGATATTGCCCGATGCCATGTTGGGGATCATCATCGCGATCATATAGGGCGATGCGCGGCGGGGCCCACGTTCGGCAATCGTATGGACGTTGTCGACGAGCGTCGTCATGCCGCCCACGCCCGAGCCCACGTAGACGCCCAGGCGCTCGCGATCGATGGCGCCTTCGACATCAAAGCCCGCATCGTGCATGGCTTCGTCCGAAGCCGCCATCGCAAACTGAACGCAGGGGTCGAGATGCTTGGCGTCACGCTTGCCAAAGTACTCGTTGCCGTCAAAGCCCTTGACCTCGGCTGCCACCTTGACGGCAAACGCATCGGTATCGAAGTGCGTGATCGGGCCGATGCCGCACGTGCCGGCGCACATGGCCGCCCAGGTGGCAAGCGCGGTGTTGCCGAGCGGCGACACGGCACCGATACCGGTGATTGCAACTCTCTGTTCCATCATGGTCTCCTCATCCAAGCCGTTCTTCGGCCCTGGTTTCTACATCGCCATTCCGCCGTCGACGCGCACGACCTCACCCGTAATGTAGGCAGCCGCATCACTCGCCAGAAAGCGCACTACGCCGGCCACCTCCTCGGGGCGCGCCATACGCTTAAGGGGAATCTGCTCCTCGGTTACCGTACGCACCTTCTCCGAGAGCTTTGCCGTCATATCCGTCTCGACAAACCCGGGGGCAACCGCGTTCACTCGTACGCCGCGGGGCGCAAGCTCGCGCGCCACCGCCTTGGTCAGGCCGATCACGCCCGCCTTGGAGGCAGCGTAGTTGGCTTGCCCGGCATTGCCCATCAGGCCCACGACCGAGCTCATGTTGACGACGCAGCCGCCGCGCTGGCGCATAAAGGTCTTGGTGAGCGCGCGCGTCGTGTTAAACGTTCCTTTAAGATTGACATCGAGCACGCGATCGAAGGCGTCATCGCCCATGCGCATGAGCAGGCCATCGCGGGTGATGCCAGCGTTGTTGACGAGTGCCCAAATGGAGCCAAAGTCGTTGAGGACCGCTTCCACGCACGCGTTGACGGCAGCGGGGTCGGCCACGTCGCATTGATATGAGCGCGCCGTGGCGCCAGCCGCCTCGCAGGCGTCGCACGTCTCGCGCGCCGCATCGACGCTGCCGGCATAGACGACGGCGATATCGTAGCCATCCTCCGCCAGACCGATAGCGCAGGCGCGGCCGATACCCCGCGAGCCGCCCGTGACCAGTGCCACGCGACGTGAGTCGTTGCGCTCGAGCGCGCCATTGTTCAAGTTGCCCATGTCATTCCTTTCGGGTTACAGCCCTGTGGACTATGCGAGCTCGTCGGCAATAGCTGCGACCTGCTCGGCCGTCTCGCACGAATACACACGAACGTCGCTCAGCGTACGCTTGACCAGGCCGGACAGCGTTTTGCCGGGGCCGACCTCAATAAATGTGTCGATGCCTTGATCCTGCAGAGCATGCAGCGTATCGACCCAGCGTACGGCATGGCTCACCTGATTGGCCAAGACATCCGATGCCGTCTGGGGATCCGCCGGATAGGGCGCCGCTGTCATATTTGCCAAAACAGGAATGAGCAACGGGGACGGCGCGTGACCGGCCTCAATATATGCGGCAAGGCCACAGGTCGCCTCGGCCATATAGGGGCTATGAAATGCACCCGACACCGCGACCTTCATGGCGCGGCCGCCAGCCTCTTTTACTAGGACGTCGAGCTCCTGCAGCGCCTCGGGCGCTCCGGCCACAACCGTCTGCTGTGGGCTGTTGTAGTTGACTGGCCAGCAGTCCTCGCCGGCCTGTTTTGCCAGGCCCTCGACTTGCGCCGCATCGAGCTTGATGACGGCGCGCATGCCGCCCGGATGGCGCTCGGCAGCCGCGGCCATCAGCGCCGCGCGCTCGCACACGAGCTCAAAGCCCGCTCGCGTATCGAACGCCCCCGCAAAGGTGAGCGCGGCGACCTCGCCCAGCGAGAATCCCGCACAGGCGGCAGGTACCACGCCGCGCTCACGCAGGGCGGCAGCCGCTGCCAGGTCGTGAACGAACACGCACGGCTGCGTGTTCTCGGTCTGCGAGAGCTCCTCCTTGGAGGCACTCCGGCATTGCTCGCTGGTCCCCGGGCGCACCTCGTCGGCAATGGCGAACACCTCGGCGGCCGCCGGCGATGTCTCGATCAAGTCGACGCCCATCGCGGGGTGCTGGGCACCCTGGCCGGCAAACAAAAACGCTACGCCACCCATGCGCACGCACCCTTCAGGACGTGCTCGGCGCCATCGACCAGGTCGTCAACGATTTCGCGTGCGCTCTGGCGCTCGTTGACCATGCCGGCAATCTGTCCACACAAAAACGAACCCTCTTCGTAGTTGCCGTCCTTGGCGGCCTTACGCAGCGCACCGGTTCCCATAGCACCGAGCTCCTCGGCACTCGCGCCGGAACCCTCGCTCTTGGCATAGGCGTTGGTGAAGGGGCTCTTGAGGGCGCGCACTGGATGTCCCGTCGAGCGACCGGTCGCACGCGTCGAAGTGTCGTTGGCCTTCAGGACCATCTCTTTGTACTGCTCCGCGACGGTGCACTCGTCTGCGACCAGAAAGCGCGTACCCACTTGCACGCCTTCGGCGCCCAGCATAAAGGCGGCCGCCACGCCGCGGCCGTCGGCAATACCACCGGCGGCCACGACGGGAATGTCAACCGCATCGACGACCTGCGGCACCAGTGCCATCGTCGAGGTCTCGCCAATATGGCCGCCCGATTCGGTACCCTCGGCAACAACCGCCGTGGCTCCACGACGTGCCACGAGGCGCGCCAGCGCCACCGAGGCAACGACCGGGATGACCTTGATGCCCGCCTCGTTCCACGCCTTCATGTACTTGGCGGGATTGCCGGCGCCCGTCACGACGACCGGCACTCGCTCGTCAATCACGACCTGTGCAACCTCGTCGGCAAACGGGCTCATGAGCATGACGTTCACGCCAAAGGGCTTATCCGTCTTGGCGCGCAGCTCATGAATCTGGTCGCGAAGCCAGTTGGCGTCGGCGTTCATGGCCGCGATGATGCCTAAGCCACCCGCCTCGGACACTGCGGACGCCAGCGAGGCATCGGCAATCCAGGCCATACCGCCCTGGAACACGGGCTTTTCGATGCCGAGCAGATCGCAGAGAGGAGTCTTGAGCATCTCTACTTCTCCAATGCCGCCTCGACCGTATCGGCGAACTCGCCGACCGTCTTGGGGTTCTCCTCGGTATCGAGCTGGATGCCAAACTCGTCCTCGACGGCAACGAGGATCTCGACGGTGCCCAGGCTGTCGAGACCAATCTCCTCGAGCGTGGACTCGGGCTTCATCTCGACATCGTCAAGACCGGCGGTCTCGCGGATAACGTCGCAAACGCGCTCGAAGGTCTTCTGATCTGCCATGGTAGTTCTCCTTTGGTTGTGCCCTAGGGCGTTTTTATTTCCTATGTGCGACTACTTCCAACGAAGCAGATAGCCACCTATATCCAGACCGGCGCCAAATCCAACCAAGGCGATGGTGTCGCCTGTGTGAAGTGCACCGGCGTTTGCCAGCCGGTCGAGGGCAAGCGGAATGCATGCGCTCGAAATGTTGCCGGTCTCGCGCAACGTGCGAACCACGCGCTCGTCCGGCACGCCCAGACGCTTGACCGCCTGACTCAGGATTCGTTCGTTAGCCTGATGGAATACAAAATGATCGATATCTTCGACCGAAATGCCCGCATCGCTCGCAAGCTTATGGACCGTGTCGCAGATGGCGTTGACGCCGAACTTGAACACGCGGCGGCCATTCATGGAAAGCACACTCTGGCGGTCCGAGGGAACTTTGAATGGCGAGGTGCCATCCAGCCCGGGAACGCGCAACGTCTCGACATCGGGTGCGGTCGAAAGCTCAACGGCAAGGGGATTCTCTCCCCCGGCCTCCATGACTGCAGCGCCCGCGCCATCGCCAAAGAGCACGCACGTGGCACGGTCGGTCCAATCGAGCGCGCGCGTCATCTGCTCGGCCGCAACGACAAGCACGCGCTCGGCGCGACCGCGGGCGATATAGCCCTCGGCGACATCGAGCGCAAATACGAAGCCGGCACAAGCCGCCGAGACATCGAAGGCAGGGCACGTCGCGCCTAGTCGCTCAGCAACGGCACACGCCTCGGCGGGAACAAGGTGGTCACTCGTCGTTGTCGAGCAGACGATCAGATCCAGCTGGCTCGCGTCGATTCCGGACACCTGGAGTGCCCGCTCGCTCGCCGCTACGGCAAGGTCGTCGAGTGACTCGGTGGTGCAGACGTGGCGGCTCTTGATACCGGTGCGGGTAAAAATCCACTCATCCGAGGTATCCAGGAACTCGGACAGTTCGTCGTTGGAAACGCTGCGCTCGGGAAGTGCCGAGCCCGTTCCCAGTATCGTGAAACCCATCACTAACCTCCTTTGAGTTGTTGACGTGTTTACATCGAC
>UQYA01000003.1 GCA_900545165.1 uncultured Collinsella sp.
GGGCTTGGGCGGTGTTGGCGGCGCAGTCGCGTGAGTCGATGATGTAGTCGGCCCAGGCGCGGTAGCGCGGCATGCGCTGTTCCGCCAGCTTTTCGATGCCGTCGCGGGCGGTGATGGGGCGGCCCTTGTGGGCGAGCTCTTCGAGCTTGCGGTTGAGCATCACGATTTGGCTGTTCTGGTGCAGCAACGGATAGTTCTCGTTACGCGTGACCACGCCGCCGCCGGTTGAGAGCACCAGGCCGCTGCGCTTGGAGATGTCGGCCAGCGCCGCCGTCTCTTGCTCGCGGAAGGTTGCCTCGCCGCGCTCGACGATATAGTCGGCGCAGGGCATGCCCAGGCGCTCCTCAAGCGCTCGGTCCAAGTCTATGTGCTCGCGACCCGTGAGCAGGGCGATCTGCTCGCCCACGCGGGTCTTGCCCGAACCCGGCATGCCGATCAGGGCAATGTTTTGCTCGCGGCGGGACAGACGCTCTGTTACGTCCAAGATGCGCTTGCGCGGGGTGACTTGGCCGGTATAGCGCTCGACGGCCTGTGCCGCTTGGGCCACGAGCATCAGCAGGCCGCCGATGCAGGGGATACCGCGGCGCTCGGCCTCGAGCATCAGGCCCGTGCGGGCGGGGTTGTAGACAATGTCGATAACGCCCTCGAGCGCATCGAGCCCTTCGAGCGTGCAGGGCGCGTCGGGGCAGTGGGGGAACATGCCGGCGGGAGTGCAGTTGACGAGCAGCGCGGCATCGGATTGCTGCGCGATGTTGTCGTAGTTGACCTCGCTCGTGCGACCCACGGGTACGACGATGGCGTCCAAGTCGCCGAGTACCATGCTCGCCGTGGTGCCGGCGCCACCGGTGGCACCAAGCACGAGGACCTTTTTGCCGGCAACCTCTACGTCCAACTCCTCGACTAGACACTGAAAACCAAAGTAGTCGGTGTTGTCGCCGCGCAGGCGACCGCCAGATAGGCGTGTGATGGTGTTGACGTTGCCCATGCGCTCGGCGAGCGGACTCAGCTCGTCCAGGTACTCCATGACGGCGCGCTTGTAGGGGATGGTCACGTTGGTACCCTCCCATTCGTCGCCCGTCATAAAGGCCGCGAGGTCCTCGGGCTCGCGCTCAAATCGCACGTACTCGAGCCCAGCGAGCTCCTTGTAGATGGTCGGGGTGTAGCTGTGGCCCAGCACGCGGCCCAGTACGCCGTAGGGGCGGGTTGTGGCGGTATCGGTCATCTAGAGCACCTCCGTGTAGCTGCCAAAGTAGGTGAAGCTCTCACACACGTCGTCGATCGAATCGAGCAGGTCGTCGAGGGCCTTGCTGCCAAAGGGGCAGTCCAGATCAAAGTAGAACATAAACTCAAAATCGCGCCCGGGGATGGGACGGCTCTCGAGCTTGATGAGGTTGATGTTGAGCGCATAGAAGCGCTCGAGCACGCGGTAGAGGGCGCCCGGCTCATTGGCCGTGGTGATCATGAGCGAGGTACGGTTGGCACCGGGATAGACGCGTGGCTCGCGGCTGATGACGACAAAGCGTGTGTAGTTGTTGTCCGAGTCCTGGATGTTGGACTCCAGCACCTCCAGGCCATAGAGTGTCGCGCAGCTGCGCGATGCGATGGCGGCAACATCGGTGCGCCCGGAGCTGGCGACCATCTCGGCCGACATGGCGGTGTTGGGGTACTTGGTGGCGTGCAGGTCGTGGGACTCGATAAAGCCCGCACACTGGGCAATGGCTTGGCCGTGGCTGTAAACCTCGCGCACGTCGGTGAGTTTGGTGCCGGGTTTGACGAGCAGATTGTGGTCGATCTTGAGGCGCAACGAGCGCACGATGTGGAAATCGAACTGGGCGAGCAGGTCGTAGACGGCGTTGACCGAGCCGGCGGTGGAGTTCTCGATGGGCAGCACGCCAAACTCGCAGAAGCCGTCGCGGACAGCGCGCATAACGCCTTCGAAGGTCTCGAAAAACGCGATGTCGGGCACGTCGAAGAGCTTGCACGCGGCGATTTGACTGTAAGCGCCCTCAACGCCCTGGCAAGCGACGGTGGCAGTTTGAGGGAAGGGCGTGTCGGAGGCTGCAGCCGTGGCGTGGGCCTTTTGCGAGACAGTGATGCCCTTGAGTTCGTTGATGTAGCGCTGCTGCTCGGCCTTGCTCATGCTCATGAGGAGACGGAACAGGGTGATGGTCTGCGCCTCGTAGCGCTCGGGCGCGCGACTGGCGAGGTTGTTGAGTTTGGAGCGCTCGCGGGCGGGGTCGAAGACGGCCTTGCCCATCTCGATTTTTGACTTGGCGACCTCGGTGGCAATGTCCATACGCTCGACAAAGCTGTTGAGGAGCGTGGTGTCGATGCCATCGATGGCCTGGCGGATGTCAGCAAGGTCCATGGAGGCCCCTTTCACGTAACGGCTGAGTTGACGGGCAACCCAGGTGAGTCGGGTTAGCGCTGGGCGGCGTCCTCGAGGAGGGCGTCCCAGATGGCGAGGGCGGCGGCTGCTTCGGCTACGGGGACGGCGCGCGGGACGATGCAGGGATCGTGGCGGCCGTGGACCGAGAGCTCGGCATTTTCCATAGCGTCCATATCCACCGTCTGCTGCTCGCGGCCAATGGAGGGCGTGGGCTTTACGGCCATGCGCCACATGACGGGCGCGCCGGTCGAAATGCCTCCCAGGATGCCGCCAGCGTTGTTGGACTCGACCTCGATCTTACCGGTCTCGACGTCGATGCGATACGGATCGTTGTTCTCGCTGCCGCGCATGGCGGCGACGGCAAAGCCCATGCCAAACTCCACGCCCTTCACGGCGGGAATCCCAAACGCAATCTGCGCGATGCGGTTTTCGATGCCGTCGAACATGGGGTCGCCGATGCCCGCGGGCAGGCCGTAGATACCGCACTCCACGATGCCGCCGATGCTGTCGAGCTCGTCGCGCGCGGCCAGAATCTCCTCGCGCATGCGACCGCCAGCTGCGGCGTCAATGCACGGCAGGTCGTTCGAAAGGATCGCCTTGCGGTCGGCCTCGCGATAGACCATGTCGTCCATGGGCAGATCGGAGATGCCACCGATCTGCGCCACGTGCGCCATCACGTTAATGCCGCGGGCTTCGAGCGCCTGCAGCGCGATGCCGCCCGCGATGCACAGGGGCGCCGTCAGTCGACCGGAGAAGTGTCCGCCGCCGGCGACGTCGTGCATGTTGTGGTACTTCACGCGTGCCGGGAAATCCGCATGGCCCGGGCGGGGCTTGCGGCGCAGCTCGGAGTAGTCCTTGGAGCGCGTGTTGGTGTTCTCGATGATCGCGGCGATGGGCGCGCCCGTGGTGTGTCCATCAACTATGCCGGCGATAACGTGGACGGCGTCGGCCTCACGGCGCTTGGTCGCGGTCTCGTCACGGCCGGGGGCGCGACGGTCCAAAAAGGCCTGCAGCCGCTCCAGGTCGACGGCGATGCCTGCCGGAATGCCATCGAGCGAGCAGCCGATGGCGGGGGAGTGCGACTGGCCGAAAATGCTTAAGTGCAAGACGTTGCCAAAGGTCGAGGACATGCTATTCCTCCTCGAGCGTGACCTTGCCGCCCAACAGGCGGTAGTGGTCGAAGAAATCGGGATAGGACTTGTTGACGGCCTCGGCGCCGTGGATCACGACCTCGCCGGTGGCGCGACTTGCGGCGATGGCGGCCATCATGGCGATGCGGTGGTCGTTGTGCGAATCGACCTCGCCGCCGGTAAGGGCATCGACGCCCTTGATGATGAGGTCGTCACCGGCGATGTGCACCTGCGCGCCCAGCGCGGTAAGCTCGCGGGTAGTGGTAACCAGACGGTCAGATTCCTTGATGCGCAGGCGTGCGCAGTCACGGATGAACGTGCGGCCCTGAGCCAGCGATGCCACGGCCGAGATGACGGGTACCAGGTCCGGAATGTCGTGGGCGCTCATCTCAAAGCCGGCGAGCTTGTCGGACTGGACGGTGGCGGCGTTCGTGGAGCGCACGATGCGGGCGCCAAAGCACGAAAGCGCGGCGAGCACGTTGCGGTCGCCCTGTGCGGAGCTCAGCGACACGCCCTCGACAGTGATTGGGTCGGTGCCGATGGCGCCGGCGCATAGCCAAAAGGCGGCGTTAGACCAATCGCCCTCGACGGCTACGCTGCCGGGCGTGCGGTACGAGCCGCTGCTCACGCGGAAGTTCGTGACCTCGGGCTGGCCGTCCTTGGCCGGAATACGCTCGACGTTGACCTCGACGCCGAAAGCCTTCATGGCCTGGATCGTCAGGTTGATGTAGGGGCGGCTCTCGATGAGGCCGTTTACCTGCACGCAGGAGGGCTGTGCCAGCAGCGGGGCTGCCAGCAGCAGGCCGGAGATATACTGCGAGCTCACGTTGCCCGGAAGCACAAAGGTGCCCGGGCGCATGCGGCCACTCGTCTTGAGCGGAAAACCGCCCAGTCCCTGCAGGTCGCAACCGGCGGCGATGATCTCGTCCGAAAGCGGGGAGAGCGGGCGGGCGCCCAGGCGACCCTGGCCCACGAAGGTGGCCTCCGCCCCCAGCGCACAGGCGACAGGCAGCATGAAGCGCAGCGTGGAGCCACTCTCACCGCAGTCGAGCGTGCCGCCGGCAAGGGCCTTGAGCAGGCCAAATTCAATGCTCTTCATGGTGGGGTGGACCTGGAAGCCGTCCTCGACGGTCTCGATGCGGGCGCCGAGCGCCGTGAGGCAGCGCACCGTGGCCTCGATATCGGCGCAGGTGGTGTTGCAGGTCACGTGCGTCTCGCCGTTGGCAAGCGCGGCGCAGATGATGAGGCGATGCGCCATCGATTTGGATGCGATGGCGGGAACGGTGCCCTTGAGCGGGGACGGGGTGATGCGGGCTAGCATGCGGAAGCGTCTCCCTTCTGGCCGAGGCCCTCGGCAATCAAATCGTGGAAGGTGGAAAGCGGCGTGCGGTCGATGCTGCAACGGCCAATGTCGTGCGGAATTACCAGGTCGATGGTGTCGCCCGCGCGCTTTTTGTCGTGGAGCGCCTCGGTAAAGACGGCATCGGCATCTAGGTCGCAGCGGGTCTTAAGGCCGTGGCGGGCGCAGAGCTCCTCGATGCGGCCGGGCAGCTCGGCATCGCAAACGCCGTGCAGGGCTGCGGCACGCGTGATGATGCCCATGCCGATCGACACGCAGTTGCCGTGGCCGAGCTCAAAGTGCTCGCAGGCCTCGACGGCGTGTCCGGCGCTGTGGCCAAAGTTGAGAAGCTTGCGCTGATTGGTTTCGCGCTCGTCGGCAACGACCACGGCGCGCTTAATGTCGATATTGCGGGCGATGATGAGCGCCACACGGGCCACGTCGCGGTTCAGCAGCTCAAGCGTGAGCGGGGTCTTCTCCAGCTCGGCGAAGAGCTCGGGGTCGGCGATCACGGCGTGCTTGACGACCTCGCCGCAGCCGTCGGCGAACTGCTCGGGCGTGAGGGTCGCCAGGCACCCCACGTCAGCGATGACCACGCTCGGCTGCCAAAAGGCGCCGGCCAGGTTCTTGCCGGCTGCCAGGTCGATGGCCGTCTTGCCGCCGACCGACGAATCTACCATGGCGAGCAGGCTTGTGGGAATTTGCACAAACTTGCAGCCGCGCATGTAGGTGGCGGCCACAAAGCCCGCAACGTCGCCCACGACGCCGCCGCCGAGTGCCACGATCACGTCGGAGCGCGAAAGCTCGTGCTCGGCCACAAACTCCAAAATGGCAACATAGGTTTCGGCGCGCTTATGGGCCTCGCCGGCCTCGAAGGTGCAGATGCTCACCTCGTAGCCTGACGCTTCCAGGCTCTGCTTAACGGGCATCTGGTAGAGCGGGCCCACGTTGGTGTCCGTCACGATGACGGCCTTGGTGCCGCCGGCAGTGGCGCGCACGAGCGGTCCCGCCTGCTCCAGCAAAAACGTGCCAACATGCACCTGGTAGGGGCGTGCGGTGTCGATATCGATGGTAATCGCCATAAGCTTCGGTCCTTTCGACCTGGCGTGATAGGTGGTCTAGTGGGAGGTCTCGTCGTCGAGCGCGCGCTTAATGCGGTCGCCCTCGGCAAGGAGATTCTCCAGATAGCGCTGGTCGCGGTCCTTGAGCGCACGGCTGTAGGCGCCAAGCGACTCGATTAGATGGTCGATCTCGAAGGCGAGCGCGTCGGCGTCGTCGATCATGAGCTCGGACCACATTTGCGGGTTGAGGTGCGCCACGCGGGTGAGATCGCGGTAGCTACCGGCCGAAAAGCCGTGGTGGACCTGGGCGGTCGGGCTCTTTACGTAGGCGTTGGACACCACGTGCGCAAGCTGGCTCGTGAAGGCGATGACGCGGTCGTGCTCGGCGGCGCTGGTCACGCTGAACTTGCCAAAGCCCAAGGGGCGCACCATCTCGCGCACCTGGCCCAAAAGCTCCAGTTTGAGTGCATCGTCCACCGCGGGCGGCACGAGCACGAGCGGCGCGCCCTGGAACAGGTCGGCGCGGGAGTGCGCATAGCCCGAGTACTGCGTGCCCGCCATGGGGTGCGCGCCCACAAAGTAAAAGCCGTGCTCACGGGCAAGCTCAAAGGCGCGCTCGCACACGATGCCCTTGACGCCCACCGTGTCGATCACCACGGGGCCCATAATGGCCTCGGTGTCGGTGGCGTCGGCGAGTGCCTGGGCATGCTCCTCGAGCCACTCGATGCAGGCCTCGGGGTAGCAAGCCAGGACGATGATGTCGCATTCGCCGAGTGTCTTGTCGTTGAGCTCTCCGGCGACAGTGCCCATGCTGGCGGCCGTCATGACATCGTCATCGGGGTCCCAGGCCAGCACGCGGACGCCCGCCTGCGCATAGCCGCGGGCAAAGCTACCGCCGATGAGGCCAAGGCCGACGATGCCGGCGCACTTGGGGCCGCCCTGGTTAACGCGCGCGTTTCTCACCGTACCCATGGGCTACTCCATGGTCTCTTGGCAGACAACCTCGCGGATGGCTCGGATGCGGCGCATGGTGTCGTCGAACTGATCGGGGGTGAGGGCCTGGGCGCCGTCGGACCAGGCGCGGCTCGGCTCGTCGTGGACCTCGATCTCCAGGCCGTTGGCACCGCAGGCGGTCGCGGCGAGCGCCATGGGCTCAACGTAGCGGGTGTAGCCGGTGGCGTGGCTGGGGTCGGCGACGACGGGCAGGTGCGAAAGGTGGTGCAGCACCGGCACGGCGTTGAGGTCGAAGGTGTTGCGGGTGCGGGTCTCGAAGGTGCGGATGCCGCGCTCGCACAGGATAACGTTGTCGTTGCCCTCGCTCATGATGTACTCGGCTGCCATGAGCAGCTCGTCGATCGTGCCGGACATGCCGCGCTTGAGCAGAATCGGGGTTTGGGTCTTGCCGACCTCCTTGAGCAGGGGGAAGTTCTGGGCGTTGCGGGCGCCGATCTGCATGACGTCAATCTTCTTGTCCAAGAAGACCTGCACGTCGCGCGGGTCCATGATCTCGGTGACGATCGGCATGTCGAGCTCGGCCGAGGCCTCGCACAGCAGGTCCAGGCCGGCGGGGCCCATGCCCTGGTAGGCGTAGGGGGAGGTGCGGGGCTTGTAGGCGCCGCCGCGCAGCATCGTGGCGCCGGCGGCCTTCACGCGGCGTGCGATGCGGATGAGGTTCTCGCCCTCGACGGAGCAGGGACCGGCGATGACCTGGAACTGGTCGCCGCCTATCTTGACGCCGTGACCGCAGTCGATGACGGAGTCCTCGGGGTGGAACTTACGGTTGGCGCGTTTGAACGGCTCGGAGACGCGCTGCACGCGCTCGACGACGTCCATGGACTCGAGCAGGAACGGGTCGATCTTGGTCGTATCGCCCACCAGGCCGATGATGGTCTCGTTCTCGCCGCGCGAGACATCGGTCTTCAGGCCTTTTTTCTCAATCCAGCTGACGATATGGCCGACGGCCTCGTCGCTGGCGCTTTGCTTTAGAATTGCAATCATGGTGTGCCTCTCACCTCGATGGATAACCCTTGCAAAAACGGCCCGCATCGCGAGCCGTGTATATATGGTGCATGAGAGTTTATACTATCTGACTCGCTTTTGCCTTCTAAAGTGGGCCGTTGCGCCGCGTCTCCCACGTAATTGCAAAGCTTTTTCTTTTATTTTGATAGCCCGTGGTGCACTTGGGTATAATGCCAACCGTTGGCCCTATTAGCTCAGGGGATTAGAGCGTCTGCCTCCGGAGCAGAAGGCCGTTGGTTCGAATCCAACATGGGGCACCATCGAACGTAAGACCGTCCGAACCTCGCATGGTCCGGGCGGTTTTTCTTATACCGACGCGACGTGATGGGACGTGGTATGGCAGCAACGGATATCGAGCGCGGACTCTCAACCGCCGAGGTCGAGGAGCGCATCGCCGCCGGTAAGATCAACCGCAACATGGAGCTCAAGACCAAGTCGGTCAAAGAGCTCATCATCGAGAACCTCTGCACGCTGTTCAATTTGATCAACGTGATCTTGGCGTTTCTGGTCATTTTGACCGGTTCGTTTAAGAACCTGACGTTCCTGTTCGTGGTGTTCCTCAATACCGCTATTGGCGTCATCCAGTCCATGCGCTCCAAGAAGATGGTCGATAAGCTCACACTGCTGACCTCTAAGAAGGCCATCGCGGTGCGCGACGGTGCCGAGGTGGAGCTCGACCTGGACCAGATCGTGCTCGACGACATCATCCGCCTGGGGCGCGGCGACCAGATTCCCGCTGACGCCGTGGTGGTTTCCGGCGAGGCGCTCGTGAACGAGAGCCTGCTGACGGGCGAGAGCGACCTTATTAAGAAGCAGCCCGGTTCCGAGCTCATGAGCGGCAGCTTTATCGACTCGGGCCTGCTGCGCGCCCGCGTGATCCATGTCGGCGCCGACAACTACGTGGCCAAAATTAATAACGAGGCCAAGTACGTCAAAAAGGTCAATTCCGAGATCATGAACGCGCTCAACGCCATCGTACGCTTCGCGAGCCTCATTATGATTCCGCTCGGCCTGGCACTCTTTTCCTCGAGTGTGAGCGAGCTGTGGGATGCCGCCGGTACGCCGGGCGATAGCGCGCTTTCGTGGTGCTTTTCCGAGCTGCTGGCCGGTCGTGTGCCTTCTTCGGCGCTGCTGTCCACGGTGGGCGCCCTGCTGGGCATGATCCCGCAGGGCCTGGTGCTGCTGACTTCGTCGGTGCTCGCCATCGCCACGGTTCGCCTGGCGCGTCGCAAGGTGCTGGCGCAGCAGCTCTACTGCATCGAGACGCTCGCTCGCGTCGACGTGCTGTGCCTGGATAAGACGGGTACCATTACCTCGGGTCGTATGGAGGTCGAGGGCACGTATCCGCTGCCGGTTGAGGGCGTGAGCCTAGGCGTCGGCTCGGACGAGGCGGCTGTTCCCGTCGATACCACGGTGCTCGATTTTGCGCTGGCTAACGTGGCACGTGCGACTTCGGCCGATGCCAACGAGACCTGCCAGGCGCTGCTCAACTATTACGCCGATCGCCCGGTCGAGGTGTCCGAGCCGCTGTCGGTCATTCCATTCTCGTCGTCTAAAAAATGGAGCGGCGCTTCTTTTGCGCAGGGCTCCTACGTAATGGGCGCCGCGCAATTTGTGCTCTCTGATCGTGCGTTTGCCCAGGTCGATAACCGTGTCGCCGAGCTTGCCGATACCTGCCGCGTGCTCGTGGTGGCGCGCGTGGACGGCTTTACGCCCGATGGGGATATGGTGGGCGAGGCCGAGCCCGTGGGATTTGTGACCATCCGCGACGAGATTCGTACCTCGGCGGCCGAGACCATCGGCTACTTTAACGAGCAGGGCGTGACCCTCAACGTGATCAGCGGCGACGACCCACGTACGGTGTCGTCGATCGCGCGCGTGGTGGGCGTGCCGGGGGCGGACGCTTATGTGGACGCCACGACGCTCGATACGCCGGCCAAGCTCGATGCCGCAGTGGACCGCTACCATGTCTTTGGTCGTGTGACCCCGCAGCAGAAGCGCGAGCTCGTGCAGGCGCTCAAGCGCCGCGAGCACACCGTGGCCATGACGGGCGACGGCGTCAACGACGTGCTGGCGCTCAAGGAGGCCGACTGCTCCGTCGCCATGGCGGCCGGCTCCGATGCCGCGCGCAACGTGGCCGAGATCGTACTCGTCGACAACGATTTTGCCTCGATGCCCGCCGTGGTGGCCGAGGGCCGTCGCTCCATCAACAACCTGCAGCGTTCGGCCTCACTGTTCCTGACCAAGACGCTGTTCTCGATGGGCCTGGCGGCGCTGTGTATCGCGCTGCCGCCGTACCCCTTCGAGCCCATCCAGATGACGCTCATTAACTTCTTCTGCATCGGCGCGCCGGGCTTTGTGTTGGGCCTGGAGCCCAACAATGCTCGTGTGAAGGGTGCGTTTTTGACGAACGTACTCAAGCGTGCACTGCCGGCGTCGATTGCGGTCATTTTGGCTGCGGCGCTCGATATCTTTGTGGCGCGCGTGTTTGGCTTTAGCCAGCTCACGCTGTCTACGATGTGCCTGCTTACGTCGTGCGCGGCGAGCGTCAGCCTAATCTGGCGCATCTCGCAGCCTCTCACGCCCTTACGTGTGGTGCTCTTTGTGTTTGTAGTCGCCGGCATCCTGGTGGGCGTTATCGGATTCCCGGAGCTGCTGTCTATTGCCAACCTGTCGATGGGCCAGATGGTTATCTTGGCTGTTATCGTGGTCTTTACCTGCTCGGTGTTCTTTAAGCTCGCCACGATGATGGATTCGCTCAAGCCGCGTCGTCGTCATGCCGCAACTGGTTTTGGCCGTGGTGTGCGCGTCCACCTGGGTCGCGGTGGCGGCAAGGTGAGCTCGACGGGTTCGACGGCCGAGCGTTTTGCCAAGCGCGTCGCCGCCGACATGGCGCAGCGCCGCGAAGATCGCACCGCTCGCGAGGCCGAGGCCCGTGCACTCGAGGGCGTGGCCCAGGCCCAGCCCAAGAAAAAGAGGAGTACCGGAGCCAAGCGCTCTCGCGTGACCAAGTCCGCCCAAGGCATCAAAGTCTCGATGTCAAGCAAAAAGAAGAAGTAACTACGCGCCCTGGCGATGTTGAATTGGTGCCTTGCTCCTGTGGGGCCGTGGCGATGTTATGCTCTAACCTCGATTGTTTGAATTGCTTCGAAAAGAGGATGCCGTGATCTGCCCGCATTGCCTTAAGACTATCGAGGACGGCGCCTCGTTCTGCCCCTACTGCAACGCCTATGTGGGTCCGGGCGATGGTCCCGAGCACACCGAGTTCGTGTTCTGTGAGGGCTGCGGTGCCCGTCTTTCTCCGCATGATCGCACGTGCCCAAAATGCGGACGCCCTGCTCCGGGTATCCTCTCCGAGGACGCGGCCGCATCCGACCTGGCAGCGGGCCACACGGCGGGCTTTCCGCGCCTAACGCAAGAGCAGATCGATACCGAGGTGCCGCATGCGCCGGCCTCTGCCGCTGCGGTGCTTTCGGACGCCGCCGACCCCAATGAGACCTGTGTGCTGCCGGCTTTCGATAAGGATTTCGGTATCCCCAAGGTCGATATTCCCACGCCGGTTTCCCTGCATGACGATGCTCAAAAAACCAAGCGCAAGGTGCATCCCGACGAGGACGCCTATCACAAGCACAAGCGTCATATCCCCAAGCCGCTTATCGTCATCGCGGTCCTTGCCGTCGTTTGCGGCGGTGCCTATTGGTTCGTGACGACCGATCCCATGGGTGTCATGCCTGGCTTCTATGACCAGTTTGGCCAGGCCGCGCAGACGACCTTCCCCACGCGCCAAAAGGGCGAGGCGACTGAGGACGATACCAAGCAGGACGATTCTGCCGAGGTGGTCCAGGAAGAAACCGTGCTCACCGATGATCAGCTCTATACCAGACTCGACGGTCTGTATCAGACCATCGTGTCCTACGGTGATGAGGACCAGATCGGCGAGGTCATCGATTCCTTTAACAACGGCTATCTCCAAACGCCGCTGTCCACCCGCCAGGAGCTGTCGCAGAGTGCCTACGCCCTGCGCGACCAGATCAAAAAGACGCAAGATGAGCTTAACAACCTTAAGTATCAGGACGATACGGTCTATGCGGACGACATCGCCCACTTAAAGCAGCTTGCCGAGTGGATGTACGAGCGCGTCGACGTGATCTGTCAGAGCTGGGACATCTCGCTGGCCATTCCCGATGGTGAGTCGATGAGTTCCCACCAAAGCGATATCCTGGCGCCCATCGCGCAGGGCGGCAACAGCGCACTGAACCAGTACGACGCCAATGTGGGTTCCTGGAAGCCGCAGCAGCGTTCCTAAAATTAGTTCGCCATAGTCGGCATAACCTACGTGCGCAATTGATGTAAGCGCATGCTTATTGCTACAATTCGTACAAATATGCTTTAAACGCACGAGGAAGGAACCACATGTTTGGTTTTAAGAAAGAGCTCTACACGCCCGAGTATCAGCTTGCCGGCGACGAGTGCGCCGTTATCGAGACGTCGAAGGGTACCATCAAGGTCAAGTTTGACGGCGAGGGCGCTCCCATTCATGTCGCGAACTTCTGCGAGCTTTCCACGATGGGCTTCTATGATGGCCTTAAGTTCCATCG
This sequence comes from uncultured Collinsella sp., assembly GCA_900545165.1. Taxonomy (GTDB): domain Bacteria; phylum Actinomycetota; class Coriobacteriia; order Coriobacteriales; family Coriobacteriaceae; genus Collinsella. The sequence goes on from UQYA01000003.1 coordinate 12,537, forward strand.
CTATGTGCCCGGTTTTGTCATCCAGGGCGGCGACCCCAATACCCGCGATATGTCCGGCGCCGACGTCGCTGCCGGTCTTGAGGGCCCCGACGGCATGCCCGGTACCGGTGGCCCCGGCTACTGCATCAAGGGCGAGTTTGCCACCAATCCGCGCAACAGCCATGTCGATGGTGCCCTTGCCATGGCACGCTCCATGGACCCCGATTCCGCGGGTTCGCAGTTCTACTTCTGCCTGGGCGCCCAGCATAACCTCGATTCCGGTTACACCGTCTTTGGTACCACGGTCGAGGGTCTCGATGTGATTTCGCAGCTGCGTGCCGGCGACGAGATCGTCCATGTCGAGATCGTTCACGAGTAAAGGGGACTTCCTTGAATAGCCAGCTGATCCAACAGGGCCGCGCCGCTTACCGCGCGGGTGATTTTTCCGCTGCAGCCCAGATGCTTGGGGCGGCAAAGACTCCCGATGAGATTATGGGCGAGGCCGATCACCTTCGTGGCAACGCCTTGATGCACCTGGGCATGTATGCCGAGGCCGCCGAGGCTTATGCTGCCGCCCTCAACGACGGCACCTACGGCAAGCGCGGCGCGCTGCTCACCAACCGCGGCAAGGCGCTCGCCGCCGTGGGCGACTACACGACGGCCGCCCAGGCGTTCTCTGGTGCTACGCAGGATGCTTCCTATGCCACGCCGTTCAAGGCCTATCTGGGCCTGGGCAATGCGCTGTTCCAGTCGGGCGACTATGCCAACGCAGGTACTGCCTTCCGTCAGGCTGCCATCGACGGCGCCAATCCGGCTCCTGCCGCCGCACTCGGCGAGCTCGGTCGTTGCTTCATTAAGCTCGGCCGTCCGGCGGATGCCGTGGAGACCTACCGTACGGCTATCGACTTTGCCGGTCCCCGTGACGACACGCGCGCGCTCAACGCCGGCATGGGTCAGGCGCTTTCTGCCGCCGGCCGTCCCTCCGACGCACTCGACGCCTTTAACGCCGCTACTGCCGATGGCATCTACCAGCTTACCTCCGAGCAGGCCGATGAGCTTGCCCGCGTGCACGATTCGCTTGCCGCGCTGTCTGCCCAGACGGCTATGGCCACGGCTCCGGCGCCTGCGATGGACGCTCCTGCCGTCGATCCGCTCGATCCTACGGGCGCGACCGGTCAGTTTATGCCCGATCCCTCGGACACCGGCTTCTTTACACTGTCAGAGTCCGAGATGGTCCAGCAGGACCGTCAGGATCGTAAGCAGGCCAAGGTCCGTCGTCGCCATCGCCACACGGGTCTCAAAGTCTTCATCGTGCTGCTTCTGCTCATTTTGATTGCTGCGGGCGGTCTGGGCTTTGCCTACACGCGCGGCTTTGGCTTCCCCTCGCAGGAGTCGGTTATCACCGATCTGTTCCAGGCTGCCGGCGACGGTGACACCGCAAAGGCCGAGTCTTGCCTGGCCTCGAGCCTGTCCGAGGACGCCAAGTCGATGATCATCTCCTCGATTCCGCAGGGCGCCACCGTGTCCGTCGAGGGCATGGATCAGTCCATGACCGAGACGACCGCTAAGGTGAAGGCATCGCTGTCCAAGGGCGGCGAGCAGGAGTACACCGTCAAATTCGTGCGCTCCGACAATCATATCGGCTGGGCCGTTTCCTCGCTCGATATGGATTTCTCGGCTGCTGACAACCAGTAGTGACCTTATGGGATTTAGCTTTGCCCGGCGCTTCACCGCAAGTGAGGTGCCGGGCTTGCGCTAGTATCATGAGCTAGTAGTTTTCCAGCAATCATCCAACACATCAGGAGTTGCGTTGTTTTCTTTGATGGATATGTTCTTCGGTAGCTATGCGGGCGATCTTGCCATCGACCTCGGCACCGCAAATACGCTTGTCTCCGTGCGCGGCAAGGGCATTGTCATTCGCGAGCCCTCTGTTGTCGCCATCGACAAGAACGACGAGCGCATCCTGGCGGTCGGTATCGAGGCAAAGCGCATGCTCGGCCGTACGCCCGGCAACATCGTGGCCGTTCGTCCCCTGAAGGACGGCGTCATCGCCGACTTCGATGTTACCGAGGCCATGCTTCGCTACTTTATCGACAAGGCTTCCGAGAAGCGCTATCCGTGGACCCCGCGTCCGCGCGTTGTCGTCTGCGTTCCCTCCGGCGTCACGTCGGTCGAGAAGCGTGCCGTCTTTGAGGCTACGATCCAGGCCGGCGCTCGCCAGGCCTACCTGATCGAGGAGCCCATGGCTGCTGCTATCGGCGCCGACCTGCCTGTCGAGGAGCCCACCGGCTCCATGGTCATCGACATCGGTGGCGGTACCACCGAGGTTGCCGTTATCGCTATGGGCGGCATCGTCGTCTCGCAGTCCATCCGTATTGCCGGCGACGAGTTCGATCAGGCCATCCTCACGCACGTTCGCGATGCCTACAACCTTGCCATCGGCGAGCGTACGGCAGAGGACATCAAGATCAAGGTCGGTTCCGCCGTGCCGCTCAAGGACGAGCTCGACGTCGAGGTCAACGGCCGCGACGTGATCACCGGTCTGCCCAAGACCGTGCGCATCGAGAGCGAGGAGATTCGTCGCGCGCTCAACAAGCCGCTCGACGAGATGGCCAAGGCCGTCAAGGACGCACTCGACGCTACGCCTCCCGATCTTGCCTCGGACCTTATGTACTACGGCATTTTGCTGACTGGTGGCGGCGCGCTGCTGCGCGGTCTCGACGTGCGCCTGCGCGATGAGACCGGTGTTTCGGTCAACGTCAGCCCCACGGCGCTCGATAACGTCGTTAACGGCTGTGCCCGCGTGCTCGAGGCCAATGCGTTTGATGGCGGCTTCGTCCAGACCAATGCTTAATTTCCAAAAGGTGGATTCCATTTGGCACGATCTTCGGGTTTCTCCACAAATCTGAATACCAAGCGACAATCAACGGGTATGCGCCCGTTGATTGTTTTCAGCCTGATTTCGGTGTTGCTGCTCACGTTTTACATCCGCGAGGGCGAGGCAGGGCCGATTCATGCCGTGCGTTCGGGCGTAACGACGATTACCTCTCCGGTGCGCTTTGTGGGCTCGGCTGTGGCGGCTCCCTTCAATGCGATTGGCAACGTGTTCTCTAACCTAACGGCGTCGCAGGACACGCTCGACGAGCTCAAGAAGCAAAATGAGGAGCTGACCTCTAAGGTCGCCGAGCTTTCTGAGGCTCAAAAGACTGCCGAGCGCCTGGAGGGCCTGGTCGGGCTGCAATCGACCTACAACCTCAAATCGACCGCAGCTCGTATCGTTGGTGCCTCCGGCGATGCCTGGACCTCGACCGTTACCATCGACAAGGGCTCTGCCGACGGCCTTACCATCAACATGCCCGTGACGAGTTCTGCCGGTGTTATCGGCCAGATTATCGAGGTATCGGCCAAGACCTCTACCGTGCGCCTGATTGGCGACGAGAACTCGGGCGTGTCCGCCATGGTGCAGGACACGCGCGCCCAGGGTATGCTGCAGGGTCAGGCTGACGGCACGCTGCGTCTTGAGTACGTGAGCGTCGACTCCGATGTTAAGGTTGGCGATATCATCGTGACCTCTGGCATCGGTGGCGTGTTCCCCAAGGGCCTTCCGCTTGGCACCGTCTCGTCGGTTGAGAAATCGGCAAACGATGTGTACTACACCATTGTGGTGCGCGCCCAGACCACGGCCGAGAACAACGAGGAAGTGCTGGTCATTACCTCGCTGACCGACGAACAGTCGGCCTCGGATGAGGACGTGAGCACGGCCAACAGCACGCCGCAGGGAACGTCGCGCGATGCTGCGACCAAGACGAAGGACGAGAGCTCGGATGACAGTTCCGACACGTCCGAGACGACCGATTCCGGCTCGAACGAATAGGGGGCATGTCCATGGATCTACACGAGCAGGGGATGAGCTCCCGCACGTTTGTGATCGCTGCCATTGTGTGCGTGCTGCTGCAGGCAGGCCTGGCACCGCAGATCTCCATTGCGGGCGGTCGCGTCAACTTCATGATTATCCTGGTGTGCCTAAGCGTGTTCTCGGGCGACACGACCCGTGCCGTCGTGTGCGGTTTTTGCAGCGGCTTGTTCTATGACCTGTCCGCTGCCGTGCCGGTGGGCGTTATGTCGCTCCTGCTGACCGTGGGTTCTTTTGCCCTGGTGCACAGCGCCGTCGGTCAGACGGGCGGTACCCCGAGTGCGCGCGGCGTCACTGTGGGCGCCTTCGCGCTCGTCATTAATGTGATCTACAGCATCATCTTGCTGTTTATGGGTTTGGAGACGAGCTTTGTCGTGGCGATCTTCGGCCATGCGCTGCCGTCCTCGATCCTGACGGGTCTGGTTGCCATTCCGTTTTTGATGTCCGGCGTCGTGCCGCAGTCCGGCTATGGATTCTCCGCACGTGGCGGACGCCAGGCGGGTATGCGCTTTAAGCCCAAGACCCGCAAGCTCAAATAGGGGAGGCCCGTAGATGTCTTCCCAGTTGACGGTTATTATCGCCGGTATCGTGCTGGTTGTGGCCATCGTGGTCGCGCTGGTCATCATGCGTCGCGGCGATTCCCGTTTTACCTACGATACGCAGCATGGAACGGCCCCGCGCGCCACCGAGGGCGAGGGCAATACCGCGGCGACCGCCTTTAAGGGCCGCTTTTCCATCCTCACCACGGGTGTGGGCGCGATGTTTGCGGCACTTGCCGTCAAGCTGTGGGGCATGCAGATGGTTTCGTCGGACTATTACGAGAAGCAGGCTAATAGCAATCAGACTCGCACCGTTACCACACCCGCTGTGCGCGGCCGCATCCTCGACCGCAATGGCGTGGCGCTTGTCCAGAACCGTCCCTCACTTGCTGTCGTGGCCTACCGCGACCTTGCCGAGGATGAGGTTCTGGTTCGCCATCTTGCCAACGTGCTTGGAATGCCTTACGTGGCGGTCCTTCGCAATATTCAGGATAATACAGAGGGCGCACAGAGCCTGCATACCATCGCGACGGACGTCCGTCGCTCCACGGTTGCCTATATTCAGGAGCATGCCGGCGAGTTCCCGGGCGTCAAGATTGCCGAGCGTACCGAGCGCCAGTATCCATATGGCGAGACGGCATGTCATATCTTGGGCTATACCGGCACCATTACCTCCGAGCAGCTCGAGGCCCAGAATAAGAAAACCTCTGGCGATGATGATGCTTCTGCTGGCAAGATTACGTACCAGTCGGGCGATATCGTGGGCCAGGCGGGCGTTGAGAGCTACTACGAAAACCTGCTGCAGGGTATTCGTGGCGAGCAGACCGTCAAGGTCGATGCCTCGGGCAATGTGACCGGTCAGGCCGGCGCCGTGCCCGCGAAGGCCGGCTCCGACATTAAGCTCACGCTCGACCTTAAGATCCAGCAGGCCTGCGAGACGGCGCTGGCGAGCGCTATCGAGCTTGCCAAGACCACTGGCTACAGCAATGCCGGCAACGGCGCCGTAGTGTGTCTCGATCCCAACAATGGCGAGATCCTGGGCATGGCGAGCGAGCCCAAGTTCGATCCGTCCGTCTTTATCGGCGGTGTCTCAAATGACGTGTGGACCGAGCTCAATGATGACAAGGGTTCGCACCCGCTGCTCAACCGCGCCATTAGCGGACAGTACATGTCGGCCTCGACCATCAAGCCGCTCTCGGCGCTGGCCGGTCTTGAGTTTGGAACCTACACGTCGGGGCAGACGACCAACTGCACGGGTTATTGGACGGGTCTGGGCAAGTCGTGGGGCAAGTACTGCTGGCTGCATTCCGGCCACGGCACCATGACGCTGCAGTCGGGTATCGCCAACTCGTGCGACCCCGTCTTCTACGACATGGGCAAGGCGTTCTTTTATGACGAGCAACATCCCGAGGGCCTGCAGGAGGTCTTTCGTCGCTGGGGTCTAGGTAAGACCTGCGGTATCGATCTGCCGAGTGAGGGCGCGGGCCGTATTCCCGATGCCGAGTGGAAAGAGTCGTACTTCACCGACGCCTCTGCCGAGGACCGCAAGTGGAATGCCGGCGATATGACCAACATTGCCATCGGTCAGGGTGACATCCTGGTGACGCCCCTGCAGATGGCGTGTGCCTATATGGGTCTTGCCAACGGCGGCAAACAGTACGTGCCTCACGTGTTTTTGTCTGCCGTGTCGCGCGATGGCGACGGCGATGCCTATAAGTACAACGGCAAGGGCAAGAAGAAGCGCTTGGTGGCCAAGATCAACAGCGATTCGGATTTGGCTCTTGTTCGCAACGGCATGCACGACGTGATTTACACGGCATCGACGTCCCTGGCGGCGCACTTTGGCACCCTGACGCCGCAGGTATACGGCAAGTCGGGCACGGGCGAGAAAAGCGGCGAGGACGAATACGCGTGGTTCTGCGCCTATGCACCGGCCGATGACCCCAAGTATGTCATCGCTACTGTCCTGGAGCAGGGCGGCGGCGGCTCAGATACCGCGATGCATGTCGTGCGCGACGTGCTCGGCGTGATTTATGGCGAGCCCGATACCTCTTCGGCCTCGGGCGATTCTTCGGTTCGATAGGAGGTTGCGATGGATTTTTCTCCGGCGGATCTGTTCCGTTCAACCAAGACCGGCTCTCGCAGCAGCCTGGACCGCGTCAACAAGCAACTTTCGGCCTCGCGCGGCACGTTTCGCCAAAAGGTGCATATCGGTGTGCTCGTGGCTACTGTGGCGCTCGTCGCCTACGGTGCCATCATTATCTGGTCGGCTTCGCAGTTTAAGGCCGATGCTTCGTTCTCACGCCATCTGCTGGGAATTGGCATCGGAGCAGTGCTGGCGGTGCTGGTCTGGCGCTCCGACCTGCGCGGTATTTCCAATTTCTCGACGGCGTTGCTCGTCATCGACCTGATCGTGATCCTCTCGCCCAAGATTCCGGGTCTGTCCTATACGGGCGGTCTGGGCATGACGGGCTGGATCAAGATTCCCGGTATCGGCTTGACATTCCAGCCGGTTGAGCTTGCCAAGCTCATCACCATCTTCTTTATTGCTACGCTTGGCTCGCAGTATAACGGTCGCATCGATACCGTTCGCGACTACGTCAAGCTCTGCGGCATGCTGTCCATTCCGTTTTTGGCCGTCGTCGCCATGGGCGACCTGGGATCGGGCCTGGTCGTGCTGGTTTCTGGCGCTATCGTCATCTGTATGAGCGGTGCACGCCGCGAATGGGTGCTGTCGACCCTGGCCCTGCTTGTGGGCCTGGTGGCCCTCGTCCTGGCGCTCGATTCGGTCTTTGATTCGTTGCTCGGCCATGATGTGCTCATCAAGCAGTATCAGATGAACCGTCTGACGGTCTTTATCGACCCCGATAATGCCGATTCGGACGATGCGTACAACCTGCAGCAGTCGCTTATCGCCGTTGGCTCGGGTGGCTTCTTTGGTAAGGGTTTGGGCCATGCGACGCAGTCGGCCGGCGGCTTTCTGCCTGAGTTCCACACCGACTTCGTCTTCGCCTTTCTGTCCGAGACCTTTGGCTTTTGCGGCTCCTTTTTGCTGCTGTGCTTGTACGTACTGCTCATCTTCTCGACGATCCGCGTTGCTTTTAAGTGCGAGTCTCTGTTCCTACGCTTATCATGCGTAGGTATCGTCGGCATGTGGGCGTTCCAGACCTTCGAAAACATCGGCATGTGCATCGGCATGATGCCGATTACCGGTATTCCGCTACCGTTTATTAGCTTCGGTTCGTCTTCGATGATGATTCAGCTGCTGACGGTGGGTATCGTACAATCCATATGGCGGCATCGTTCGGGCGCCGCGTAACCGCTGGAGGGGTTTGCTATGAAAATTCCCGTAGATAAGCTGACCCGCGCTTTTAAGATGGGCGCGTCCGTTAAGAAGGATTCCGATACGCCGGTGCGCGTCTCGGTCTATCTGGATTCGTCCGCCTCGCGCTTTCTTGCCGAGACGGTGCGTGACGCCTTTGTGCCGCAGACGACCTCGGGTATTGTGCGCGTCGAGCGTCTGGGGGAGGAGCGAATTGCTCCAAAGACCGATACCGATGTGGTGCTGGTGCTCTCGTGTGGTTCCGACCGCTTGGAGAGTGCCGTGCAGGAGCTCGTGATCGCCGGCGCGCCCGTGTGCGTGCTTGCCGAGTCTGCTGTGGAGGTGCCGTTTATCGAGGAGTCCACGCCCATGCTCGGCGTGGTAGCGGCAACCGATAAGACGTATCTGCTCGAGACGCTTGCCCGCTGGATTCTCGATCGCACCGACAAGGAAACGGCTTTTGCGGCGAACTTTGCCTTCATGCGCATCGCGGCGGCCAATCGTATCATCACCTCGTGCGCGCTCACCAATATGGCGACCGGTGCGCTGGTGTTTTTGCCGGGCGCCGATTATCCCGTTATGGCGCTGGCGCAGGTGGGCATGCTCTTTGAGCTCGCTGCCGTCTTTGGACGCGGTATTAAGCCCGAGCGCGGCTACGAGGTCGCGGGCGTGCTTGCCGGCGGTCTTGTGATCCGCGCGGTCACCCGCGCGCTCGTCAAGCAGACGCCGCATATTGGGTTTGCCGTCAAGGCGCTCACTGCTGCCGCGGGCACCTATGGCATGGGCCGTGCGCTCGTTTCGCTCTACGAGCGCGATGTCGACTACAGCCGTGCCAACGAGGTGGTCACTGCCACGTTCTCCCGCGTTCGCGATCTGGTGACCACGGTCGCGGGCGCTACCCGTCCTATGGCGTCCTATCAGGACGCATCAGATCTCGCTGCTTAGGGGTTTTCCGTTGCGCGTTGCATACCAAGATTGTTTTCATTTAATTGAGCCGTTGCTCGCCAAGGTCGAGAAGCCGAGTCGCTATATCGATCACGAGTGGGGCACGCTTTCCAAAGCCGATGCCGACTACCGTTGCTGCCTGATCTACCCGGATGTGTACGAGGTTGGTCTGCCCAACCAGGGCATCGCCATCCTCTACAACATCCTTAACCAGGCCGAGGGCATCTCCTGTGAGCGTGGCTATGTGCCGTGGCCCGATATGGGTGACGCCATGCGCGAGGCGGGTATTCCGCTGCTGTCGCTCGAGGGTGCAGCGCCGGTCGCTTCGTTTGATATCGTCGGTCTGCATGTGCCGCACGAGATGGCGGTGACGAACTTCCTCGAGGCACTCGACCTCGCTGGCATTCCGCTGTTAGCGGCCGACCGAGGCGAAGACGACCCCATCATCATCGCCGGCGGCCCCTCGGTGTACAACCCCGAGCCGTACGCGGCCTTCTTCGATATCATCCTCATCGGTGAGGGCGAGGAATCGCTGCTCGAGACCTGTCAGCTGCATCGCCGCCTGCGTGACGAAGGAGTCCCGCGCGCGCAGATTGTTGAGCAGCTTGCATCCATTGGTGGCAACTACGTGCCGTCGCTCTATGAGGTTCGTCACGACGAGCCCTGCTCGCCGCATGGCTACACCGTGCCGCGTGAGGGCAAGGATGCGCCGACCGTGGTCTACAAGCGCGTCGTCGAGGATTTCGGCGCCACGAATCCGCTGTCGCAGTCGTGCGTGCCCTATGCGCAGCTGGTCCACGACCGCCTGTCTATCGAGATCCTGCGCGGCTGCGCCCGCGGCTGTCGTTTTTGCCAGGCTGGCATGACGTATCGCCCGGTGCGCGAGCGCTCGGCCGACCAGATTGTCTCGTCGGTGATTCAGGGTCTGGAAAAGACTGGCTATGACGAGGTGTCGCTGACCTCGCTCTCCACGACCGACCACTCCTGCATTCGCGACGTGCTCGGCAGGCTCAACCGTCGCCTGGAGGATACGGGTATTCGCGTGTCTATTCCGTCGCAGCGCCTGGATTCGTTTGGCGTGGATATGGCCGAGTCGGTCGCCGGCGAAAAGAAGGGCGGACTGACGTTCGCGCCCGAGGCCGGCAGCCAGCGCATGCGCGACATCATTAACAAGAACGTGACCGAGGAGGACCTGGACCGTGCGGCCAAGGCGGCCTTCGAGGCCGGCTGGAACCGCATGAAGCTCTACTTTATGATGGGCCTTCCCGGCGAGCGCGACGAGGACATCGTGGCCATCGCCAATCTGGCCGATCACGTGCTGGAGCTCGGTCGTTCCGTGGTGCCCAAGGCTCGTCGCGGCTCGATCTCGGTGTCCATCTCGGTTTCGGTCTTTATCCCCAAGGCCGCCACGCCGTTCCAGTGGTGCCCGCAGCTCGACTACGACGACGTCAAGCGTCGCCAGAAGCTGCTTATCACGAGCGTTCGCAACCGTGCCGTCCGCGTGCATTACCACGATGCCGAGACTTCGCTCATCGAGGCCGCGCTGTCCCGCGCCGGTCGTGACATGACGCCCGTCATCATCGATGCTTGGCGCTCGGGCTCTCGCTTTGACGCCTGGGTAGAGCATTTCTCGCTCGATAACTGGAAGGAAGCTGCTGCCAAAAACGGCATCGACCTCAATGAGCTCGTGCACCTGCCCTACGAGTTGGACTGGCGCCTGCCGTGGGAGCACGTGAGCCCCGGCTGCACGCGCGGCTTCCTCGAGCGCGAGTACCGTCGCTCGGTCGAGGGCGTCACGACTCCCGACTGCACCCGCACGTCGTGCACCGGCTGCGGGATCTGCCCCACGCTCCACGCCAAGAATGTATTGATGGGTGATCGCGCATGAGTGAGCGCCTGACCGACAACCCCTCGCTCTTTAGGCTTCGTGTTCGCTATGGCAAGCGCGATCGCCTTAAGTACCTGGGCCATCTCGAAGTAATCCATACCATTGAGCGCATCGTGCGCCGTGCGGGGCTTCCCTATGCCGTCACGCAGGGCTTCTCTCCGCACATGCGCGTGGGCTTTTCTTCGGCGCTACCGGTGGGTACGTCGTCGACCTGCGAGTGGTATGACCTATTTATGACCGAGTTCGTGGCGCTCGACGAGGCGTTTGGACGTCTGGCTGCGGCGTCTCCGGCCGATCTGGCGCCCATTGAGGCGGCGTACATCGACGTGCGCACGCCGGCGTTGACGGCGCAGCTCACGCGCCTGTCGTATCGCATCGACCTGCACTTGGATTCCGAGGCGCCCGTAAGCGCCGACGAGGTGCGTCGTGCGATTGACACGCTGCGCGCGGGTCACGGCATCGACTACGCGCGCGGAAAAAAGAGCAAGCGCTTGGATTTGGACCACACGCTCGTGGGCTATGAGCTCACGGCGGGGGAGCGCCCGGACCATTTGGTGCTCATGCTCGACACCCATGCCGACAACGAGGGCTCCATGCGTCCGGAGATTTTGCTTTCTGCTGCTGATGTTTTGTTGCAGGGCTTGACCCCGGGCGTGGATGCACCTATTGTTTCCACCGGTATGCAAGACCTCGTGACCATCTGCTCCTACGATGTCGAGCGTCAGAATCAAGCATGCGAGGACGACGAGGGCCGACTCGTCAGCCCCATACCTGTGCGAACTTGTGGATTTGCTCCACATACTCGTTGACGGGGGTATTTTCGCCTGCTACTATATTCGGCTGTTGCACTAACTGATGCATGAAGGGCAAGTAAACATGTACGCAATCGTTAACACGGGCGGCAAGCAGTACAAGGTCGCCACCGACGATGTCATCACCGTCGAGAAGATCGAGGGCAATGAGGGCGACAAGGTCACCCTGCCGGTTATCTTCCTCAACGATGGTAAGAAGATCGTCACCGATCCCGACAAGCTGGCCAAGGCCAAGGTTACCGCTCAGATCGTTGAGCAGTTCAAGGGCGAGAAGCAGCTGGTCTTCAAGTTCCACAAGCGTAAGCGCTATCGTCGTCTGAAGGGTCACCGTCAGCAGCTCACCAAGCTGAAGATCGTGAAGGTCCAGGCTACCTCCCGCGCCAAGAAGGCTGTCAAGGCAGAGGCTGAGGCTGTTGCCGAGGCTCCCGTCGCCGAGTAGATTACACTCGTAACGAAAGAGTAGGTATACACAATGGCACACAAAAAAGGACTCGGTTCCTCCCGTAATGGCCGTGACTCCCGCGGTCAGCGCCTTGGCACGAAGCGCTATGCCGGCCAGACGGTAACCACGGGCACGATTCTCGTCCGTCAGCACGGCACGCACATCCATCCGGGTGAGAACGTTGGCCGTGGCAAGGACGACACGCTGTTCGCGCTGGTCGACGGTACCGTTGAGTTCCACAAGGGTATCAAGCACAGGGTCAGCGTACGCCCGCTCGCGAACGCGTAATTCACCCTTCATAGAGCACATATGTGGGAGGCACTTGAGTTTTAGGATTCAAGGGTCTCCCTCTTTTTGTAGGAGGCGATTCTGTTGTCACAGTTCACCGATATCAGCCGCATTAACGTGTGCGGCGGCGACGGCGGAGCCGGATGCATGTCGTTTAGGCGCGAGGCATTTGTCCCCAAGGGCGGCCCCGATGGCGGCGACGGCGGTCGTGGCGGCAATGTCGTCATCCAGGCCGATGCTCAGCTGTCTTCGCTGATCGATTACCGCTTTAAGCATCACTTCCGCGCCGAGCGCGGCACGCACGGGCAGGGTGCCCGCCGTAACGGCAAGAGCGGCGAGGACCTGATTCTCAAGGTCCCTATGGGTACCGTGGTGCGCGAGCTCGATCCCGAGACGCAGACCCCGATGTTCGAGATTGCCGATCTGGTGCACGACGGCGAGCGCGTCGTCGTGGCGCCCGGCGGTGCTGGCGGTCTGGGCAACACACACTTTGTGACGTCGGTGCGTCGCGCTCCGGCCTTTGCCCAGCTGGGCGAGCCGGCCGAGGAGCACTGGATCGAGCTCGAGATGAAGCTTATGGCCGATGCCGCGCTCGTGGGCTTTCCCTCCGTGGGTAAGTCATCGCTCATCGCGCGCATGAGTGCCGCCCGTCCCAAGATTGCTGACTACCCGTTTACTACGCTCGTGCCGAACCTCGGCATGGTGCGTGCCGGCGAATATTCTTACGTCGTTGCCGACGTCCCCGGTCTCATCGAGGGCGCGAGCGAGGGCAAGGGCCTGGGCCATCAGTTCCTGCGCCACATCGAGCGCACGGCACTCATCATGCACGTCGTCGACATGACGGGTGGTTTTGAGGATCGCGATCCGGTCGAGGATTACCACATCATCAACCGCGAGCTCGAGCAGTATGGCGCCGAGCTTTCGGAGCGTCCGCAGATCGTCGTTGCCAACAAGTGCGATGCGCCGGGCACGGCCGACAAGATTGCCGACCTTAAGCGTGCGGCGCTCGACGATGGCCATATGTTCTTTGCCGTGTCTGCTGTTACGGGCGCCGGCCTCAACACGCTGATGCTTGCCGTGGGCGAGCAGGTGGCTAAGCTTCGCGCCGAGCTGGCGGTCTCTGATGAGCCGGTCGATCTGCGCGACGAGGAGTGGGAGCGTCGCCGCCTGCAGCGCGAGAAGCGTTTCCGCATTGTCCAGGAAGACCCCGGTGCCTTCCGCGTGGTCGGTCGTGCCATCGAGCGCATGGTCATCCAGACCGACTGGGAAAACGAGGAAGCCGTCATTTACCTGCAGCATAAGTTTGCGCGTATGGGTGTTGACGATGCGCTCGAGAAGGCCGGTTGTCGTGCGGGCGACGAGGTCCGCATTTGCCAGCGCGCCTTTGACTTTGAGGGCGCCGAGGACTTCTCGGAGTACGAAGAGCTCGAGGACGCTGGCGAGGACGTTGCCGTCGAGGCCATTGACGTGGCCGATGCTGCGGATGAGGGCGTCGAGGTTGTCGATGCGGCGGATGCCGAGGACGATGCCGAGACCTCGGAGGGCGAGTAAGCCATGTCGCTGCGCGGTGGAATCGGTCTGCCCGAGCTTCCTCTAGAGGACGGGCAGGAGTTTAGGCTCGGCATTATGGGTGGCACCTTTGATCCCATCCATTACGGGCACCTGGTGACCGCTGAGCAGGCGCGTGAGTCCCTCGACTTGGATGCCGTGCTCTTTATGCCGGCGGGCACGCCTGCCTTTAAGCTTGACAAGCCGGTGACGCCTGCCGAGGACCGTTATGCCATGACGGTCCTCGCCACCGCTGCGAACCCGGCCTTTTTGGCGAGTCGGTTCGAGATTGACCGTCCGGGTGTAACCTATACGGCCGATACGCTTCATGCCCTTCGCGACTTTTACCCGCCGCAGGTAAAGCTCTACTTTATTACGGGCGCCGACGCGATTATCGATATTGTTACCTGGCATGATGCCGAACGAATCGCTGAGCTTGCTACCTTTATTGCGGCGACGCGACCGGGCTTTGATATCGATACGGCGCGTGCCCGAATCAAAGAGTCGGGGCTGCCGTTCGACGTGCGCTATATTCAGATTCCGGCGCTGGCGATCAGCTCGACGAACATTCGTAAGCGAGTTGCTCGCGGTATGAGCGTGCGCTATCTTACGAGCGAGTCCGTGCTCGGCTACATTCGCAAACGCAGGCTATATGCCGATTTGGGCCAAGAAGATTTTGAGTGATGGGGGTCTACGTTGTCGGTAGAGGATCAGTTTGAGGGCGATGAGCGCGCGCTGCTCAAGCGCATTCAAGAGCTGCTCGATGTTCGCATGAAGGATAAGCGCAAGCGCTATGTGCATTCGCTGGGTGTTGCCGAGACCGCACTTCATCTGGCCGAGGTCTACGGCGTTGACCGCTTTGATGCCGCTGCCGCCGGCTTGATCCACGACTGGGACAAGGTGCTCTCCGACGACGAGCTGGTCACGCGCGCTCTGCATTACGGCATTAAGATTGCCGGCTCTCCTTCCGCCGCGACGCCGCTTTTGCATGGCCCTGTTGCCGCCTATGAGCTTCCGCAGCTTTTTCCCGAGCTGTCGCCGGCCGTTTTCCAGGCTGTCGACCGTCACACCGTGGGTGCCTGCGACATGACGCCGCTCGATATGGTGGTCTTTGTGGCCGATGCCATCGAGCCCAACCGCCACGGCGACTATGCGCATGCGCTGCGCAAGATGGTGGGGGAGTCGACGCTCGATGAGTTGTTCTTCTCCTGTTTTGCGCAGGGTTTGGTCTATGTGATCCAGTCCGGGCGCTATCTTTATCCCACAGCTATTACGATTTACAACCATTACGCCCAGCTGCGCTAGCTCGGGCTGTCTAGAAAGAGGTATTCCATGGCCGACGAGACCATGACCGACGAGCAGATTCTTGAAGGTGTGGAGCACAAGAGCTTCGTCGCCACGTCCGACCGCACTGCCGCCTCGCTGTCCGCGAGCGGTGTCGCCGCCGAGGATGTCGCCCGCGCCGCCGCGCAGGCCGCCTACGACAAGAAGGGCGAGGACGTTCAGGTGCTCGACCTGACCGAGCTTTCCGACGTATGCGACTACTTTGTGCTTGCCACCGGTACCAACAACCGCCAGGTCGATTCTATCGTCGACGAGATCGAGGAGAAGGTCGCCGAGGCTTGCGGCGAGCACCCGTTCTCCATCGAGGGTCGCGAGCAGAAGACCTGGATGCTCATGGACTATGGTTCGGTTGTCGTCCACGTCTTCACTCCCGAAGCCCGCGACTTCTACCGCCTCGAGAAACTCTGGGGAGACGCCCCCCAGCTCCCCCTCAATCTCCTTTAGTAGCTCATTTGAGACGGGGTTTTAGCTACCCTCACGCATATCGCCGGGCAGTTGCGGTTTTCCGTAACTGCCCGGCTTTCTTTTTTGCCCAAAGGCGGTTAATCGTTGAAGCGGGATTGGCGGCCGAAGGAAAGGGCGGTGTCGCCGAATTTGTCTCGGACGGCGTCGATGGCGACGGAGAGGTCGCGGCGGTCGCTGGATTGGGCTCCGCGGTCATCGATCTCGCAGAACAGGTCGGTCTGGATGCCGCCTTGGTGGTCGAAGTCGCTCATGCCGATGCCCGCTAAGCGAACATGCATGCCTTCCTGCCAGATGTTGTCGAGCAGTTCGAGCGCAACCGCCACGAAGATGTTCTCATCGTCGGTCGGATGAGGCAGCCGGCGCTGTGCCGAGCGACCGCTTCCATACGAATACTTAAGCTTGAGCGTTACCGTGGCACCCGTCAGCCCCTGACGGCGCAGGCGGCGTCCCACTGACTCTCCCAACAGCGCAATCGCCGCCTCAATATCCCCACGCTCAGTTAAATCTTTAGCAAAGGTGCGTTCATTGCTGACCGACTTGACCTCGCGCTCTTCATCGAGGCTCGTGACTTCGGAGATTTCGAGTCCCAGCGCACGCTGGCGCATGCGTTCGCCGTTGACGCCAAAAATAGAGGCCAAGGTGGATTCCGGTGCACGTGATAGCTCGCCGAGGGTGTAGATGCGCATGCGGCGCAGTCGCTCCTCGGCCGAGCGTCCGATGCCGCTCATGGCAGATACTGGCAGCGCGGCCAAAAAGCGCTGCTCGGTTCCGGGTCGCACGATGGTCAGCCCAAACGGCTTATCCTGCTCGCTTGCGATCTTTGCGACCGTCTTGTTGCAGCCCACGCCAATGGAGCAGGTCACTCCCAGCCCTGCCACGCGGTCGCTTATACGCCGCGCAACCAGCAGCGGGTCTTCGGGCGCAAAGCGACCCGGTGTGATATCGATAAAGGCTTCGTCGATGGATACGCGCTCAACGCGCGGGGTCTCGTCGGCGAGAATCGTCATGACCTGCGCGCTCACCTCGCGGTAGCGATCAAAGTGCCCGTGCGTCCAAATGGCTTGCGGGCACAAGCGCCGTGCCTCGGCCGAGGCCATGGCAGAGTGCACGCCAAAGCGACGTGCCTCATACGAACACGTGGACACGACGCCACGCGAATTGGCGTCTCCGCCTACGATGAGCGGCTTTCCGCGCCATTCGGGATGATCGAGCATTTCCACGCTCGCAAAAAACGCATCAAGGTCCATTAGGCCCACCGCCGGACCCGTCCAGGGAGGCGGCGTGACGCCCATGGCATCCTCATAACCGTATGTATGTTCGCGTCTTTCCATGTCATGAGTATACCGCGCAGCTCATGTGGGGTGCGTGTATGTGCTTGCAAATCCCGAATTCTTGTCTAAGATATGGATTTGCCCTCGACTACACCGAAGAAGTTGGTCTCACGGACTTCACCTGCCCGCGTCGATGGCGTATTATGTTCAACTGTTTGTTTGTAGTTGCAGCCTAAAGCTGCTTGGTTGGAGGAGTTTCCTTTGGCAGTCAAGATTCGCCTTGCTCGTCACGGCGCTAAGAAGCGTCCGTACTACCGTGTCGTCGTCGCCGATTCCCGCGCCCCGCGTGACGGTCGTATCATCGAGGAGGTTGGCCGCTACAACCCGATGACCGCCCCCAAGACCATCAACCTCGATCTCGAGAAGATCGCCGACTGGCAGTCCAAGGGCGCTCAGCTCACCGACGCCGTCGCCGCTCTGGTCAAGGCCGCCAACGAGGGCGAGAAGACCGAGACCGTCGTCAAGAAGTCCAAGAAGCAGCTCGCCAAAGAGGCCGAGGCCGCTAAGGCTGCCGCTGAGGCCGCTGAGGGCGCCGAGGAGTAAATCGTGCCTGAGGTTGACGCTGCACAGCTCGAGGGTGAGGCAATGCTCTCAGATCGCATCGCCGATCTCGTCGAATATCTCGTTGTTCAGATCGTCGACGACCCGGATTCCGTGAGCCTTGAGGTCATCGATGGTGACGACGCCTCTACGATTGAGGTTTCGGTCGCCGAGGATGACGTCGCTAAGGTCATCGGCCGTCGTGGCCGTACCATCAAGGCCATTCGCACGCTCGCCCGTGCACTGGCCGCTCGCCTCGACACTGCTGTCGAGGTAGAGGTTCTGGGCTAGGACCTTGAGGTCCCAGTACAAAAACATCGCCCGTGTGGTCAAGCCACACGGAAGGAAGGGGGAGGTCCTCGCGCAGCCGCTGCGGGGGCTTCCTTCTGTATTGGAGCCGGGTATGCGTGTCGCCCTGACGCCGCCGGCGCTTAAGCGCGACCGTTTTTGCACGGTCGTGTCCGTTACCGATACGGGCGATGGCGATCTGGTCTCGTTTGAGGGCATAGACGACTTGACGGCCGCCGAGGGCATCACCGGATGCTACGTGCTGGCAAATCGTGACGACTTTGAGCTCGATTCGCTCGACGCCGCCTATACCGACCTTATGGGTCGCGAGGTGGTCGATGAGCGCTTTGGCTCGCTCGGCACGATTGTCGAGATCATGTCGACGCCCGCCAACGATGTTTGGGTTGTCGAGGGTGATCGGTACGGCGAGGTGCTGATTCCCGTGATCGAGCAGGTTGTGCTCGATCTTCCCGACACAGGAACAATTTCCGTCTACGTTATGGACGGCTTGATCGATATGGACAAGTAGGGAGGACAGCATGCTGATTGAGACCCTTTCGGTCTTTCCCGAGATGTTTGAGCCCGTCATGTCCACGTCGATTTTGGGCCGCGCCCGCAAGGCCGGCCTTTTTGATTTTAAGGCTTATAACCTGCGCGACTGGACGCACGACCGCCATCGCACCGTCGATGATGAGCCGTATGGCGGCGGGCAGGGCATGCTCATGAAGGTCGAGCCCATCGCCGAGGCCATCGAGGCTATTAGCTCCGAGGGTCCCAAGCCCACCGTGGTGTTCTTTACCCCCTGTGGCGAGCCCTTTACGCAGCATGTGGCAGAGCGCCTGCTTAAAAGCGAACGCCTACTGTTTGTGTGCAGCCGTTACGAGGGCGTCGACGAGCGTGCATATGTGTATGCCGATGAGCGTCTGTCGATCGGCGACTACGTGCTTACGGGTGGCGAACTTCCCGCTATGGTCGTTGCCGATGCCGTCGTACGCCTGATTCCCGGCGCCCTGGGCGACGAGATGAGCAATGTGGACGAGTCGTTCTCGACCGCCGAGGACGGAGGCCTGCTCGAGTACGCGCAGTACACCCGTCCCGCCGAGTTCAACGGCGAAGGCGTGCCGCCGGTGCTCGTGAGTGGCGATCACGCCAAGGTCGATGCCTGGCGTCGCAAGAACGCCATCGAGCGCACCTGCCGCTGGCGTCCCGATCTGATCGAGACGGCGCGCCTTACGCCCCAGGAGCGTGCGTACGCGCAGGAGATTTTGGACGCTTCGTATTCGCAGAGCGAGGAGTGAGAATGGTTCCATCGCAGCATTCCGCGTTGAGGGGCGCTTTTGAGTGGATCGCGGTCATCGCGATCGCATTGGTCGCCACCTTCTTGATTCGCTCGTTTGTGGTCGAGCCCTTTGTGGTGCCCACCGGTTCTATGGAGGACACGATCGAGATTGGCGACCAGATCCTGGCACAAAAGGTGAGCCTCGAGCTCGGTCAGCCCGTCAAGCAGGGCGATATCGTGGTGTTTCACAACCCCGATGGCACCTCCGAGCATGATGTTCTTGTCAAGCGTGTTATTGCCACGGCCGGCCAGACGGTCGACCTGCAGGATGGCAAGGTGGTCGTTGACGGCCAAGCGCTCGACGAGGACTATACGGCGGGCATGAGCTGGCCGCTTTCGGTTCAAGCGCCCGGCGCTCAGGTGAGCTATCCCTACACCGTCCCCGACGGGTGTGTGTGGGTGATGGGCGACAACCGCGAAAACTCTGCCGACTCACGCTACTTTGGTCCCGTCGATTGCTCTGATTTGATCGCTGTGGCGCTTGTGCGCTACTGGCCGCTCAACCGCATCGGCGCTATCGACTAAAAACCGCTATAGTACAGTACCTAACCGTGTAATCGTTTCGACGAGGGGATATTAGAGGCATGAACGCTTCATCGCTTTCCTTCCAAGACATCATCCTGCGCCTCCAGCAGTACTGGGGCGAGCAGGGCTGCGTCATTATGCAGCCCTATGACTCCGAGGTCGGTGCCGGTACCTTCCATACCGCGACCACGCTGCGCTCGCTCGGTCCCGCCGAGTGGCGCACCTGCTATGCGCAGCCCTGCCGCCGTCCCGCCGACGGCCGCTACGGCGAGAACCCCAACCGCATGCAGCACTACTATCAGTTCCAGGTGCTCATCAAGCCTTCTCCGGTTAACGCCCAGGAGCTCTACCTGGGGTCTCTTGCCGCTATCGGTCTGGACCCCAACGACCATGACGTCCGCTTTGTCGAGGACGACTGGGAGAGCCCGACGCTCGGCGCCTGGGGTCTTGGCTGGGAGGTCTGGCTCAATGGCATGGAGGTCACGCAGTTTACGTACTTCCAGCAGGTGGGCGGCATCGAGGTTGACCCCGTGCCCGTCGAGATCACCTATGGCCTGGAGCGTATCGCCATGTACGCCCAGGGCGTTAACTCGGTCTACGACCTGGTGTGGAGCTACCTGCCCGACGGCACGCCCATGACCTATGGCGACGTGTTCCTCGAGAACGAGCGCGAGTTCAGTGCCTATAACTTTGAGGTCGCCAACGTCGAGATGATGCGTCAGAAGTTTGACGACTACGAGGCCGAGTGCCACTCCTGTCTGGAGCGCAAGCTGCCGCTGCCGGCGTACGACTGCGTCATGAAGTGCAGCCACGCCTTCAACCTGCTCGATGCCCGTGGCGCGCTGTCCGCGGTCGAGCGTGCCAACTACATCCTGCGCGTCCGCGCCGTCGCCAAGGCGTGCTGCGAGGCCTACATGGCCGAGGTCGCCGGAGTCAACGAGAATGCCGACCAGGAAGGCGAGGTGGCGTAAGCCATGGCAGACGCTAAGGATTTCCTGTTTGAGATCGGTACGGAGGAAATGCCCTCTGCACCGCTGAACAATGCCGTCAAGCAGCTTGGCACCATGATCGCCAAGGGTCTCGACGAGGCCGGTCTGGCCCACGGCGAGGTCCGCGTGATCTCGAGTCCGCGTCGCCTGGCTGCACTCGTTGCCGACGTCGCCACCGCGACCGATGAGGTTCACGAGGTCAAGCGTGGCCCCGCGGCCAACATTGCCTTCGACGCTGACGGTAACGCCACCAAGGCCGCCCAGGGCTTTGCCCGCAAGTGCGGTGTGGCTGCCGAGGACCTGGTCCGTCGCGAGGATACTGACGGTCGCGAGTATGTGTTCGCCGAGAAGAACATTCCCTCCGCACCGGCTACGCCGATTCTGACCGCTCTGTGCGAGAAGACCATCGCCGGCCTGCAGTGGCCCAACTACCGCAGCCAGCGCTGGGGTCACGAGCATGCGACTTTTGTTCGTCCGGTCCGCTGGATCTGCTGCCTTTTGGGCGAGGATGTTGTGCCCGTGTCGTTTGCCGACGTGACGAGCGGCAACACCACGCGCGGTCATCGTGTACTTGGCCCTGGCGACCATGTGGTTGCCAGCCCCGCCGTCTACGAGCAGGTGCTCGAGGACGCCGGCGTGCTTTCTGCCGAGCGTCGTCGTGAGGCCATCCTTGCCGGTATCGCCGAGGTCGAGGCCGCTCGCCCCGGCTGTCATGTCGACACGCCCAAGAAGGTCTTTGAGGAGGTCATTAACCTCTGCGAGTGGCCGACGGTGCTCGTCGGTACCTTCGATGAGGAGTTCCTCAAGGTCCCGCACGAGATCATCTGCGAGTCCATGCTCACCAACCAGCGTTACTTCCCGATCTATGACGGCGAGGGCAAGCTCACGCGTGAGTTCGTGGTCGTCTCCAACAGCAAGCCCGAGAACGCCGAGCGCGTGATCGACGGCAACGAGCGCGTCGTGCGCGCCCGTCTGGACGACGCAAAGTTCTTCTACGAGGAGGACCTGAAGATCTCCCTCGACGAGTTCCGTGATCGTTTGGCCAAGGTTGCCTTCCAGGAGAAACTCGGTAGCGTGCTCGCCAAGTCCGAGCGCATCGAGCAACTCGCGCTCGCTATTGCCCGTGAGGCACACCTGGGTGCTCATCTGGCAGCCGACGCCGGCCGTGCCGCGCACCTGTGCAAGGCCGACCTGGTGTCCAACGCCGTCGTCGAGTTCACGAGCCAGCAGGGCGTGATGGGCGGTTATTACGCGACCGCGATGGGGGAGAACGACGAGGTCGTTCATGCTATTCGCGATCACTATCGTCCTCGCTTTGCCGGTGACGAGCTGCCCGAGGGCACCGCCGGCTGCATCGTGGCCTGCGCCGACAAGCTCGATACCATCGCCGGTATCTTTGCCATCGGCGAGCCCCCGACCGGCTCTTCGGACCCCTACGCGCTGCGTCGTGCCGCTATCGGCATCATCAACATCCTGCGCGATCGCCTGCCGATCGACCCCACGTCGCTCATCGATTTTGCCCTTGAACTCTATAGCGAGCAGGGCATTGAGTTCGACGCCGCCGAGGTCGCCCAGCAGGTTCGCGACTTCTTCCATGGCCGCCTGGTGAGCATGGCCCGCGACGAAAAGATCCCGGCCGATACCGTTGCCGCCGTCTCTGCGGTGCACATCATCGCCCCGTCCGTCTTCTTCGCCCGCTGCGCCGCCCTCGACGAGGCCCGCAAGAACGACGCCGAGACCTTTGACAACCTGGCGACGGCCTATGCCCGTGCCGCGCATATCTCCAAGCCCGAGCTGGGCGCGGAGTACGACCGCGCCTTGATGGGCGAGGTCGAGCTCGCGCTTGCCGATGCCTCCGAGGCTGCTCAGACCGCTGTCGACGCCGCCCTCGCTGCCGAGGATTACCCGGCCGCATTTGCCGCCCTTGCCGCCCTGCGCGCCCCCATCGACCGCTTCTTCGACGAGGTCATGGTCATGGACAAGGACGAGCAGCTTCGCGATAATCGCCTTAAGCTGCTCAACCGCTTCGAGGCCGTTTTCTCCGGCATCGCCAACATCGGTGAGCTTGCCCGCAAAAAGTAAGCCAGCCTGCGCGTAAGCGCAAAAGGAGCCCCGCATGGATTGCCCGGTCACCGCTCGTCCCACCGTTATCGTTATCTCCGACTCGCTCGGTGATACCGCTTGTGAGGTGGTGCTTGCGGCGTCCGGGCAATTTGATGAAGGGGCTTTTCGTTTGTTGCGCCTGCCCAAGGTGACCTCGGTGGAGCAGGTGGAGTCGTTTGTGGGCCCGCGCGTCGATGCCGACCATCGCGATATTGCCGTGTTTCACACCATTGTCGATCCGGCGCTTCGCGCCCGCGTGCTCGATTACCTGGGCATGCTGCATATCCGTTCGGTCGACCTGATCGGTCCGACGCTCGCCGTGCTATCGTCGCTCATCGGTGTGCCGCCCAAAGGCGTCGCGGGCGTGATTCACAGGACCGATGACCGCTATTTCCATCGTATCGAGGCCATGGAATATTTCGTTGAGCACGATGATGGACGCGGCTGCGACGACCTTTCGGGAGCCGATATCGTGCTGCTGGGCGTATCCCGCACGTCCAAGACGCCGCTGTCGATGTATTTGGCCTATCAGGGTTACAAGGTCGCCAATGTTCCTTTGGCCCATGGCATGGAGCCGCCCAAGTCGATTTACGAGGTTGACCCGATGCGCCTGTTCGGCCTAATTTCGACCGTCGATGTGATTTCCGAAATTCGCGATAGCCGCTTGGGCGATGACTACGCTCGTGCCGTTGCCGGCTCCTATGCCGAGCCCGAGAGTGTGCACAGCGAGCTTGAGGAAGCTCGTGCCCTCATGAAGCGGCTAGGCTGCTTTGTGGTGCGTACCGACGGCAAGGCTATCGAGGAGAGCGCTGCCGAGATCATCAGCCACTTGGAGGAAATCCAAGAAGCCCGCGCCCGCCGCGCCGCCCGCCGCACCTAATAGTAGTAGCATTTTGATAAAGCGATTTAGCAAAAATATCGCACTTGACCTGCTTTTTTATTGCAGTGGTATCTTCATAAGGTAACCACCTTTACCTACCGTTTACCGCTTGTTTTATCACGTTTACCAAACCGCGCATCCTCTTCTCATGTCGGCATAAAACCCGCCGTATAGTTCCCTCACGGTCCGCATCCGGCGGGTCGATTCGTTACCACGGTCGTGCGCGAGAGCGCATGGAAGGGGAAGTATCGTGAGCGATTGCAAGAGGGTTTACCGTTTTGGGACCGACGCCCAGGGCACTTGTGTGACTGAGGGCGACAAGTCCATGAACTTTGTGCTTGGCGGCAAGGGCGCGAACCTTGCCGAGATGAGCCGTATCGGCCTGCCGGTTCCCGGCGGCTTTACCATTACCTGCCAAACCTGCGTCGAGTACTCCGGTGCCGGCAACGTGTGGCCCGAAGGCGCACTCGATGAGATCGTTGCCGCCGAGGCAGACCTCGAGGCTCGCTGCGGCAAGAAACTCGGTGACGCCAACGACCCGCTGCTCGTATCGGTGCGCTCGGGCGCTCCGTTCTCCATGCCCGGCATGATGGACACGGTTCTTAACCTGGGTCTCAACGACGATTCCGTCCAGGGCCTCATCACCCAGACGCAAAACCCGCGTTTTGCCTGGGATAGCTACCGTCGCTTTATCCAGATGTTCTCCAACGTCGTCATGGGCGTCGATGCCGATCTGTTCGAGAACGCCCTGACCCAGGCTCGTCTGGTCGCCGGCGTTCGCGTCGATTCCGAGCTTTCGGCCGAGGACCTGCAGGAGCTCGTCGAGACGTTCAAGGGTATCTTCTCCGATAACTTCGAGGCCACCCTGTATCCCGAGCTCGAGGTCGCCGACGGCAAGCCCGTCTTCCCGCATGATCCGGAGCTCCAGCTACGCCTTGCCATCCAGGCCGTCTTTGGCAGCTGGATGAACGAGCGCGCCTGCATCTACCGTAAACAGCACGGCATCTCCGACGAGCTCGGTACTGCCGTCAACGTCCAGGCCATGGCTTTTGGTAACAAGGGCGAGACCTCTGCGACCGGCGTCGCCTTTACGCGCAACCCGGCCGATGGCACTAAGGAGTTCTACGGCGACTTTCTGGTCAACGCCCAGGGCGAGGATGTCGTCGCCGGCATCCGCAACACCGAGCCCATCGCCGACCTCAAGGCCACTCCGGGCCTCGAGTCCGCAGGTGAAGAGCTCGAGCGCGTGTTCCTGACGCTTGAGGATCACTACCGCGATATGTGCGATATCGAGTTCACCATAGAGCAGGGTAAGCTCTGGATGCTCCAGACCCGCGTGGGAAAGCGCACTGCCACCGCTGCCCTGCGCATCGCCATCGAAATGGTCGAGGAGGGCCTGATCACCCGCGAGGAGGCCGTGAGCCGCATCGATCCCGCGCAGCTCGACCAGCTCCTGCACCCGCAGTTCGACGCCTCCAAGAAGTACGAGGCTCTGGCCAGCGGTCTTAACGCCAGCCCCGGGGCCGCCGTGGGCGAGGTCGTGTTCTCGAGCGACGATGCCGTCGCGCGCGCCAGCGAGGGCCACAAGGTTATTCTGGTTCGCTGGGAGACCAACCCCGATGACCTGAAGGGTATGGTTGCCGCCGAGGGCATCCTGACCAGCCACGGTGGCAAGACGAGCCATGCCGCCGTTATCGCTCGCGGTATGGGTACGCCCTGCGTTTGCGGCGTCGAACGCTTCCACATCGACGCCGCCGAGAAGGTCGTACGCATCGAGGGCAGCGACCGCGTGCTGCGCGAGGGTGATGTCATCTCCATCGACGGTACCCAGGGTATCGTCGTCGACGGCGCCGTTGATCTGGTCTCGGCCGAGCTCACCGGCGATCTGGACACTATCCTGTCCTGGGCCGACGAGATTCGCTTAGACGAGACTGGCGGCCACGCCAACCATGTGCGCGTCAACGCCGACAACCCCGAGGATGCCGCGCTCGCCCTCGAGTTTGGCGCCGAGGCCATCGGCCTGTGCCGCACCGAGCACATGTTCCTGGGCGACCGCAAGAACATCATCCAGAGCTTTATCCTATCTGACGATGAGGCCGTGAAGCAGCAGGCCCTGGCCGACCTGCTCAAGGTTCAGACCGAGGACTTCCTGGCGATGTTCAAGACCATGTCCGGTCGCGATGTGGTCGTCCGCCTGCTCGATCCGCCGCTTCATGAGTTCCTGGATAATCCTCGCGAGCTCGAGATCGCCATCACCAAGAAGGAAGCCGCTGGCGCCAGCGAGGAAGAGCTTGTCGCCCTGCGCGCCCGCCTGCGCCGTATCGACGGCATGGTCGAGTCGAACCCCATGCTCGGCCTGCGCGGCGTGCGCCTGTCCGTCGTCTTTAGCGATCTGCCGCTCATGCAGGTTCGCGCCGTCGCCACGGCTGCTGCCCGTCTTATCAAGGAAGGCGTCGATCCGCGTCCCGAGATCATGGTTCCGCTCGTCTCCATCACGGCGGAGCATGTCCAGACCCGCGAGGTTATCGAGCGCGTAATCGCCGAGGTTTCCGACGAAGAGGGCGTCGAGCTCAATATTCCCGTGGGCACGATGCTCGAGCTGCCGCGTGCCTGCATGGTCGCTGACGAGATCGCCCATCATGCCGACTTCTTCTGCTTCGGCACCAACGACCTCACCCAGACCACCTTCGGCTTCTCCCGCGACGATGCCGAGGCCAAGTTCATCCCGCTGTACATGCACAAGAAGATCTTGAAGGACAACCCCTTCGAGACCATCGACTCGGCGGTGCTGGAGCTCGTGCGCATGGCCGTCGAGAAAGGTCGTGCCACCAACTCCGACATGCACTTTGGCGTGTGCGGCGAGCACGGCGGCGACCCCAAATCCATCAAGGGCCTGTTTAACGTGGCCGACGTGGACTACGTGTCCTGCTCGCCCTACCGCGTGCCCCTCGCACGCCTGGCTGCCGCTCAGGCCAAGCTCGAGGCCAAGCGTTCCGCCTAACGTTTTGGGTTTAGACGCCTAGCGTAGCCCCCTTCATGCCGCCCGTCTCATTCGTGAGACGGGCGGTTATTCATGTGCTGGTTTTGTCTTTTTGTCTGCGTAAAAAATTGTTCTTGCAGCAGAAACCCGCGCGTGTATACTCGAATACGTTTGTTCAACTACGTGCCGGCCAAGGTGGTACGGCACCTCTAGAAGAGTAAGGAATTGCACATGGATTACATCCGCGCAATCGAGCGTCAGCAGATCCGCGAGGACATTCCTCAGGTTCGCGTCGCCGACAACGTCAAGGTTCACTACCGCATTAAGGAAGGCGACCGCGAGCGCATCCAGGTCTTCCAGGGCGACGTCATCCGCATGGCCGGCGCCGGTGCCCGCGAGACCTTCACCGTCCGCAAGATGTCCTTCGGTGTCGGTGTTGAGCGTACCTTCCCGCTTCACAGCCCCAAGATCGCCAAGCTCGAGGTCGTTCGTCATGGTCGCGTCCGTCGCGCCAAGCTGTACTACCTCCGCGACAAGGTGGGCAAGGCTGCTCGCATTCCCGAGAAGCGCTAAGAAGATCGCAGCGTCTGTCCACTCGTTTGGACGCAAGGGTCACCTTCGGGTGGCCCTTCTTTTTATCTGATTTGCATGCAAGGAGGGCCTGGTATGGCCAATATGACGAGCTCGGTTTCGGCATCGCAAGTTGCTGGCGAGCTGGCGAGCGCTACGTTTGAGGAGATTCCCGCCCTCATGGAGCATTATCGCGAGGATCCGCGCCAGCAGGTGATCAAGGCTTGCGAACGCGCCCTCAAACGCCATGCCAAAGAGCTTGCCGAGCGCGAGCGCGTCAATGACATGTACGAGCTTATGCATGAGCTTGGCGGCGATGGGGTGGTCGTTGGTGTCGACGAGGTAGGTCGCGGATCGGTGGCCGGTCCTTTGACAGTGTGCGCCGTCTGTCTTCCTATGGAGCCGCGCGTCTGGGGTATCAACGATTCCAAAAAGCTCACGCCCGCGCGCCGCGAGTTGCTCTCAGTGAAGATTGCCGAGGTGGCGACGGCGATCGGTTTTTGCCATATCGCGCCTAAGGATATCGATGAGATGGGTATGGCCCGCGCTATCCGTACCGCCGTCGCGGGCGCCGTGGCCGATACGGGGCTCGAGCCCGATTGCGTGCTTATGGACGGCAACCCGTTGGGTGCCGTTCCTAACGAGCGCGACGTGGTGAAGGGCGATGCCAAGATCGCCTGTATCGCTGCGGCTTCCATCATGGCCAAGGTCACGCGTGACGAGATGATGGTCGAGTACGATGCCGAGTATCCCGAGTACCATCTGGCGGAGTCGAAGGGCTACGCAAGCCCCGAGCACATCGAGGCCATTCGCAAACATGGACTTTGTCCGCTGCACCGCGTGAGCTTTTGCGGAAACTTTCTGCAGACTGAGCGCCTTTTCTAGGTCAATTGTGGAGGCAGGGACTTCTGGAGTTTTATAAACCAGCTGGTAGCGGGCCGTATGCAACACCATTGCTGCGTACGGCCCGTTTTTTGTCGGCATTTGGTCAGCTTTTGGTTTGCTTCCGGTACTTACCCGCATGAAAGGTGCCCTCATCATCGGGGCAATGCAGCGTGCGGGAAAGGAGACCCCATGAGTGCCGCAAGCAAAAAGAGCAAGACGCAGCAGCTCAAGGAGCGTTGGGAAAACGGCGAGCTCGACTGCGGGGCGATGACGCCCGAGTTTATCAAGGGACTCAGTCCCCACGAGCTGGGTATGCTGGGCGAGCTGATCACCATCGACTACTTTAACGAGCGCGGCTACACCTTGCTGGAGCAGGGTTATCGTTGCACCGAGGGCGAGGCTGATCTGGTGCTGCTCGATGAGCTCGACGATGTCGTGGTGATGGCCGAGGTCAAGACCAGGCGCGTCGCACTGGATTGCAGCACGCGGGTCTTTCCCGAGGAGGCCGTGGACGCCCAAAAGCAACGCCGCTACCGCCGCATCGCAAGTTGCTATCTTATGGAGCATTATCCGCTCAAGGCGATTCGCTTCGATGCCGTGGGTGTCACCATCCGCGGCGGGCATATCGCCGAGATCGAGCACCAGTACAACGCGTTCGATTGGCAGGTGTCGTGATGGCGTTCGAGACGTTTGCCGTTCACGCGGCCTGCATCCGCGGCGTCGAGGCGATTCCCGTCACGGTCGAGGTCTCGCTTGCCGGTGGCGTTCCGGGCATTCAGATGCTCGGCATACCGAGTATGGAGGTGATGGAGTCACGTGGTCGTATTCGCTGTGCGATGCGCTCGGCCGGCTTTGAGATCCCGCGCTCGGGCATTACGGTCAATCTGGCGCCCGGCGATATTCGCAAGACCGGTAGCGGCTTTGATCTGCCCATCGCCATCGCGGTCCTAGCGGCCGATGGTCAGATTCCCCGCGACAACCTCGATCGTTGTCTTATCGCCGGCGAGCTCGGCTTGGACGGCACGGTGCTTCCTGTCAAAGGCGAGGTGGCGTTTCAGCTATTGGCTCGCGACATGGGGCTGTCTTTTATCGCCGGCAGGTCCGACCAGCATGTGCCACTCGCGGGCGTGGATTGCGGCTTTATCGACCATCTGTCTCAGCTTGCTCACGGCATGGGCGATGCCGCACGGCACTACTTGGATTCCGAGGGTGTCGAGGCGACCTTTGAGCCCGAGCTCGACTATGCAGACGTGCTGGGGCAGGAAGTCGCTAAACGCGGCATGGCGCTTGCGGCGGCAGGAGAACTCGGCTTGCTCATGATCGGGTCTCCGGGATCGGGCAAGACGATGCTCGCACGCCGTATGACCGGCATCCTGCCCGAGCTTTCCGTTGAGGATCAGCAGGAGGCGCTGTGCATCCATTCGGTTTTGGGTGAGAACATTGATGGCTTATTGGCAGGTCATCGGCCGTTTCGAAGCCCCCATCACAGTATTTCAACGGCTGGCCTCATTGGCGGCGGGCGCCCGGTGCACCCGGGTGAGATCAGCCTTGCTCATGGCGGCGTGCTCTTTTTGGACGAGCTTGCCGAGTTTCCCACGGGTGTGCTGCAGACGCTCAGACAGCCTATCGAGCGCGGCTATGTGAGGATCGTACGCGTCGACGGGGCCTTTACCTTCCCGTCGCGTTTTCAGCTGCTGGCTGCGAGCAATCCCTGCCCCTGCGGCTTTTTGGGCGATCGCGAGGTGCCGTGTCGCTGCTCGGCGGCGATGATCGAGCGCTATCGGTCTAAACTGCGCGGTCCTTTGGCCGACCGTATCGACATGATGATCGATGTGACCCGTCCCGACCCCCAAGTGATTATCGAGGGTGCGGAGGGTATGTCGTCGGCCGAGTTACGTGACTACGTTGTGCGCGGTCGCGCCTTTCGCGCCTGGCGCGAATCCCGTATGGACGATGCGGATGCCGAGGCCGAGGACGATGAGTCACGGTCCATTGACGGCGTCGTTTCGACCTTTGAGCTCGATGATGCTGCCGAGAAATGCGTACTCGGCCTATCCAAACGCACGCATCTCACAGGGCGTGGCATCGTGCGCCTGGTTCGCATTGCGCGCACGATCGCCGATGTCGCCGAGAGCGAGCAAGTTACGCAGGACCACGTGCTCGAGGCGGCGATGTACCAGGGAAGGAGGGACCAATGATGGCCGAGGGGACCTTTGAGCTGCATCCAGGTGATGCGTTGTATCCCGAGACCGTTTTGGAGCTTTCTGATGTACCCCAGACGCTTTATGTGCGCGGCAACCCCGAGGTGCTTTCGACGCCCGCGCTCTCCGTCATCGGCGCGCGCAAGGCCTCGCCGTATGGTCTTGCCGTGGCAGAGCTTGCGGCGAAGGTGGCGGTCGAGGCGGAAGTGACGGTAGTTTCGGGCGGCGCGGTCGGTTGTGACCAGGCCTCGGGTTGGGCTGCGGTCAACGCCGGCGGCAAACACGTTGTGGTGCTGGGGACGGGCGCCGACGTGGTCTACCCGCGTTCGAGCGCGGGGCTTATTACTCGCACGCTTGATACGGGTGGCGCGGTCGTGTCGATCTCTCCGTGGGGCATGGGTCCGCGCAAGTTCGCCTTTCCGCGCCGCAATCGCGTGATCGCGGCCCTGTCGCAAGCCCTCTTTGTATCCGAGGCGGGTATGCCTTCTGGGACGTTTTCTACAGCCGAGGCTGCTATGGATTTGGGGCGCGAACTTCTTGCCGTGCCGGGGTCGATCCTATCGCCCGAGTCGCGTGGCACGAATTACCTCATTGCGAACGGTGCCTGCTGCATTGTCGACGAGGAGTCCATCGAGATGGCTATCTCTCGCATATACGGCACCCTGCGCTACTCGCGCCCCGATGCTCCCGGCATTGCCGAGCTGAATCCAACACAGCAGACCGTGATGCATGCGCTCATCGCCTCTCCGCTCAAGGTCGACGACATCGCGGCGCTCGTCTCACTCGATGCTGTCGGCGTACTCAAACTCTTGGGTTCGCTTGAACTCGAGGGCCTTATCGAGCGCATGATGGATGGAAGGTATGCGCCCTCCAAGTTTGCCCTTCACGCCCAGACGCCCTTCGGTCACAATAGAAAACGTGTCAATTAGAAAGGTGTTTGCAGATGCAGTTCGATCAGGTGACGGTTATCGGTGGCGGTCTGGCGGGTTCGGAATGCGCGATCCAGCTGGCAGACCGCGGGTTTGCCGTAAAGCTGTGCGAGATGCGCCCCCAGGTGAGCTCCCCGGCTCACCATACCGATCACCTGGCAGAGCTCGTCTGCTCCAATTCGTTTAAGTCGACCCGTCCAGATTCCGCTGCTGGCCTACTAAAAGCCGAGCTCGAGCGCATGGGTTCGGTGCTGCTCGATTGCGCCCATCGCGCGGCTGTTCCCGCCGGTGGCGCCCTGGCGGTCGACCGCGTCAAGTTTTCCGAGCTTGTCGAGGCCGAGGTTGCCGCCCGTCCCAATATCGAGATCATTCACGGCGAGGTCACGCAGATTCCCGAGGGTCACGTGGTCATTGCCGCCGGCCCCTTGTGCTCGCCGGCGCTGAGCGAAGAGGTCATGAAGCTCGTCGGTGGCGACGCCCTTGCGTTCTTCGATGCCGCGGCGCCGATCGTCGATGCCTCCACGCTCGATATGGACGTGCTGTTCTCGCAGTCGCGCTACGAGGAGCAGGGGAGCGGCGACTATCTCAACGCTCCGCTCAATAAGGAGGAGTACGAGGCCTTTATCGAGGCGCTTACCACGGCCGACCGCGTGGTGCTCAAGGATTTTGAGGGCGGCGATCTGTTCCAGGCCTGCCAGCCTGCCGAGGAGGTTGCGCGCACCGGCAAGGACGCCATTCGCTTTGGCGCCATGAAGCCCGTCGGCCTCACCGACCCGCGTACCGGACGTCGTCCCTGGGCGGCGATTCAGCTGCGTGCCGAGAACAAGGAGAAGACCGCCTATAACCTGGTGGGCTTCCAGACCAACCTGACCTTTGGCGAGCAGAAGCGCGTCTTCCATATGGTGCCGGGCCTGGAGAACGCTGAGTTCTTCCGCTACGGTGTCATGCACCGCAATACCTTTGTCGACGCCCCGCACGTGCTCGATGGCACCTTTGCCGTGCCCGGTACCGGCGTGCGCCTGGCCGGTCAGATCACCGGCACCGAGGGGTACATGGAAGCCGTGGCGACAGGTCTGCTCGCGGCGCTCAACACCTATGCCGAGGCTATCGGTGCCGCGGGCGTCGAGTTGCCCCGCGTGGGCGCCCTGGGTGCGCTCGTGGGCTATGCGACCGATCCTGCCACCGTGGGCTATCAGCCCATGCATGTCAACTTTGGCCTGGTGCCGCCACTCGAGGATGGTAAGCGCCGCAGCAAGCGCGACCGCTACCAGGCCTATGCGGACCGTGCGCTCGAGGCCCTTGACGCCTATCTGGCTACTCGCCCCGATCTGTTTGGAGGCGACCGGTCATAGCCTTTGACCTGTACGACACCGTTGACTCGTTTATCGCCTATATCGCACGCGTCGAGGGACTTTCTCCCAACACGGTGACGGCCTATGGCTCGAGGCTGGAGCGCTTTGCTGCCTGGTGCGAACGCGAGGGCATCGACGCTCGCGCCGCCGACGTACGGACCGTTCGTTCCTATTTGGCCGAGCTGTCGCGTGGCCAGGTGGCGGCTCGGACCCTTGCGGCACACCTGTCTGCCATTCGCTCACTCTATCGGTGGATGGCTGTCGAGGGGATTGTCGAGGGCGATGCGGTCTCGGCGATCGCATCGCCCAAGCTGCCGCGCGACCTGCCGGGCGTCCTTACGACTCAACAGGTGGAGGCACTCCTCAAAGCCCCCGATACCTCAACACCCGCGGGACTGCGCGATGCGGCGATGCTCGAGTTGCTCTATGCCTCGGGTGCCCGCATCTCAGAGCTTGCGGCGCTCAATGTGGAATCCATCTCATGGTCCGAGCGCACGCTGCGCCTGTGGGGCAAGGGGAGCAAAGAACGTATCGTCCCTCTGTATCGTCGTGCGCTCGAGGCGACGCGTCTCTATATTGAGGAGGGGAGGCCGGAGTTGCTCGCTCAGGCAAAGCGCCGTGACCCCGCTACCGGGCCGCATCCGCTGCTTATATCGGCGCGCGGCAATCGCATGAGTGCCGCCATGCTCAGGCGGCGGTTCCATATGCTGGCGACGCTCGCCGGCATTCCGGCCGACATTGCCCCGCATGCGATGCGCCATACCTTTGCGACCGACTTGCTCGAGGGCGGTGCGGACCTGCGCTCGGTTCAAGAGCTGCTGGGTCATGCGAGCCTGTCCACGACGCAGATTTACACGCACCTCACGCCCGATCGGCTCAAACGTGCCGTGGCTCAAGCCCATCCCCGCGGCGAATAGTGGCTGGGACGTCCCGCGCCGCACTCAGGTGTGTGGTTTTGATTGCGGGTTGGCAGGAAGATGCATTCCTGCTATCATTCATCGGGTTGCTTCACGGCAACATGTTTTTATCACGCACGCGCGGCTACTTCATACCGTGGTGCCCGGGCTTTGGTAGCACATGTCCGGGTTGGTTTTGGAGGATGACCCCGCGCGGAGGCAAACCACAGGAGGTTTAACATGGCTACCAAGATTAATATCCGCACCCTGCTCGAGGCCGGCTGCCACTTCGGTCACCAGACCCGTCGCTGGAACCCCAAGATGAAGCCGTTCATCTTCGGTGAGCGCAACGGCATCTACATCCTCGACCTCAAGCAGACCATCCTCGACGCCGACCAGGCCTACACCTTCGTCAAGAACGTCGCCAAGGGTGGCAACGTGCTGTTCGTCGGCACCAAGAAGCAGGCTCAGGAGGCCGTCAAGAACGCTGCTGAGCGCGCCAACATGCCTTACATCAACCAGCGTTGGCTCGGCGGTATGCTGACCAACTTCGTCACCATCCGCTCCCGCATCAACCGCATGGAGGAGCTCGAGGCCATGGTCGAGGACGGCCGCATGGCTGTTCTGCCCAAGAAGGAGCAGGCTGTTCTCGGCAAGGAGCTCACCAAGCTCCAGACCAACCTCGGTGGCGCCCGCGACATGAAGGGTCTGCCCCAGGCTCTCTTCGTCATCGACACCAAGCGCGAGGAGAACGCCATCAAGGAGGCTCAGCGCCTGAACATCCCCGTCGTCGCTCTGATCGACACCAACTCCGATCCCGACGAGGTCGAGTACGGCATCCCCTGCAACGATGACGCTATCTCCGCTGTCACCCTTATGTGCGAGCTCATGGCTGACGCCTGCCTCGCTGGCTCCGGCAAGGAGCAGGTCTCCGAGGCCGAGATGGCCGCTGAGCCCAAGGCCGAGTAAATCAGTCTTAGTTAATTCTTTTTCATCTCTTTGAAAGGAACCACAATGGCCCAGATTACCGCCGCTATGGTCAAGCAGCTCCGCGAGATGACCGACTCCCCGATGATGGAGTGCAAGAAGGCTCTCGTCGAGGCTGACGGCGACATGGACGCCGCTGTCGACGTCCTGCGTAAGAACGGCCTTGCCAAGGCTGCCAAGAAGGCTGGCCGTGAGACCAACGAGGGCGCTGTCGCCGCGTTCGTCTCCGAGGATGGCAAGACCGGCGCTCTGCTCGAGCTCTCCTGCGAGACCGACTTCGTTGGCTCCAACGCCAAGTTCACTGGCTTTGCTTCCAAGGTCGCTGAGGTTGTCGCTACCACCGAGCCTGCTGACGTCGACGCTCTGCTCGAGAAGCCGATGGGCGAGGAGACCGTTTCCTCCGAGCTCACCGAGATGATTCACATCATGGGCGAGAACATGAAGATCTCCCGCTTCGCTGCCCGTAAGGCTGAGAACGGCGCGCTCGCTTCTTACATCCACATGGGTGGTAAGATCGGCGTCCTCGTCGAGTTCGCCTTCGAGAAGGCCGAGACCGCTCAGACTGAGTCCTTCAAGACCTTCGCTCACGACGTTGCCCTTCAGGTTGCTGCCGTCGCCCCGATCTGCGCTACCCGCGATCAGGTTCCGGCCGAGACCGTCGAGCACGAGAAGCAGATCTACATGGCCCAGGCTGCCGAGTCCGGCAAGCCCGAGGCTATCCAGGAGAAGATGGCTGTCGGCCGTCTGGAGAAGTTCTACAAGCAGTCCGTGCTCACCGAGCAGGAGTTCATCAAGGACAGCTCCCTCACCATCAAGAAGTACGCTGAGCAGGTCTCCAAGGAGCTCGGCGACACCATTACCGTCGTTGCCTTTGACCGTCTGGTCCGTGGCGAGTAAATAAGCTCTTGTAGCTGGTAATGAGCAGGCTGTGGGTTTTACTCACAGCCTGCTTTTTCATGGCTCTTATCAGAGCCTTTGATATCATATTGAGAGTCTAATTAAAGGAGGATCGCTTTGTCCGACATCCGATATAAACGCGTGCTTCTTAAGCTTTCCGGCGAAGCACTGATGGGCGACGGCCAATATGGCATCGACCCCAAGGTTACCGACCATCTTGCCAAGCAGGTCAAGGAGCTGCTCGCCGTTGGCCATGAGGTCGGCGTCGTTGTCGGCGGCGGCAATATTTTCCGCGGCATGGCAGGCGCTGCCGGTGGCATGGAGCGTGCTCAGGCCGATTATATGGGCATGCTCGCGACCGTTATGAACGCGCTCGCCCTGCAGGATGCCTTCGAGCACAACGATGTTCCCTGCCGCGTGATGAGCGCTATCCAGATGAACGAGATCTGCGAGCCCTATATTCGCCGTCGCGCCATCAACCACCTTTCCAAGGGCAACGTCGTTATTTTTGCCGCTGGTTCGGGCAATCCGTACTTTACGACCGACACCGCCGCGGCTCTTCGTGCGTGCGAGATCGGCGCCGAGATTCTGATTAAAGCCACCAAGGTTGA
Source organism: uncultured Collinsella sp. (assembly GCA_900545165.1). Lineage (GTDB taxonomy): Bacteria > Actinomycetota > Coriobacteriia > Coriobacteriales > Coriobacteriaceae > Collinsella. The sequence continues at coordinate 48,325 of UQYA01000003.1, forward strand.
CGGCATCTACGACAAGGATCCCGTCAAGTGCGCCGATGCCGTCCGCTTTGACAAGATTACCTATCACGAGGTTCTCGTCCGCGGTCTGCAGGTTATGGATTCCACGGCTACGGCTCTGTGCCAGGATAACCGTATGCCGATTTTGGTCCTCAACATCGATGGCGAGGACACCGTCAAGCGCGCGCTTTCGGGTGAGCCCGTCGGCACGCTCGTCTATCAGGAGGATTAAGCATGGCAGAGAACATCACCGCCCACATGGACAAGTCGCTCGAGTCCCTCAAGCATAACTTCTCCAAGGTTCGTACCGGCCGCGCCAATGCCAACATTCTGTCCGACATCACCGTCGATTATTACGGTGTTCCCACGCCGGTCACGCAGGTTGCCGCCGTCAAGACCCCCGAGGCCCACATGCTGCTCATCGAGCCGTGGGACAAGGCACTCATCAACGCTATCGTCAAGGCCATCGGCGCTTCCGATCTGGGTATTACCCCCAACTCCGATGGCACCGTCGTTCGTCTGCCGTTCCCGGCTCCCACCGAGGAGCGCCGTCGCGAGCTCGTCAAGGAGTGCCGCGAGTACGCTGAGCAGGCCAAGGTGTCTATCCGTAACATCCGTCGCGACTTCAACAACAAGCTCGAGCGCGATGAGGAGCTCACCGAGGACGATGTCCGTCGCGAGCAGGCCAAGGTCCAGAAGCACACCGATGAGTATGTCGCCAAGGTCGAGGAGCTTCTGAAGGAAAAAGAAGCCGAGGTCATGGAGATCTAAGGTGCAATACGACGAGCATAAACTGGTCGAGTACTTTGCCGACGCCCCTGCGGGCGTCGGTTTTTCCGACCTTGACCTCAATAACATTCCGCACCATATCTCGTGCATCATGGACGGCAACGGTCGTTGGGCTACGTCGCGCGGTCTTGCGCGCACTGAGGGCCACAAGGCGGGTATCGTCTCCCTTCGCGAGATTATTACCGCCTGCGTGCGTCTGGGCGTCGACGTGCTTTCGGCCTATGCGTTTTCTACCGAAAACTGGAACCGTCCGCAGCACGAGGTCAACGTCTTGATGCACCTGTTTGCCAAGACGTTTATCGACGAGCTGCCGCTTCTGAAGCGCGAAAACGTGCGCGTTGTCTTTTTGGGTGACATTTCCGCGCTGCCCAAGAAGACCCGCGACGTTTTTGAACGCGGTCTTGCCGAGTGCGCCGATCACACCGGTATGACGCTGGCGCTTGCTGTCAACTACGGCGCGCGTTCCGAGATTACCCGCGCTGTTCGTCAGATCGCACTCGACGCTGCCGCCGGTAAGATTGATCCTGCCGCAATTGATGACGACATGGTGGCCTCCCACCTTTATACCGCCGGTCTTCCCGATCCTGAGCTTGTGATTCGCACCTCTGGTGAGCTGCGCCTTTCGAACTATCTGCTGTGGCAGGTGGCTTATTCCGAGTTCTACGTCACCGATACCTATTGGCCTGACTTTGATCGTTGGGGCCTTGTCGACGCCATTTTGGCCTATCAGGGCCGTGACCGTAGGTTTGGTGGACTGAGCAAGACCGAGGAGGCTTAATCGTGTCCGATCGTCCCAAGGCATCTGCTCCCAAGACGCCTGCGCGTAAAGCTGCCACTGCGGGAGCGCCTGCAGCGAAGAGCGGCACCGGTTCGTGGCTGGCGGGCTTTATTACCCGTGCCGCCGCCGGTATCGTCTACGCCGTTGTCTTTATCCTGTGCCTGGTTTTGGGTATCGTGCCCACTGCCATCTTTGTTTCCGTCATGAGCGGTCTGTGCTGCTATGAGTTTTTCCGTATGACGAGGCTCGATGGCAAGATGGCTAACGAGCGCATGGGTATCGCTGCCGCCGTACTCTTTCCGCTGTCGGCGTTGGGCGATTCGATGTTGCTGAATGCCCTGCTTTTTGCCCTGATGCTCGCTGTGGGCATTTGGTATGTCTGGTCGCCGCGTACCCGCATCTCTGATGTGGCCGTGACGCTCATGGGACCCATCTACACTGGCTTTATGTTGTCGGCTATCGTGCTGCTGCGCGATGCCGTGCCCGGTTTTGCCGGCGCCCTGCTTTCGGTGGGCGTTTGCGCGTCCCTTTGGGTCTCCGATTCGTTTGCCTACATCGTGGGCAGCCGTATCGGTAAGCACAAGATGGTTCCCAAGATCTCTCCCAAAAAGAGCTGGGAGGGGTTTGTCGGCGGCATCCTGGGCTCGGTTTTGATTTGGCTCATCCTGTGGGCGACGCACTTCTACAAGCTCAGCCTGCCCTATGCGCTGCTGTGCGGCGTGGTCGTGTCCGTCCTGGGCGTTATCGGCGACCTTATCGAGTCGCGCATCAAGCGTGGCGTGGGCGTCAAGGATTCCGGCAACCTTATCCCGGGCCATGGCGGCATGCTCGACCGTAGCGACTCGCTTATCTTTGGTTGCATTACCGCTCAGCTGCTTTTGATGATCGGAGGCGTGCTGTAATGTCCTTCCAAACGACGTATGGCCCCGATGGACGCCTTCGCGTTGCCATCCTGGGTTGTACGGGCTCCATCGGCACCCAGGCACTTGATGTGTGCCGTCAGCATGCCGATCGCCTGCAGGTGACGGCGCTGTCCGTTAACTCTAGTACCTCCGAGCTCGTTGCCGCTGCCCGCGAGTTCTCGGTTCCGGCGGTTGCCGTGGCCGATGTCGCTCATGGCGATGACGCCGTGCTGCAGGAGTTGCCCGAGGGAACGAAGCTCGGCGTTGGCGCGCAGGCGGTTTGCGAGCTCGCGCGTCGCGACGATGTCGACTGCGTGCTCGTTGCTATTGTGGGTGCCGCCGGTCTCGAGGCGAGCCATGCGGCCTTGACCTCGAATAAGCGCCTTGCCCTTGCCAACAAGGAGTCCCTCGTCGTCGGTGGCGACTTGCTTATGCCGTTGGCGCAACCGGGCCAGCTTATTCCAGTCGACTCTGAGCACTCCGCCATCTACCAGTGCTATCTGGGGGAGGACCCGCGCGAGGCTCATTGTATTTGGCTCACCTGCTCGGGCGGTCCGTTCTTTGGCCGCACGCGCGACGAGCTCAATCGCGTGACGCGTGCCGATGCCCTTGCACATCCCACGTGGGCCATGGGCGCCAAGATCACCATCGACTCCGCCACCCTCATGAACAAGGGCCTGGAGCGAATTGAGGCCATGCATCTGTTTAACTGCGGCCTCGATTTCATTAACGTGGTCGTGCAGCGTCAGTCCAAGATTCACTCTATGGTCGAGTTCGCCGACGGCTCCGTGATGGCGCATCTCGGTGCTTCCGACATGCGTATTCCCATCCAGTTCGCGTTCTCGTATCCCGAGCGTTGGGATACCCCGGCGCCTCGTATCGATTTCCGCGAGCTGGGGCAGCTCACGTTTGATGCTGCCGACATGGATACCTTCCGCTGTCTGGCACTGGCCGAGCGTGCCGGCAAGACGGGTGGCACCATGCCGTGCGTGCTCAATGCCGCCAACGAGGTCGCTGTCGATGCCTTCCTGCACGATGGCTGCAGCTTTACCGATATCGATCGCATTGTAGAATCCTGCATGGATGCCCACGATATGCAGGCGGTCGATTCGTTTGAGCAGCTTCGCGACATCGATGCGTGGGCGCGTGAAAAGGCTGCGCAGGTGCTCGCCGCAACCCGTTCCTAACCCATAAGGATTGCTTTTTCGTTTTATGGATACTGTTCTGAGCGTTCTCTCATCGGTCTTTTGGGGCCTGTTGATGCTTTCCGTCCTCGTGTTTTTGCACGAGGGCGGCCACTTTTTGGCGGCACGTGCCTGCGGCGTCCGTGTGACCGAGTTCTTTTTGGGCCTGCCTTGCCGCTTTGACATCCATTACACGTCGCGTCGCATTGGAACCAAGTTTGGCGTGACCCCGCTGCTGCTGGGTGGCTACGCTGCCATCTGCGGTATGGATCCGACCGACGTCTCCTGCGCCGATCGCGTGCTCGCGGCTATCTATCGTCATGGTCGTGTGACCGTGGCCGACCTTGCCGCCGAGCTCGAGCTATCCGAGGAGGATGTGCTCGAGGCATGCGCCTTGCTTTTGGGTTGGGGCTCTATCGCGCCTTGGTATGAGGAAGGGGAGAAGCTCTCGCCGAGCTACTATCCCACCAAGTATCAGACGCTGCCGCGAGACGCGGCAGGCTACACCACCTTTGACGGCCGCCGGTTCGATCGCGAACATTCAACTGCCGAGGGCGATGTGTGGGAGCTGCCGTGCGGCGAAGCCGAGTTCCTTGCGCAAGAGCGTTCGCATACCTATCTGGGCCAGGGTTTTCTCAAGCGCGCCTTTATGCTGCTCGCGGGCATTCTCGTCAATATCCTGACGGGCTTTTTGCTGCTTATGAGCATCTACTCTATTGCGGGTGTCACCGTGCCGATGGATACCAACGTGATCGGTCAGGTTGACGAGGGGTCTATTGCCGCCAAGGCGGGTATCGAGGGCGGCGACGCGATCCTTTCGGTTGACGGAGTATCGTGCTCTACCTGGATGGACGTTTACGATGCCATCGGCAAGGCCGCCGGTAAGGACGATATCGCCATTGAGTATGAGCGCGACGGCAAGCAGCATTCGACCTCGGTTGCGCTCAAAGAGGACGAGCGCCTAGGTGTGTATGCCTCTACGCAGGTGGTCCGTTTAGACCCCATCATGTCGGCTCGCCTTTCGTTCTCCTATGTCGTGCAGACAGCGGAGGGCGTGATGCGCCTGCTCCAGCCGCAGCATACGATGGAGATTCTCGATCAGTCTTCTTCGATCGTGGGCATTAGCGTTATGTCCTCACAGGCTGCTGCTGCCGGCCCTGCCACGTTCCTTTCGTTTGCCGCCCTCATTTCGTTCTCGCTTGGCTTTATGAACCTGCTGCCCATCCCACCACTCGATGGCGGCAAGCTGGTCATCGAGATCATTCAAAAGATTGCTGGCCGCGAGCTTCCGCTCAAGGTCCAGACGATTGTGAGTTATGTGGGCATCGCGCTCTTTGTGCTGCTGTTTGTCTATATGCTTCGTTCCGACATCCTTCGATTTATTCTGTAGGGGAGTGTTTGGATTGTCTTTATCCCATCCTTTGCCTCGCGAGTTGACGTGCCCCGTGCATGTGGGCGGCGTGCAGATCGGTGGCGGCGCTCCGGTCGTGGTTCAGTCCATGACCTGCACCGATACCGCTGATGCCCAGGCAACGCTTGCGCAAGTGTGCGCGTTGGCGCAGGCTGGCTGCGATATCGTGCGCGTGAGCGTGCCCACCGAGGCCGCGCTTGAGGGTTTCCGCACCATCTGTGCTGAGTCCCCGGTGCCGATCGTCGCCGATATTCACTTTAACCATAAGCTCGCCATTGGTGCCGTTGAGGCCGGTGCTGCCAAGCTGCGCATCAATCCCGGCAACATTGGCGATTGGGCCAAGGTCGATGCCGTGATCGATGCCGCGGGCGCCGCTGGGTGCGCGATTCGTATTGGCGTGAACGCGGGCTCGCTTGAGCAGGATATCGCCGAGCGCGAAGACCTCACGCAGCCCGAAAAGCTCGTGATGTCGAGCGAGCGCTTCGTCAAGCACTTTGAGGACCGCGGCTTTACGAACATTGTGCTTTCGGCCAAGGCCCATAGCGTGCAAACGACGCTCGATACCTATCGAGCCCTGTCGCGTGAGATTCCCCACGTTCCGCTTCACCTGGGCGTGACGGAGGCGGGGACCAAGCTCCAGGGCACCATCAAGAGCTCTGTAGGCTTGGGTATCTTGCTTTCCGAAGGCATTGGCGACACCATGCGTGTGTCGCTCACAGCCGATCCGGTTGAGGAGCCGCCGGTTGCCTGGGGTATTCTGCAGTCGTTGGGCCTGCGTCGCCGTGGCCCCGAGATTGTCTCGTGCCCCACGTGCGCCCGCTGCCAGGTTAACCTGATTCCCATCGCCGAGGAAGTAACCGAGCGGCTTAAGAACTACTCCGCGCCGCTTTCGATCGCTGTGATGGGATGTGCCGTTAATGGCCCCGGTGAGGCTTCCGATGCCGACCTGGGCGTTGCTTGCGGACGTGGTCAGGCCTTGCTCTTTTCGCATGGCCAGATCATTGGTAAAGTAGCTGAGGACCAAATTGTCGACGCGCTTATGGCCGAGGTCGACAAGCTTATTGAGGAGAAATAAATGACCCGAGCAATGTATATGTCTAAGCCTGTCTCTTATACACATCTCCGAGCCCACGAGAC
>UQYA01000004.1 GCA_900545165.1 uncultured Collinsella sp.
TCCGGTGGCTTCGCGGTTGGTGCTTCCAACACGGTCATCTTCGTCCTCGTGTGCGTCATGGTCGTCGAGACCGTCGCCACCTTCGCATGGTTCCTGCGTTGGATGGGTAAGGTCCTGCCCGGTGAGCCGAGCGAGACCGTGGCCGCCGGCCAGCCCCTTCCGCGCGCCATGGCGTTCGTGTTCGTCGTCCTCATGATCATGGTCGTCGTCGCCGGTCCTCTGTCCTCTAGTTGGATGGGTTAGGAGGTAGGACATGGGTTATTCGTTAGTCAATATCCTGGGCGGTCTTCTGATCGTGACCTCCACCATGGTGGTCGTCTCGAAGACCATCCCGTCCGCCATTAAGTGGTACGCGATCCAGTCGGTTGTCCTGGTGGGCGTGCTGCTCACCCTGGGCCTCACCACCGGTGCCACCGAGCTTCTCATGTGGGCCGCGTCGGCCTTCGTCACCAAGGTGATCCTCGTTCCGTTCATTCTCAACCGTGCCTACAAAAAGATGGGTTCGCCTGCCGATAGCACGCTGACCTCCTCCATCAAGCCGGCCTGGACCATCATCCTCACCGGTCTGGAGGTGGCCATCTGCTTCGCGGTGGTCACGCGCCTGAGTCTGCCCACCGCTGAGGTGGCTACTCCGGCCCTCGCCATCAGCTTCGCGCACTTCTTCGTCGGCCTCACGTGCATCATCTCCCAGCGCAACATCCTCAAGCAAATCTTCGGGTACTGCCTTATGGAGAACGGTAGCCACGTGACGCTCGCCCTGCTCGCGCCCACGGCCCCCGAGATCATCGAGATCGGCATCGCCACCGACGCCATTTTCGCCGTCATCATCATGTCCGCCGTCGTCGTGAGGATCTGGAACGACACCAAGTCGCTCGACTCCCACGACCTGACCGAATTGAAGGGGTAGGCCATGGATGTTTCAATGCTGACGGTCGCCCTGCTCGCTTGTCCCCTCGTGTTCTCCCTGATTATGGCTGCGCTCCCCAAGACGACGTCCTACAGCGTCTTTGCGGGGCTCAACACCATCTCCGTCGCGGCGACCCTCGTCCTTTCGGTCGTCACCGCGGGAACCATGCTCTCGAGCGGGCAGAATATCGACGCTTTGGGCCTGTGGCTCCATCTCGATTCGCTCTCGTCGATCTTCGTCCTTCTGGTAGGCATCATCGGGTTCATCACCGGCGTGTACTCCATCTCCTATATCAAGATCGATATCGAGGAGAAGACCATGCCGGCCGAGCGCACCAAGCAGTACTACGCGCTGTTTAGCCTGTTCGTTTTCACGATGCTGCTCGCCTGCCTGTCCAACAACATCATCCTCACCTGGGCGGCGGTCGAGGCCACCACGTTGTCGACCGTGTTCCTCGTGGGCATCTACAAGAACAAGCAGGCGCTCGAGGCGTCTTGGAAGTACGCGATGGTCTGCACCGCCGGCGTGGCCTTCGGCCTGTTCGGCACGCTGCTCATCTACGCGAACGCCGCCGATATCATGCCCAACGCGCATGAGGCAGCCTTCCTCACCTCCATCATGCCCTACGCCGACCAGTTCGACCCGATGCTCGTGCGCCTCGCGTTCGCGTTCATCGTCATCGGCTTCGGCACCAAGGCGGGCCTGTTCCCCATGCACACTTGGCTGCCCGACGCGCACTCCCAGGCTCCGAGCCCGGTCTCCGCGCTGCTCTCGGGCGTGCTGCTCAAGTGCGCCATGCTGGTGATCATCCGCTTCTACTCCCTGTCCATCATCACGGTGGGCGACACCTATCCGCGTACGCTCCTGCTCATCCTGGGCACGCTGTCCATCCTGGTGGCCGCCCTGTGCATCTTTAAGCAGGACGATATCAAGCGCCGCTTCGCGTACTCCTCCGTCGACAACGTCGGCGTGGTCGCGCTGTGCCTGGGTATCGGTGGTCCGCTCGGTATCGCCGCCTGCCTGCTGCACTGCATCTTCCACGGTTTCACGAAGGCGCTCGCCTTCTGCATGGCCGGTAACATCCAGCACATCTACCACACCCGCGACCTGAACAAGATCAAGGGCGTCGTCGAGATCGCTCCCGTCACGGCAGCGCTCACCATCATCGCCCTGCTCGCGCTCGCCGCCTTCCCGCCGTTCGCCCTGTTCATCTCCGAGTTCCTCACCTTCGTGGCCGGCGTCCAGTCCGGTCCCATCTGGGTGGTCGTGCTCGTGGCCATTGGCCTCACCGGCGTGTACTTTGCCCTTACCGGCATCGCGCTCAAGTCCATCTTCGGCAAGGCGCCCGAGGGCATGAAGCGCCACGAGGTGCCCGCCCTCATGATCATCCCCGAGATCGCCCTCGCGATCGTGGTCATGTGGTTCGGTATCGCCACCCCGGTCGCCATCACGAGCGGCGTCGAGGATGCAACGTCCGTCGTTTTGAACCAGAGCGTCGAAGAGCTCCACGAGGCTCCTCTCTACCGCATGGTGTTCAGTTCCCAGACCAAGACAAGCGAGGTGAATTAGCACCATGGCAGAACCTGAAAAGAAGGACTACGCTCGTCGTTGCGAAAGCCACGTCGAGGCCCTGCGCGCCGCAGTGCCGGGCGCTATCGAGAAGGTTGAGTGGCAGTGCGAGGACCAGCTGACGATCACCGTCAAGCAGGACCGTCTGCCCGAGGCCGTCCACTACCTGTACTACGAGCGCTACGGCTGGATTCCCGTGATCATCGGCAACGATGAGCGCAGCCTGTGCGGCCGTTACGCCGTGTACTACGTCATCTCCATGGAGGGGGAGGATCCCGGCTGGGTGACCGTCCGCACCGAGGTCGATCCCGCCAAGATGACGTTCCCGTCCGTGACGCCGTTCGTCCCCGCCTGCGTGTGGGGCGAGCGCGAGCTGCGCGACATGTTCGGCCTGATCCCCGAGGGTCTGCCCGACCGTCGCCGCCTGGTACTGCCCGATGACTGGCCCAGCGGCCTGTACCCGCTGCGCAAGGACTCCATGGACTACCGCTTCCGTCCCGCTCCCGCGAGCGACATGGAAAACTACGAGTTCTTGGCCGACACCAAGGGCAAGGAGACCACACTCGTCCCCATGGGACCGCTGCACATCACCTCCGACGAGCCCGGCCACTTCCGCCTGTTCGTCGAGGGCGAGACGATCGTCGATGCCGACTACCGTCTGTTCTACGTGCACCGCGGCATGGAGAAGGTCGCCGAGACGCGCCTGAACTATGACGCCGTGACGTTCCTCGCCGACCGTATCTGCGGCATCTGCGGCTGCGCCCACTCGGTGGCCTATGCCGAGGCCGTCGAGCGCGCCCAGGGCATTCATGTCCCGCCGCGCGCCCAGTACATCCGCGCCATCATGCTTGAGGTCGAGCGTCTGCACTCGCATCTGCTCAACATTGGCCTGGCGTCTCACTACACCGGCTTCGACTCCGGCTTCCAGCAGTTCTTCCGCGTCCGCGAGAAGTCTATGGACCTGGCCGAGAAGCTCTCCGGTCACCGCAAGACCTACGGTCTCAACGTGATCGGCGGCGTGCGTCGCGACATTTTGGCCGAGCAGAAGCTCTCCACGCTCACGACCATCCACCAGCTGCGCTCCGAGGTTCAGGAGCTCGTCGACGTGCTGCTCTCCACGCCCAACTTTATTGAGCGTACGAGCGGCATCGGCATCTTGGACCGCAAGATCGCACGCGACTTCTCGCCGGTCGGCCCGCTCATGCGTGGCTCGGGCTATGCCCGCGACGTGCGCTTTGATCATCCCTTCGACGGCTACGCCGATCCGGACGTCCAAAAGATGCACGCCGCTACGGCCGACACCTGCGACGCCTTCGGCCGTACCGCCGTTCGCATCCAGGAGGTCTACGATTCGATCGACATGATCGAGACCATGCTCGAGAACTGTCCGTCGGGCCCCATCCTCACCACGGATTGGGAGTACACCCCGCACAAGTACGCCATCGGCGCCACCGAGGCGCCGCGCGGCGAGGACGTGCACTGGGCCATGCTCGGCAACAACCAGAAGTGCTACCGCTGGCGCGCCAAGGCCGCCACGTACAGCAACTGGCCGGTCCTGCGCTACATGTTCCGCGGCAACACCGTGGGCGACGCTGCGCTGATCGTCGGCTCGCTCGATCCGTGCTACTCCTGCACCGACCGCGTGACGGTGACCGATGTCGCCGCCAAGCGCGACCACGTGCTCGACAAGGAGCAGTTCGAGAACGTCTGGCGCGACAAGTCTCCGCTTGCGGGCGAGGGCACCATGGCCGCTCCGCTCGATGAGGAGGCGCTCTAATATGCTGAAGCTTTGGAAGGTCAACGCCAAGGCCGGCGACGCGACGGTCAAGTACCCGTTTGCGCCGTTCCCCACCAACAAGGACATGCGCGGCAAGCCCGAGCACAACGCCGAGCTCTGCATCGCCTGCGGTGCCTGCGGCGTGGCGTGCCCGGCCGATGCCATTCGCATGGACACCGACCTTGCGGCCGATACCATCACCTGGTCGATCGACTACGGTCGCTGCATCTTCTGCGGCCGCTGCGAGGAAGCCTGCCCCATGGAGGCCATCAAGCTCACCGAGGAGTTTGAGCTGGCCGTCATGAGCAAGGACGACCTCACCAGCAAGAGCGTCTACACGCTCGAGCACTGCTCGCGTTGCGGCAAGCCGTTTGCCCCGCACAAGGAAATCGACTACGCCAAGCGCCTGCTGCAAAAGACCGGCGGCATGGAGGCCATCCAGGCCGCCCGTACCGTCGGTATGTGCCAGGAATGCAAGCGCGAACTCGACGCCCTGCGCGCCGCCTCGGCCGTAAAGACCGGCAACGCGCGGGGCATGGCTGCCAACGAGACGCTTGCGTCCGGTGAGCCCCAGGGCCCCGGCATGGAGTATCTGGGCGGCCACGGCGTGAACCCGGAGTATGTCGACCGCGAGCTCAACCCCGATGCGCCCGAGATTCCCGCCGGTCCTGCGCCGGTCGAGGGCATCATCATGGATTTTGATACGAAGGAGGAGTAACCATGGCCGAACCCACGCTTTTGCCCGAGCGGCTTCAGTACCGCCCGACCAAGATCGAGCTCGACGAGAGCATCGAGAAGGCCAAGGCGACCCTTCTTAAGAAGATCAAGCGCTCGGTGTACGTCTACCGTGTTGACTGCGGCGGCTGCAACGGCTGCGAGATCGAGATCTTCGGTTCCATCACGCCCGTCTTCGACGTCGAGCGCTTTGGCATCAAGGTCGTGCCTTCGCCCCGTCACGCCGATGTGCTGCTGTACACCGGTGCCGTGACGCGTGCCATGCGCATGCCGGCCCTGCGCGCCTTTGAGGCCGCACCCGATCCCAAGATCGTGGTGTCCTATGGCGCGTGCGGCTGCACCGGCGGCATCTTCTACGACAACTACTGCGTCTGGGGCGGCACGGATAAGATTCTGCCGGTCGATGTCTATATCCCCGGCTGCCCACCCAGCCCCGCGCAGACCGTCTACGGCTTTGCCATGGCGCTCGGTCTGCTGGACCAAAAGCTCCATGCCGAGACCACGGTGGAGGCCGCCGGCGAGCAGGCCGATATCCTGCACCCCGGCGTGCCGTACAAGCTGCGCGTTGCCATTGAGCGCGAGGCTCGCGTCATGAGCGGCTACCGTTACGGCCGCGACCTGGCTAACGAGTTTATGGATACGCTCGAGGGCGCGCCCAAGGGCGATATCCGCGGTGCCATGGCGCTGCTCATCGACAAGCAGGACGATCCGCGCCGCGTCGAGGTGTACTCGGCGCTGCAGGATCTGGTGCTGGCCGGAGGTCGCTAGATGGAGCTCACGGACCGCTCTGGTTACTTTGCGGGTCCCGGTATGCTCGGCGGCTCCTTTGGCGATGCCTCGCGCGCAAGCGACGAGGCCGCCGAGGGCGTCGCCGACCCCTGCCTGGGCCACGCGCCCGACCAGGTGGTCTTCTACGAGCTCACGCGTAAGTTTGTGGAGACCGAGGAAGACGTTCCCCAGGAGGCCTGCGACGTGCTGTACTACACGCTCGCCGTGGGCCACCACACCGGCGTGCTCGATTGCTTTGAGCCGCGCCTTTCGGTGCCGGTGGATGTGTTCTATACGCTTATCGACGCGCTGCCGGAGGGGGAGGCCAAAACCAAGTTCGAGGCCATCCGCTCCTTTGGCGAGTGCCAGCTCGACAAGGCGGCGGTGCCGTCGCTGCTCGAGGCCTGCGATGCGTTGCTCGACGAGCGTGGTTTTCGCGGTTCTGCCAAGGCCGGCATCTCGGTGTTCGACGACGACTTTGGTCTGCATGCCCAGCAGGTCGCGTTCTTAATGAAGTTTCGCAATCTGGTTGAGCGCGTGCGCGATGTGTCGGGCGTGTATCTGACGGGAAGGTTGCAGTAATGGGTCGCGTTGTGGATGGTCGTGTGAACGGCGCCCCGTTTGTGGGCATCGTGCTCACGGCGGGAAGCGTGCTGCGTGCCGACGATGCCGCCGGCCCCGTGCTCTCCAAAAAGATGGAGGACGCGCCGCTTGCCGGCTGGTACACCATCGATGGCGGTCAGACGCCCGAGGATGACATCATCGAGGTCAAGCGCGAGCGTCCGCCGCGTTTGGTTTTGGTCGATGCCGCCGACATGGCGCTGCCCGTCGGGTCCATCCGCTTGCTCGACAAACGCGACGTGGCCCGCAAGTCGATGTTCACCACGCATTCGCTTCCTTTGTCGATTCTGATCGAGGAAATCGAACAATCGTGTGATGATATCGTCTTCGTTGGGATTCAGCCGGGCGACACGGAGTTTTACAACCCTATGTCCCCGGAGGTTTTTGACGCCGTCGACGCCGTGTACGACGCCGTGGCCGCCAACGACTTTTCCCACTTTGTCCGCTTGGGACAAGAGCAATAGGAGCGCTTGTCCCTGCTGATTAGGAAAGAAGTGATTGACATGGCAGATTCCAAGGCAGAATATCCCGCTCCCGATTGCCTGGCGCCCGCCGCGATCGAGGCCAAGACCGAGGCCGCCGGCGTGACCAAGGCCAACCTGCCGGTCGCAAAAGCCTTTCTGTTGGCAATGTTCGCCGGTGCGTTTATTGCCTTCGGTGGCCTGTTCTTTACCGTGTTCTTGAGCGATAGCACGCTGGGCTGGGGCGCCCAGCGCGTCGTGGGCGGCCTGTGCTTTTGCCTGGGCCTGGTGCTCGTGCTGGTGTGCGGCGCCGAGCTGTTCACCGGCAACTCGCTTATGGTCTGCGCGCTCAAGAGCAAAAAGATCACCCTGGCTCAGATGCTCAAGGCTTGGGTCGTCGTGTGGCTTGGTAACTTTGCCGGTGCCCTGTTCATCGTCTTTTTGGTGTACATGGCCGGCATTTACAAGCTCAACGGCGAGGCGGTTGCCAATTCCATGGTGAGCGTCGCCGCCGGCAAGGTGACGGTCGACTGGGTGACGATCTTCTTCCGCGGTATCCTGTGCAACATCTTTGTGTGCCTGGCCGTGTGGATCGGTACCGCCGGCAAGACCGTGGTCGATAAGGTCGTGGGCATTTTGCTGCCCATCGCCGCCTTTGTGGCCTGCGGTTTTGAGCACTGCGTTGCCAACATGTACTTTTTGCCCATGGGTGCCGTGATGCACGCGTGCGGCTATGGTGCCGACGTCGCCGGCGCCGATGCGCTCAACGCTGCGGGCATTGCGTTTAACCTGTCCGCCGCCACGCTGGGCAACATCGTGGGCGGCGCGGTTCTGGTCGCGCTCGGCTACTGGTTTATCTACGCCAAGAAGTCCGAGGCGTAATAAGCTGGAATGACGTACGGGCCTCCCGAGGGGCGTTTGCCTTTTGGGAGGCTCTTCGTGTCTTGCTGCGGTAGATGCAGCGGGCTTTGCGTCGCGGCAGCTGGTGGCAGGGCTGTGGTGCGGCGGGGCATGAACCCCTGAGCTGGAAGGAATAATCGAGATGGCATCGAGAGCTATGCATGACGGTCGCTCCGTGGTGACGACATGCGGGGGATGCTATGCCGATTGCGCCTTTGCGGCACGCGTTGAGGACGGTCGCGTGGTGGCCGAGTTGCCGGTGCCAGGGCATCCGTGCGCGGCGCGTGCCCTGTGCGCCCGCGGGCGCCATCGCCTGGCAATGCCGTTTGACGAGCGCGACCGGATTTTGCACCCCATGCGACGCCGCCGGGATGGCTCGGGGTTTGATGCGATTACCTGGGACGAGGCGTTTGCTCAGATTGCCGAGCGCCTTTTGGGGATTGTTGACGGGCATGGTCCGCGAGCGCTGGGCATGACACTTGGTGTGCCCTCGTTCGACCGCTACTGGGCCTATCGCTTTATGCATGCGCTGGGCTCGCCCAACGTGTACGGTGCCGATGGCGCCTGCGAGGTAAGCCGACTTACCGGTTGGGAGCACAGCTTGGGCTATAGTCCCGCCTCCGACCTGGCGCATACCGATTGCATCATGTATCTGGGGCGCTCCATTGTCGATTCGTCGACGATGGGGGCCGTTGATGCGCTCAACGATGCCCGTCGACGTGGGGCTAAGATTATCGTGGTTGACCCCCGGCGCAGTGGCTCGGCTGCGCTTGCCGACCGCTGGCTGCGCGTACGTCCTGGATGCGATCTGGCGTTGCTGCTGGGTATCGCACATGTGCTGGTAGCCGAAGACCTGTACGATCACGAGTTCGTGGACCGCTACGCCACAGGCTTTGACGAGCTGGCGCAGGCGGCCAGTGCTTGGACACCCGAGTGGGCCGAATCGATGTGCGACGTGCCGGCCGCAGAGATTGTCGCCACGGCGCGCGATCTCGCTGCCGCCGCGCCTGCAGCTGTGGTGGATGCGGGTTTTCATGGTGGCATCGGCATCGCGTATGCCAATAGCACCCAGACCGCACGCGCTATCTGCTTGGTCGATGTGCTGCTGGGCTGTATTGGACATGCGGGTGGCGCGCTCAATCCGCCCACACCGCTTTCACTGGGCGACCTCGATCCCACTCGCTTTGCGACGCCGCCGGTGCCGCGCGAGCCCAAGCTGGGGTCCGAGCGCTATCCACTGGTCGATCCGGTGCGCGGACTGTGCACGACCATCGGTCAGTCGATTCTTGCCGGCGATTTGCGTGGGCTCATCGTCTATGCCAGTAACCCCGGTGCGGGCTATGGCAATGCACAGGCTTGGTTGGGTATTTTGCAGCAGCTCGACTTGCTTGTGACGATTGATATTCGTTGGTCCGAGACGGCGCGTGCTTCTGACTTCGTGCTGCCCGACGTGACGTATCTGGAGGCCGACCGCGGTGTGGGCACGGTCGTGGGCGTCAACGATTCGCGCGTGTTCTACCGCAACGCCGTGCTGCCCGTGCAGCATGACGGCACGCGTCCCGGTCGGGAGATTTTTGCCGGTCTGGCGCAGGCGTGTGGCGTGGGCGAGTATTTCCAGTTTACGTCTGACGATCTGACGGCTGCCCAGGTGGCGCCGTTTGGAATTGACCTCGCTGCGCTTAAGGAGCGCGGTTGGGCCGATACGGGCGTGCCGCTGCCGTCGCGCACGGGTGAGCCGGCGATTCCCCTGGATGGCGGCAAAATTGCGCTGGCAAGCGACGTATGGGAACGAGCCGGCCTGGGTTGTGTACCCAACTGGATCGCTCCCATGGTGGAGCCTGGCCCGGGGATGTTTCGCCTCATTAGCGGCAACCGTCCCTTTGAGTCGCATACCTCGCGCAGGCTCGCTGCCCAAGGTGCCGCCGAGGCTGGATCGGACCTGGATGCCGTGCAGATGAATGCCGATGCTGCTGCGCACATGGGCATCGCCGACGGCGAGATCGTCGAACTCGTGAGCGACATGGGCCGCGACCGCGTGCGCGTGGAGACGACGCCCTATCTGCATCCGGCGTGCATCTTCACCTCGGCCGCTCCCGGCGGGCGTTCGTTTGGCGCCGATGCCGGTGGCGCTCAAGCCTTGGGCGTGGGCCCGCTCGACCATACGCCGTTGCGTTGGGGCCCGTTGACGGGCGCTGCGCTCACCCAGGAAAACGCCGTTCGCGTGGAAAAGATCGCGGCACGCGAGGATAATAGCGACTGATTGACTCAGCCGATCGAATTGGCTGATAGTTTGACGTTCGAACGATTGATTCACCTTTGGTTTTGAAAGGTCGCACATGAGCGATAGCCAGAACATGTCCGATGAGGTACGCGCCCGCCTTCGCGCTATTCCTTCCGTCAACGAGCTGCTCGCAGAGTGGCCGGTTGTGAAGACGGCGGGGGAGACCTGCGACGCGGTGGTGCATGCCGCCGTCACGGCCGAGCTCGATGAGGAGCGCGCCGCGATTCGTGCCGGCGCCGCCCCGCGTTCCAAGCGCGAGCTGGCCTCGGCCATCGAGTGGCGTGCGCATCGCTCCGCTTTGCCGAGCCTGCGTCCCGCCGTCAACGCCACGGGTGTGGTTATCCATACCAACTTGGGTCGAGCCCCGCTCGCGGAGTCGGCGGCAAAGGCCGTGGCCGAGGTCGCACGCGGCTACAGCACGCTCGAGTACAGCATTGACACCTGCTCGCGCGGGTCGCGCAAGGAGCACGCCGCGCAACTGATTCGGTCGCTTACCGGTGCCGAGGACGCGCTGGTCGTTAACAATAACGCGGCTGCCGTGCTGTTGGTGCTGGCGACCCATGCCGCAGGCAAGGAGGTCATCGTCAGCCGCGGCGAGCTTGTCGAGATCGGCGGCAGTTTCCGTATCCCCGATGTTATGGAGGCCTCGGGTGCCAAGCTCGTTGAGGTCGGCGCCACCAACCGCACGCATTTGAGCGACTATGAGCGCGCCATCACGCCCGACACGGCCATGATCCTCAAGGTCCATCCTTCCAACTACCGTATCGAGGGTTTCCACGAGGAGGTAGGTTCTCGGGAGCTTGCGGCGCTTGCTCACAAGCATGGTCTACTGTTCTACGAGGACCAGGGGTCGGGCGCGCTCCTGCCCGATGACATCCTGGTGCGCGGCGGCGAGGAGACCACGCCGACCTCGGTTGCCGCCGGGCTCGACATCGTGTCGTGCTCGGGCGATAAGCTGCTCGGTGCCGCACAAGCGGGCATTATCATGGGTCGTCGCGATCTGGTCCAGGCCTGCGGGTCGCATCCGCTTATGCGTGCCCTGCGCCCGGGCAAGCTCGCACTGGCGGCGCTCGAGGCTACACTGCGCATTTACATGGACGGGGCGGATGTGGCCCATCGCGAAGTGCCGGTACTCAACATGCTCACGCTTCCGCAGGCTCATCTGGAGCGTCGCGCACGCAAGTTGCGCGATCTGATGGTGGCGGGCCTCGATAAGGCTGGCTGCCCGTGCGCCGTTCAGGTGGAGATCGTCGACGAGTCGTCGACTCCCGGCGGCGGCTCGCTGCCTACCGTCGAGTTGCCCACCATGTGCGTTGCCGTGCGTCTTGTCGATGAGCGTCTTTCCGTTGACGCACTCAAGCGCTCGCTCGTCCAAGATTTCGACACTCCGGTCGTCACACGAACCTCGCACGATCGCATTTTGTTTGACGTCCGTACGCTCGTGGGCGACCGCGATATCGAGACGGCGGCATCGACGCTCGTCGCGTGCGTTGAGAAGGCGATTGCTCGATGAGTGAGGTTCAAGCGCTGGTAGAGTGTCCCGTTATCGTTGGCACGGCGGGCCACGTTGACCATGGTAAGTCGGCACTGATCGAGGCGTTGACCGGCAAGAATCCCGACCGTCTGGAGGTTGAGCGCCGTCGCGGTATGACCGTGGAGCTGGGCTTTGGCGAGCTGGCACTGCCGAGTGGCAAGATCGTTGGCCTGGTCGACGTGCCGGGCCACGCGCATTACTTGCGCGCCATGGTGCAGGGCGCCACGGGCATCGACGTGGCGGTGCTGGTGGTCTCTGCCGTTGAGGGCGTAATGCCGCAGACCCGCGAGCACGTGCATGTGCTGGAGCTGCTGGGCGTTACGCATATGGTGGTCGCGCTGACGATGTGTGACTTGGCCGACGCCGAGATGACCGAGCTTGCCGAGCTCGACGTCGATGACTTTTTGTCGGGTACCGTGTTTGCGGATGCGCCGATTGTGCCTGTGTCGTCCAAGACCGGCGCGGGAATCGATGACCTGCTGGCTGCGCTCGACGAGCAGGTTGCCGCTTGCTGGGATTCTTGCCGCGACCGTGCCGAGCGGAGCGATGCCGCGCCGCGCCTGCCGATTGACCGCTGCTTTACGATCAAGGGCGCCGGCACCGTCGTGACGGGAACGCTGCACGATGCGCCGGTTGCGGTGGGCGACGAGCTGATGGCTTTGCCGTCGCGTACGGTCTGCCGTGTCCGCGGGATTCAGGTGCATGGCGATACGCCGCGCGCGCTGCCTGGGCAACGCGTGGCGCTCAACCTGGTTGGTGACGGTGTCGCGGCGCTTGACCGTGGCGAGATGCTGGGCGTGGCGGACCGCTTTGGTCAGACGTTGCGCTTTATGATGACGTTCACTTACTTGGGTCGCGAGGGAGCCAAGCCGCGTATGCTCGAGTCGGGTGCGCGTGTGCACGTGATGGCGGGTACAGCCGAGGTTGTCGGTCGCATCATGTTCATGGAGGGCGAGGCCCCCATGGCGGTGGGCGAGACCCGTATTGTTCAGGTGCGCTTGGAAAACTCGCTGCCGCTGCGTGCCGGGGACCATGCTGTGGTGCTGTCCTATTCGCCCGTGATGCTTATTGGTGGCGGGCGTGTGCTGCTTTCGCGCTGCCGTCGCTCGCGCGAGCTTGCCGAAGGAGAGCGTGCGCTGTATGCGGCGCTCGAGGCCGGAGATATTGAGGGCGCTGTGGATGCGTGGCTGGCGCTGCAAGCGCTGCCGGTTGCGGCTGCCGATGTTACCGCGGCGCTCGATCTTGTTGCCGGTGAGGCTGAGGCGGCGTTGCGCGAGTTGGTGGCGAAGGGCGCTGCTCGCGCGCTTGCTGGCTCGGATGGCTCGCTGTATGCAGATGCTTCCGTGCTCGACGCAGCGATGGATGCCCTTGCGGCGACCCTGTCAGCCATGCACGCGGCGGCTCCCAAGGAGACGGGCTTTACGCCTGGCGCCGTTGCCCATGCTGCGTGGCCTGCCGCTGATGAAGGCGTTGCCTCGGCTCTGATTGCCGAGGGCTGCTCGCGTGGCGTGTGCGCCGCCGAGGGCGCCGAGGTATTCGATCCGCATTCGGCCGCCGCGGCGGCACGCGTGGTGCGAGAGGCTTGCGAGCGCATTGTCGCGCTGCTTGACGAGGCTGGCCTGGACGCACCGGCGCTTCCCGAGGTGGGCGAACAGCTGCAGCTCGGCCGCGACACCATGACGCGTGCCCTGCGCGAGCTTTCGCTCAACCGCTCAATCGTTAAGGTCGAACGTGACGTTGCCCTGTCCGCTGCCGCCGAGGCTCATGCGCGTGAGCTCGTCGCCGCCGCCATTGAGGCAGCCGGCGGCGCTGCCACTACGAGCGTGCTGCGCGAGGCCCTGGGCGTGTCGCGCAAACGCGCCATCAGCATCTTGGAGCACCTGGATGCCGTGCGCTTTACGGTGCTCGACAAGGAGGCCGGCGGCCTGAGGTCCCTGCGCTAGGCCACCCTTATCAGTTGCGGTGAAATAGTTCCTGTTTTTGGGGTCTTGCAGCCTAAGCGGGAACTATTCCACCGCAACTTCTTGCTCGTCTTTTTGGGATAGAGCCGTTTCGGTTTGGTAAAATACCGCCGCACTTGGGAACGGATGGGCTCCGGTGGGCTCCGCGGTCCTCAAAACCGTTGCGAGGCGTGCAAAACGTCTTGGATGTGTTCGATTCACATACGTTCCCGCCATACGCTACCAGCGCTTTTGTGCTCGCGGTCTTGCTGCGTGCCGCAAAGGCGCTGTTTTGTTTTTGCACGAGCTTTTCGTAGCGCCGTTATTTCGGCGGCGGTATTTGGCTTCGTGTGTCGGGTTTCGAACATGCCGATGGAGGTGTTTTGCCGTATGACTACCGTAAGACGTGCCGATCTTTCTTGTGTCGTCCAAGCGGGCGGGCTGTCCTCGCGCATGGGCTGCGATAAGGCGCGCATGGCGTTTTGCGGCGAGCCGCTCATCGAGCGTGTGCTGGGTCGGCTGGCGCCAGTTGCCGGCGAGTTGGTCGTGACGACTTCGCGTCCCAGCGAGCTTGCCTATCTTGAGGAGCGCGCGTTTGGCGGCCTGGTGCCGCGTGTGGTGGCGGACCTTGAAGGACCGGCGGGTGCCATGCGCGGCATCGCGAGCTCGTTGGCCGCGGCCCGATTGCCGCTCGTGGCGATCGTCGCCTGCGATATGCCGTTCGTCTCGCCAGAACTGATCGGCGCGCTTGCCGATCGTGTTGAGGCCGAGGCGCTCGACGTGTGCGTGCCGCGCGAGGAGCGGGGGATTGAGCCGTTTTGCGCCGTCTGGCGCCGTGACGCTTGTGCGCCGGTTGCCCAAGAGCTGCTTGCCTGCGACCGACAGCGCATTCGCTGCCTGATCAATCGCGTTCAGGCCGGTTATATGGATGAGCCGCAGATTGTTAAGGCCGCGGGCTCGACGCTCTGCTTCGAAAACGTCAATACGCCCGAGGAGTTTGCGGCGGCTGAGTTACTCGCCTAGACGATTGGAGTTGCCATGTCTCACGATATTTGTCCCGACACGGGAGAGCCTTGCACTTGCGATGGTTCCGAGCCCTGTACCTGCGGCTGCGGTGGCTGTGGACATACTGCGGAAGAGGAAGCGGCCGCCGCGGCGTATCGTGAGGCACACCGCGAAGGCCCATCCGGTGATGCCCTCGACCACGAGCGCAAGATTATCGTTTCGTTCGATAGCACCTTCGATGTGATGGAATGCGAACAGCTGTGTCTTGCCGCCGGTGTGCCCGGGCGCATCATGCCACTGCCCGGCTCCATCACCGCCGGCTGCGGGCTGTGCTGGGCCATGCCGTTCTCGGGCGATGCACTCGCCGCCTTCCGCGCTGCCACCGAAGGCCGCATAACCCCCGCCGACTACCATCAGCTCGTCCTCTAACCACCCACACCACCACAAAGGTACCTGTCCCCAATGTGGTGGTTTGGAACACGTGGACGAAACAGGTTTGAAACACGGGTTTTGCGCGTCAGACACTCAAAAACGCTTCTACCTGCATCGTAATCAAAATGAAACATCTGCTCGTCGGCTTATGCGAAACTTTGCCGCAACAGTGCGATATTATCCATACACGATAAAGCTCGCGGCGCATAGGGTGCCGCGACCGATACTTTTCGTTTCCCATCATTGGAGGAAGCATGAGCTACACGCAGAAAGTTCTCGAAGAGCTCAAGGCCCGCTATCCCGAGCAGCCTGAGTTCATCCAGGCCGCGACCGAGATCCTCGGCACCATTCAGCCGGCGCTCGACGCCCACCCCGAGTACGAGGAGGCCGCCCTGCTTGAGCGCCTCGTCGAGCCCGAGCGCATCGTTATGTTCCGTGTTCCCTGGGTCGACGACCAGGGCAAGGTCCAGGTCAACCGCGGCTACCGCGTCGAGTTCAACTCTGCCATCGGACCCTACAAGGGCGGCCTGCGCTTTAACCCGACGGTCACCCTGGGCATGCTCAAGTTCCTGGGCCTGGAGCAGATCCTCAAGAACAGCCTGACCACCCTTCCCATGGGCGGCGGCAAGGGCGGTTCCGACTTTGACCCCAAGGGCAAGTCCAACAACGAGATCATGCACTTCTGCCAGTCCTTCATGACCGAGCTCTATCGCCACATCGGCCCCAACACCGACGTTCCCGCCGGCGACCTGGGCGTTGGCGGCCGCGAGGTTGCCTACCTGTTCGGTCAGTACAAGCGCCTGACCAACGAGTGGACCGGCGTCCTCACCGGCAAGGGCCTCTCCTTTGGCGGCTCGCTCGCCCGTACCGAGGCCACCGGTTACGGTCTGGCCTACTTTGTGGACGAGTACCTCAAGAGCCGCGGCGACTCCTTCGAGGGCAAGAACGTCGTCGTTCACGGCTCCGGCAACGTCGCTATCTACGCGGTCCAGAAGGTCACTCAGCTCGGTGGCAAGGTGCTCGCCTGCTCCGATACCCACGGCTGGGTCGAGGATCCCGACGGCATCGACTACACCGTGCTCGAGCATGTCTACAACAAGAAGCGCTCCGGCCACGACAAGGGCGTTACGCTCGCCATGTACGTTGACGAGAAGTCTAACGCCGTGTGGCACGAGGGCGACGGCCGCGGCGTGTGGCAGCTTCCCTGCGATATCGCGCTGCCCTGCGCTCGCGAGAACACGCTGCTGCTCGAGGACGCCCAGGCGCTCGTCGCCAACGGCTGCAAGGTGGTCGGCGAGGGAGCGAACATGCCCACGACCATCGAGGCCACGACTTACTTCCAGGAGAACGGCGTTGCCTTTATGCCCGGTAAGGCTGCCAACGCTGGCGGCGTGCTCGTGTCCGGCCTGGAGATGAGCCAGAACGCCGAGCACCTGTCTTGGACCTTCGAGGAGGTCGACGGCAAGCTCGAGCAGCTCATGCGCGGCATGTTCCACAACGTGGACGACACCGCCAAGGAGTACGGCCAGGAGGGCAACTTCGTTATGGGCGCCAACATCGCCGGCTTCCTGAAGGTCGCCGATGCCATGCTCGCCCAGGGCGTCTGCTAAATCTTCGCTCGACATAGCATGTGATGAGGCTCCCAGCCATTCCGGCTGGGAGCCTTTTCTATCCCGGAGGATTCCTCATAACTTGCGGTGATATACGGACTGTTTAGCGTCCCAGAACGGCTAATCAGTCCGTATATCACTGCAAGTTATGGATGGGTGGGTGGATTTTGTCCTAAAACGGTGTGCGGCTCCTCGTTTGGTACACTTAAAAGTACTGGACAAGTGAAGAGATGGGGGAGAACGTGCTCAAGTTCGGTACCTACGTCCGTGTTGGAAACGCGGCCGAAGCCTATGAGCTCTTGCAGAAGAACCGCAACAACAAGATTGTGGGCGGCGGCATCTGGATGCGCCTGGGTTCGCGTCGCGTGGCGACGGCGATTGACCTTTCGGCCTGCGGACTCGATCAGATCGAGGAGACCGAGACCGAGTTTCGCATCGGTGCCATGTGCACCCTGCGCCAGCTCGAGCGTCATGCCGGGCTCAACGCGTTTGTCAACAACGTCTTTGAGTTCGCCGTCCACGACATCGTGGGCGTGCAGCTGCGCAACACCGCCACGGTGGGCGGCAGCATCTACGGCCGCTTTGGCTTCTCGGACGTGCTCTCGGCTTTCCTGGCGCTCGATTCCTATGTTGAGCTGACAGGCGCCGGCCGCGTGCCGCTCGCCGAGTTCGCGGACATGGGCTATGTGCGCGACGTGATCGAGCACATCGTAGTCGTTAAGCACGATTACCGTGCAAGCTACGAGGCCGTGCGCAAGGCCGCGACCGACTTCCCCTCCTTAAACGTCACTGCCGCCTGGTGGGACAACAGCTGGCATGTCACCGTGGGCGCCCGCCCGCTGCGCGCGACCTTGCTGCAGGGCGAGGCATGTGGCCTGGTGAGCGAGCAGCCTTCCGAGGACGAGCTTCGCGCCCTGGCCGCGTCCGTACGCGCACTGAGCTATGGCACCAACCTGTGGGGCTCGGCTGACTACCGCCGCCGCATCTCGGCACCGTTGGCGATTCAGGCCGTGCGCCGCGCCGCCGGCATCGAGCTTTCTGCCGCGCTTGCCCGCGAGCTCGAGACCGTGCAGATCCCTAAGTTCGCCACGGACGAGTATTCCTGCCGCCGCGTGCCCGGCGTCGATTCTAGCGAGGTGCGCTAATGGCTGCCAAACTCATCGATCTTTCCTTTACGCTCAACGGCCGTAAGGTCAAGGTTCAGATTGCCCCCGACACCATGCTCTTTGCACTGTTGCGCGAGCAGGGTTGTGCGTCGGTGCGCTGCGCCTGTGAGACCACCAACTGCGGCCTGTGCACGGTGTGGCTCGACGGCGACCCGGTGCTGAGCTGCTCGGTTCCCGCCGCTCGCGTCGAGGGCCACACCATCACCACGCTCGAGGGCCTCAAAGCCGAGTCTGAGGCGCTGGCCCGTGCGATGGCTGCCGAAGGCGCCGAGCAGTGCGGTTTTTGCGCCCCCGGCCTCATCATGAACGTGCTGGCGCTTGCCCGCGCCGCCAAGGAGGACCCGAGCCTCGTCGCCACGCGCGAGGAGCTGTCGCGCCAGCTTGCCGGCAACCTCTGCCGTTGCAGCGGCTACGAGAGTCAGCTGCGCGCCATCGTCCGCTTTCTCAACGAGTCCGGCGTGAAGGTGGGCTTCGAGATGCCCGAGCTGCCCGTCAACGACACGAGCTCCGACGGTGTCGCGTACAAGCAGATTACCCACAAGCAGCCCAAGAAGGACTCGAAGGCACTGCTCGAGGGTCGTCCCGTCTACACGGGCGACCTGGTACCTGCCGGTGCGCTCATCGTCAAACTCAAGCGCAGCCCCTATGCCCGCGCCAAGATTCGCTCCATCGATACGTCGCGCGCACTGAAGGTGCCCGGCGTGGTGGGCGTCTACACCTACGAGGACGTGCCCCAGCGCCGCTTTACCATCGCCGGTCAGAGCTATCCGCAGCCGAGTCCTTACGACCGCTTGATTCTCGAGAACCTCGTCCGTTACCAAAACGAGGAGGTGGCGATCGTCGCCGCCGAGACTGAGGAGGCCGCCGACAAGGCGCTCAAGCTCATCAAGGTCGACTACGAGGTACTCGAGCCCCTGCTCGACTTTACCAAGGCGCTCGATAACGACATCGTGGTCCACCCCGAGGGCGACGTGACCTTTATGTTCCCGCAGGGCGGCGATGTTCCGCGTAACCTGGTATGCAGCGGTACCAGCGATTTTGGCGACTTGGACGAGGCCTTCGCCCAGAGCGACATCGTCTTCACCCGCACCTACACCAGCCAGGCTACCCAGACCGCGCCGATGGAGACCTTCCGTGCCTTCGCGACCACCGACGCGTTCGGCCGCATTTCGGTGACCACCTCTACGCAGGTGCCCTTCCACGTGCGCCGCATGGTCGCTCAGTCGCTCGATATCCCGCAGTCGCAGGTGCAGGTCATTAAGCCGCGCATCGGCGGCGGCTTTGGCTCCAAGCAGACGGGCTGCTGCGAGATCTTCGTGGCGTTCGTCACCCAGCAGACCGGCCGTCCGAGCTACTGCTGCTATACCCGCGAGGAGACCATCACCGCGGGCAACTCGCGCCACCAGATGCAGATGACCGTTAAGCTGGGCGCCATGAACGACGGCACCATCACGGCCATCGATCTGCATACGCTGTCCAACGCCGGGGCCTATGGCGAGCATGCCACCACGACGATCGGCCTCTCGGGTCACAAGAGCCTGCCCATCTACAACCACGTGAAGGCGAGCCGCTTTAGGTGGGACGCCGTCTACACCAACACCAACCGCGGCGGCGCATATCGCGGCTACGGTGCCACCCAGGGCCAGTTTGCCGTGGAGAGCGCCGTCAACGAGCTCGCCGACATGCTGCACATGGACCCCGCCGACCTGCGCCTTAAGAACATTGTGCGCGAGGGCGAGGTCATGCCGCAGTACTACAACGAAAAGCTCAACGCCTGCGCGCTCGACCGCTGCCTGCTGCGCGCGATGGACATGATCGGCTGGCGCGACAAGCCGCTAGCCGTGGACCTGGGCGACCGCGTGCGCGCCCTGGGCTGTGCGCTCACCATGCAGGGCTCGGGTATCTCCAATGTCGACATCGCCGGCATCGACATGCGCCTGGAAGAGGACGGCTTCATTACCATCGGCACCGGCGCCACCGATAACGGCATGGGCGTCGACACGATTCTGGCGCAGATCGCCGCCGAGGAGCTGGGCGTGGAGAGCTCGCTTATCGTGGTGCGCGGCGTGGACACCGATGTGTCGCCGTTCGACGCCGGCTCGTACGCGAGCTCGGGCACGTACGTGACGGGCCTTGCCGCCAAGAACGCAGCGACCGAGCTGCGTGAGAAGATCTGCACCAAGGCCGCCCAGATGTGGGATGTGGATGCCACCGATGTGGTCTTTGATGGTCAGTACGTGCGCCTGTCCGACGAGCGCGCCGCGCGCGAGCAGAACCGCTACCTCACGCTGCGCGACTTTGCCAACCTGTGCGTCAAGAACATCGCGGGCGGTGACGCGCTGACCTCGCACGCCTCTGCCTGCCTGCCCGTATCGCCTCCGCCGTTTATGGCCGGTATTGCCGAGGTCGAGGTCGACAAGGCCACCGGCAAGGTGACCGTGGTGGATTACGCCGCCGCCGTCGACTGCGGCACCGTGATCAACGAAGCGCTCGCACGCGTCCAGGCCGAGGGCGGCATTGCCCAGGGTATCGGTCACGCGCTCTACGAGATCGTCGAGCACGACGACCGCGGTCGCCTGCGCACCGGCAACTTTATGAGCTACAAGCTGCCCACGCGCCTGGATATCGGCAGCATTCGCGTGGCCTTTGAGCCGAGCTACGAGCCGACGGGTCCGTTTGGTGCCAAGTCGATCGGCGAGGTCGTCATCAACACGCCACTCGCCGCCGTGGCCTCGGCCGTCGCACACGCCACCGGACATCAGGTTCGCTCGCTTCCGATCACGCCCGAGAAGGCCCTGCTGGGGGAGTAGGCGAGGCGACGCATCCGCCGCTCTTTGCCTAGCCCTGGGAAACTGCAGCCCACTTTTCGACCGAATTGTGGGCTGCAGTTTCCGTTTGAGGCCCTCGGCGGAAAGTGCATCCCGGAATAGGGGCTCAAAACGGGTTGCAGTTTCCGGTTGATGGCTATAGTGGAAATTACATCCCATTCCGAGGCCCCAAACCGGGACACGCTTTCCGGCGCATGGCCAGCATCGCCAGGCTGCCGAGTCCCGCCGAAGTTGCGGTGGAATAGGGACTGTTTTGGAGGACTGGAGCCCCAAACAGTCCCTATTCCGCCGCAACTTCGGCGGGGCGGCGGGGGATCCGATGCGTACTCGTGGTGAGGTCGTGAGCGTGTAAAACGTGTGCGTGCGCTTGTCGTTCGTATCTGCTATCATTCCTAGTCTGTGCGCTCATGCGGGCGTGGCGGAATTGGTAGACGCGCCAGATTTAGGTTCTGGTGGGATTCCCGTGAAGGTTCGAGTCCTTTCGCCCGCACCAACGCACCCGCGTTGGCTTATGCCCTCGCGACGCTTGTTGCATAAAGGTACCAGCACCTCAGATAAGCTGGGCAGTATGAGGAGGAACGTGTTGAACATCACCGCTTCTGACGTCAAGGACGCCAAGCTCACCGCTACGGTCACCATCCCGGCCGCCGACGTCGACGCCGCGATCAAGAAGGCTTACAAGGACACCGCCAAGAAGTACCGCTTCCCGGGCTTCCGCGCCGGTAAGGCCCCCCGTCCGGTCATCGACTCCGCTCTTGGCGCCGAGGCTACCCTCGCTCAGGCCACCAACGACCTGATCGCCGCCAACGAGCCCGCCGTCCTCAACGAGCTGGACATCGTCCCCACCAAGAGCGGTGACTACAAGGAGCTTGACCTCGCCAAGGATCACGAGGACTACACCTACACCGTCGAGTTCTCCCTGCGTCCCGCCGCCGAGCTCTCCTCCTTCGACGCCGTCGAGATCGAGATGCCCCCTGCGGAGGTCACCGAGTCCGAGATCAACAACCAGGTCGAGATGCTCCTCAACTACCGTGCCACCTTCGAGGACGTCGAGGGTCGCGCCGTCGAGGCCGAGGACTACGTCACCGTCGACCTCAAGGCCGTCGAGAACGCCGACAACTTTGCCGCCGAGGGCCGCATGCTCATCGCCGGTAGCGACAGCAACCCCAAGGAGTTCAACGAGGCCCTGATCGGCGCTAACGTTGACGACGTCAAGACCGTCACCTGGACCGACGAGGTCGAGGAGGGCGAGGAGGCCGAGACCCACACCGTCGAGGTCACCGTCAAGGGCATCAAGGTCCGCAACACCCCCGAGCTCACCGACGAGCTCGTCAAGTCCGACTTTGGCTTCGACAGCATCGACGCTATGCGCGACGCCATCAAGATCGAGATCGAGCAGGACAAGGCTTCCCGCCTGCCGGCCGAGAAGGAGAACCGTTGCGTTTCCGCTCTCGCCGAGCGCCTGCAGCTCGACGAGATGGATGCCGACTACGAGCAGTCCGTCTTTGAGGAGCTTGGCCAGAACTTCCTGTCCAACCTCGCTGCCCGCGGCATGACGCTGGACACCTGGCTGCCCGCTTCCGGTCTGACCATGGAGCAGTTCATCGGCGACCTGCACAAGCAGGCCAACGACGTCGCCCGCGAGTCCCTGGCTCTGGACGCCCTTGCCCGTGAGCTCAAGATTGAGGTCACCGAGGACGACATCAACGCCGAGTTCGAGAAGGCTGGCGTCAAGGACGTCGAGGCTTCCAAGGCTGAGTTCATCGCCGATGGCCGCATGCCTGCTGTCCGCGAGTCCATCCGTCGCTCCAAGGCCGTCGACCACCTGGTCGAGAACGCCAAGGTGACCGAGGTCGACGAGACCGCCAAGGACGCCGAGTAATTCTCGCCACCTTGCCCGCGAGCGCATGCGTGCGCCCGTGATGGGGTAAAGTTATACACCGGTTATCCGGTTGCTTCGTACGGTGCCAGCCAATGCATAGCATGCGGGCACCGTACGTTTATCTAGAACCAATTTGGTCCGCAAGAGAGAAATGGAGATGCGTATGATCGCCAAGTTCGATTCCGCCCTCGTGCCATACGTTATCGAGCAGACGCCGCGCGGCGAGCGCAGCTACGATATCTATTCGCGCCTGCTCAACGACCGCATCATCTTCTTGGGCGAGGAGATCAACTCCGTCAGCGCCAACCTGGTCGTTGCCCAGCTGCTGCATCTTGAGAGCCAGGATGCCGAGAAGGATATCTCGCTCTACATCAATTCGCCCGGTGGCGAGGTCTACTCCGGCCTGGCGATTCTGGACACCATGAACTTCATCAAGCCGCAGGTCTCGACCATTTGCGTCGGTATGGCCGCGTCTATGGCCGCTGTGCTGCTTTCGGCCGGCGCCAAGGGCAAGCGCTTCTGCCTGCCGCACTCCAAGGTCATGATTCACCAGCCCAGCGGCGGTGCCCAGGGTCAGCAGACCGAGATCGAGATCGTTGCCGAGGAGATCAAGAAGACTCGCCGCGAGCTCAACCAGATCCTGTCCGACGCCTCGGGCCAGCCCATCGAGAAGGTCCAGGCCGACACCGAGCGCGATAACTACTTGACCGCTGCCGAGGCCCTCGACTACGGCCTGATTGACCGTATCGTCACCTCGCGCGACCTCGCCGCGAAGGACGCCTAGGATGGCCGGTAACATGCAGGACAACTTTGACGAGAACGGCAACCCCATCCGCTGCTCCTTTTGCGGAAAAGAGCAGGGTCAGGTTCGTCGCCTCGTAAAGGGCCCGACCAACATCTTTATCTGTGACGAGTGCGTCGCCGCCTGCTCCGAGATCCTTGAGGAGTCGCTTGCTTCGGACTTTATGGACGCTGCCCGCAACGGCAAACTGCCGGGCTTCCTCAACGACCATGGTCAGGCTGTATCCCAGCCCGCCGTGGACCCCGAGACCGAGGGTTTTGAGCTCGAGGACGACCGTCAGGTCATTACGCACGTGCCGACGCCGCACGAGATCTATGACGAGCTTTCGGCCTATGTTATGGGTCAGGAGGACGCCAAGCGCGCCATGTCGGTGGCCGTGTACAACCACTATCGTCGCGTGATCGAGGGCGGCGCCGCGGTGTCTGCCTTTGACGACGACATGGGCTCGCAGTTCGACGACGATATGGACGAGGTGGAGCTCGCCAAGTCCAACATTTTGCTGCTCGGTCCCACCGGTACCGGTAAGACCCTGCTCGCCCAGACGCTCGCGCGCATCCTCGAGGTGCCGTTTGCCATCGCCGACGCAACCGCGCTCACCGAGGCCGGATACGTGGGCGAGGATGTGGAGAACATCCTGCTCAAGCTCATCAACGCCGCCGATGGCGATATCGAACGCGCGCAGGTTGGCATCATCTACGTTGACGAGATCGATAAGATCGCCCGCAAGGCCGAGAACCTCTCCATTACTCGCGATGTTTCGGGCGAGGGCGTTCAGCAGGCGCTGCTTAAGATTCTTGAGGGCACGGTGGCAAGCGTTCCGCCCACCGGCGGCCGCAAGCATCCCCAGCAGGAGCTGCTGCAGATCGACACGACCAACATCCTGTTCATCTGCGGTGGTGCCTTTGTGGGTCTGGACAAGATCATCGCCGACCGCGTGGGCAACAAGGGTGTGGGCTTTAACTCCGAGATCGCCGGCCCCACCTCGGTCGACGAGAACGACCTGCTGCGCCAGGTGCTCCCGCAGGACCTCAACGCCTTTGGCATGATCCCCGAGTTTGTGGGACGTACGCCCGTCGTCACCCAGACGCAGGCGCTTGACGAGGACGACTTGGTGTCGATTCTGACCGAGCCCAAGAACGCCGTGGTGCGCCAGTATCGTAAGATGTTTCAGCTCGAGGACGTTGAGCTTGAGTTTGAGGACGCGGCTCTGCACGAGATCGCCCGCATGGCGCTCGCCCGCAAGACCGGCGCCCGAGGCCTGCGCTCCATCTGCGAGGACGTGCTGCAGCAGACGATGTTCGACCTCCCCAGCGAGGAGGGCGTTTCCAAGGTCGTCGTGACCGAAGCCTCGGTAAAGGACGAAGAACAGCCCCAACGCATCTACGGCTAAACCAGCCTAAAGCGTGTTTGCAAATAGCCTCCGACCACCCGCGGTCGGAGGCTATTTTATATATACGCAATAACCCCAACTACCTGTGTTATTCTGTGTGTTTGTTTAAGCCTCAGCGAAGTCATATCAGACTGAAGTAATCGATACCTAAGGCGTGTCCGCCTGCTTGGTTTTCGTAGATTCCGCACGAGCCGAAGAGCACTTAATGTGCTCTTCGTGCGAGCCAGGACCTGACCGAGCGAAAACCAAGCAGGCGGACACGCCGGCGGGACAGGGAGAGATATATGGAAGAAATGCCCAAGAACTACGATCCGTCGACCAACGAGCCGGCGATCCTGCAGAAGTGGCTCGACGGCGGCTACTATAAGCGCCGTGAGGGCGTGGGCGACTGCACCGTCACCATTCCGCCTCCCAACGTGACTGGTAAGCTCCACATGGGTCACGCTACTGACGACTCCATCCAGGACGCCATCATCCGCATGGCCCGCATGCGCGGCAAGTCCACGCGTTGGGTGCTGGGTACCGACCACGCCGGTATCGCCACGCAGACTAAGGTCGACAAGAAGCTCAAGAGTGAGGGCATCAGCCGCCTGGAGATCGGTCGCGATAAGTTTGTCGACGCCTGCTGGGACTGGACCCACGAGTACGGCGGCATCATCGTCGAGCAGATCAAGCGCATGGGTTGCTCCGTGGACTTCGACAACGAGCGCTTCACCATGGACGAGGATTACGCACAGGCCGTGCGCAAGGTCTTCTGCGATTGGTACCACGACGGCCTGATCTACCGTGGCAAGCGTATCGTTAACTGGTGCCCCAACTGCACCACCGCTATCTCGGACGACGAGGCCGAATATAAGGACGAGAAGGGCCACCTGTGGCACCTGCGCTACCCGCTGACCGAGCCGGTCAACGGCCAGGATTACATCGTCGTCGCCACCACGCGCCCCGAGACCATGCTCGGCGACACGGGCGTCGCCGTTTCCCCGAAGGACCCCGAGAAGGCCGCCTTCGTGGGCAAGACCGTCAAGCTTCCCATCGTGGACCGCGAGATCCCCATCTTTGAGGATTGGCATGTCGACGCTAATTTCGGCTCTGGCTTCGTCAAGGTAACGCCTGCTCACGACCCCAACGACTACGCCATGGGTCAGGCCCACGACCTGCCGCAGATCAACATCTTTGACGAGCACGCGGTGGTCGTCGAGGGCTACGGCGAGTTCACCGGCATGAACCGCGACGAGTGCCGCGAGGCCGTCATCAAGTGGTTCGAGGAGCACGACCTGCTCGATCACGTCGAGGACCTCGATCACTCCGTCATGCACTGCTACCGCTGCGACGCCGCGCTTGAGCCGTGGCTGTCCGAGCAGTGGTTTGTGGCCGTTGACAAGCTCAAGGGGCCGGCGCTTGACGCCGTTAACTCCGGTAAGGTTACCTTTCACCCCGCGCGCTGGACGCAGACCTACACCACCTGGATGGAGAACCTTAAGGACTGGTGCATTAGCCGCCAGCTGTGGTGGGGCCACCGCATCCCCGTGTTCTACTGCGAGGACTGCGGCTGGGAGGACGCTCTTACCGAGGACACCGATGTGTGCCCCAAGTGCGGCGGCCATCATGTGCATCAGGACGAGAACGTGCTGGACACCTGGTTCAGCTCGCAGCTGTGGACCTTCGCCACGCAGGGCTGGCCGCAAAAGCCGGAGCTGCTCGAGGGACATCACCCCACGACGGCGCTCGTCACCGCACGCGACATCATCGCGCTGTGGGTCGCCCGCATGGTCATGAGCTCGCTGTACTTCCTGGACGAGGTGCCGTTTAAGGACGTCGTCATCTACCCGACGATTCTTGCCAAGGACGGAAGCCGTATGTCCAAGTCCAAGGGCAACGGCGTTGACCCCATGGACCTCATTGGCATGTACGGCGCCGACGCCATGCGCTACAACCTGCTCACGCTGTGCACCAACAACCAGGATGTTAAGTTCGACGCGAACATTGACAAGAAGACCAAAAAGCTCATCGACAGCCCGCGCACCGAGCAGGCCAAGTCGTTTGTGACCAAGATCTGGAACGC
Organism: uncultured Collinsella sp.; assembly: GCA_900545165.1. Classification (GTDB taxonomy): domain Bacteria; phylum Actinomycetota; class Coriobacteriia; order Coriobacteriales; family Coriobacteriaceae; genus Collinsella. Next base: position 26,674 of record UQYA01000004.1, read on the forward strand.
CAGCCGCTTCCTGCTCATGAACATGGAGGGCTACACGCCCGGCGAGCCCGTCGTGGAGACGCCGGCCGACGCTTGGATGTTCAGCCGCCTGGCCAAAGCCGTGAAGATGGTAACCGAGGGTATTGAGAACTATACGTTTGGCGACATGGCCCGCGGCGTGCAGCAGTTCTTCTGGAACGAGGTCTGCGACTGGTACGTCGAGGTCACCAAGGCCCGCCTGAAGGGCGAGGGCCGTCTGCAGGCCCAGCGCAACCTGATTTTTGTGCTCGACACCTCCATTCGCCTGATGCACCCGCTTATGCCGTTTGTCACCGAGGAGATCTGGGACAACATGCCGGCGAGCGTGCTCGACCTGGACGCCGAGGGCAACGTGGACCGCGCCGAGGCACTCATGATCGCGAAGTGGCCCGAGCCCGCCGACTACGTCAAGTACGTCGACGAGCCCGCCGAGCGCGCGTTTGAGCTGTGCCGCACCGTCGTTTCCGCCGCCCGCGCCACGCGTTCGCGTTATCGCTTGAGCCCCAAGGCCGAGCTCGACGTGGTCGTGCGCGCCGGTGCCGAGGATATCGAGAAGCTCGAGAGCCTGCGCTCGACCATCGAGCCGCTGGCGAACACCGCCTCGCTGGTTATGGGCACCGACGTTGAGAAGCCTGCCGCGAGCATCGCCGTGGTCGACAGCGGCGTCGAGGCCTTTGTGGTGCTCGAGGGCAAGGTCGATCTTTCGGCCGAGAAGGCGCGTCTTGAGAAGGAGATCGCCGCGGCTCAGAAGGAGCTCGCCGGCTGCGAGAAGACGCTTGCCAACGAGGGCTTTGTGGCCAAGGCCGCGCCCGCGGTGGTCCAGAAGAAGAGGGACCGTGCAGCTGAGCTCAAGGAGATCCTGGCGGCGCTGAACTCGCAGGTTGCTGACTTCTCGTAAGCGTTACTGGGGGACGTGGTTTGGGGCATTGCTCGCTACTGCGGACAGTCCTGCTCGCACGAAGGCCACATTAAGTGGCCTTCGGCTCGTGCGGAACTTGTATCGAGCAAAGCCCCAAACCGCTCCCATGGCGGTTACGGAGGCGTCCGCTGCCTGCCGGTTGGGGCCACTGGGTTGTGGCCTTGATCTTGCTGCAAGCGGATAAAGGCTGATATTGTCAACGCGAGGGGCTCATTCTTTTTGGTGGGCCTCTTTTTCTGTTATGGGGGACTTTGGGTTATGGCTAAGCGTTCTGGGTCGTATGTCGTTCCTTTCTCGTTTGAGTTGCTTTCGTTTGATGAGGCTGTTGGGCTTGCTGCTGATACGGGGCGGATTTCTGGGGATGCTGGTCCTCTGCTTGAGACTGTTGTCGATATGCTCGATGAGCTGGGGCGTCCGGACGAGTACTTTGATTGCATTCAGGTTGCCGGTACCAATGGCAAGACTTCGACTACGCGTTTTTCGGCTGCCATTCTTCGTGGTGAGGGGCTCAAGACCGCGCTGTATACGTCGCCGCAGCTGGTGCACTATCCCGAGCGTATGGAGGTCGATGGACGCGTCGTGAGCGACGAGGCCTTTGCTCGTGGCGTTTCAGCAGCTGTCGAGGCGGGGCATCGCGTGAATGCGCGCCGTGTGGCGGCGGGTGAGCGTGCCTATACCATCACACCGTTTGACCTGCTGACGGCCGCTGCGCTTGTTGTGTTTGCCGAGGCTTGCGTGGACGTGGCCGTGCTTGAGGTCGGCATGGGCGGACGTTGGGACGCCACGAGTGCGACCGATCCCGTCGCCGTTGCCATTACGGGCATTGGGCTCGATCACACGCGTATTTTGGGCGATACGCTCGAGGCCATTGCGGGGGAGAAAGCTGCGGTCATCAAGCCCGGACGTCTGGTTGTGCTGGGTGAGGGTACGCACGAGTCGAGCGTTCAGCGCGTAATGGATGCTCGCTGCCGTGCGTGCGGCATCGTGCCGCTCGTGGTGAACCATGCCACGACCAAGGTGCCGGAGCACGTGGGCGATACGGTTGAGTTTAGCTGCACCACGCCGCGTGCGATCTATACGTCGAGCATGGTCAAGCCGGCGTATCAGCCGCAGAATGCTGCGTGCGCGATTATGCTGTGCGAGGGCTATCTGGGCCGCGAGCTCGACCACGAGGCACTGGATGCTTCGCTTATGGGCTGCCCCACACCGGGCCGATTTGATGTGCTGGGAACTGATCCGCTCAAGTTGATTGATGCCTGCCATAACCCTCAGAGCTGCGAGAACTTTGTGAGCGCGCTGGACGAGATCGATCCCTGCGTAGAGAATCGCCCCACGCTGCTGTGCGCCGCGCTGGCCGATAAGGACGTGGCGGGTATCGTTGACGTTTTGGTTCCGGCGTTCCCCCGCGTGGTCGTGACCCAGACCGATTCCGATCGCGCCCTGCCGGCAGAGGAGCTCGCCGCCCTCGTTGATGCTGATAAGCTTGCGGGCGTATACCCCAGCGTTTCCGAGGCCCTCGCGGCCCTCGATGCCGCCGGCGAGCCTTTCGTAGCCGCCGGCACCATTACCCTAGCCGGCGAAGTAGCCGGTCTGCTCCGCTAACCCATCCCCTCATCAGTTGCGGTGAAATAGGGACTGTTTTACAAGCCAGGAGCCCCAAACAGTCCGTATATCACCGCAACTCAAAAGCAGTCAATTTGGGACGGGGCTTTTTGCTACCCTGTGCCCTGAGTTGACTCGCTTGCCACGAAATGGGCCTATCTACTACGTTTGACCGGTTACCCCCGACCATACGGAACATCGCGAAATTAAAACCGCAGGTAGACGGCTTGCGTATTTTGCGAAAACTCGGTTATGGTCGACCCATGCGGGTTAAACGTAGTAGATGGGCCGTTTTCGTGGCGCGGCGTAATCGCAATGTGACAAAGGGGCTGTCCCTTTGTCACATTGGCTAGTCTAGGCGGACCGGATCGTGGGGGTAGGCGTTGAGAATCTCGACGCCGGACTCGGTAACTAGGGCCAAGTCCTCGATGCGGACTCCGGTGCGGCCGGGGAGGTAGATGCCCGGTTCGATGGAGAACGTCATGCCCGGTTCAACGACCTGCTCGTTGACGAGCGAGACGTCGCCTGGCTCGTGGTCCTGCAGGCCGATCGAGTGGCCCAGGCGATGCGTGAAGTACTTGCCGTAGCCAGCGTCCTCAATCACGTCGCGCGCGGCACGGTCTAGGTCGCACATGCGTGCGCCTGGCGCGATGAGCGCCTCGGCGGCCTCGTTGGCACGGCGCACGATGTCGTAGATGCGTGCGGTCTCCTCGTCCGGCTCGCCCCAAAAGAACGTGCGCGTCATGTCCGAGCAGTAGTTGCGATGGCGTCCGCCAATGTCGAACAGCACCACGTCGCCGCGCTTGAGTACGGTGTCGTCGGGCTCGTGGTGCGGGTCGCCGGCGTTGGCGCCAAAGCTCACGATCGGCGGAAAGCTAAAGCCCTCGCAGCCGTGCTTGCGGTACAGACTGAGCATCTGATCGGCAATTTCGCGCTCCGTCACGCCTTCATGGACGAGCTTGATGGTATCGGCCATCACGGCGTCGTTGGCGGCAGAGGACGCTCGCATAAGCTCCTGCTCGGTAGCGTCTTTGTAGGTGCGTGCGGCAGTGACGGCAAAGTCGCCTAGGAAGAACTCGCTCGCGGCGTGACGCTCCATGAGGGGCATCAAAAAGCCGGAACGCATGACGGTGTCGATGCCGAGCGGTTTGGTCGGATCGACCTCGCGAACGATGGCGTCGGCCACGTCGTCAGTATCGGTGTGGTACGCGACGCGGGCATTGTCATACTCTGGCAGCTGGTGCAGGGCGTTGACGAGGATCAACGGCTCGGTGCCGCGTGCGAGCAGCACGCCACAAAAACGCTCGAACATATCGGCATAAAAACCGGTCAGGTAATAGATCGACCACGGGTCGTTTACGAGCAGCTGTGCGCCGGGGTGCTGAGCCTCGAGCGCATCGAGCACGCGCGCCACACGCTGGTCATCGACATGTGCCATACATCGTCCTTTCGCTAGGGTGCCACCATGGTATCCCAAGCCCGGCAGATAGGGACGTTCCTTTTATGCCGGCACCTTGGGACACTCCTTTGCATCCCATGCGGCCCTCATAAGTTGCGGTGAAATACGGACTGTTTAGCGGCCTGAAGCCATTAAACAGTCCGTATTTCACCGCAACTGAGGAGGGCAGGGTGGATGGCGGGGTAGCTAAAAGAGCCCCGTCCCCAATTAGCTACTTAGACTCGGTCGATGTCCATGCTGGCGATTAGGTTGATGTTGGTGTTTAGGAGGTTCTCTAGGACTACGTCGCCCATGCGGATGGGGGCGTTGACGACTAGGTCGCGGATGAGGTCCATGGTCTGGGCGTGGAGCGTCAGCGGGATGGCTTCGGCCGTGCGCACGGGGAGCAGGGCTTCGTCGCCTCCGGAGACGGCCACGGTGGTGGTGAGCACGCGCATGGGGCAGGTGAGTTCCTGATGTGCGAACTTATCGCCGCGCGGGCAGTTGTTGCCGGTTACGGAGCGCACTTCCACCACGGCGCCATTGGCGTCGCGCTCCACCTCTACGGTCAGGAGGCACTCGGATGGGCAGGTGGTGCAGTTGAACTGCAGCGTATCGATTGCGTTATTGCTCATAGTTTATGCCTCCTCGACGGGATCGACGGATAGGACAATCTCGCTGGCACCTAGGTCGAGCGCTTGTTGGATGACCTTTGCCGGCAGTGGGAAGCTTTCCATAATGCTCGGCTTAAACGCGCGGACCTTGCCCGCAAACAGTTCCTCGTCGCCTGCCAGAATGCGCACGCGGGCGGCGTCGACCGGTCGGCGGACGCGGAAGTTGAGTTTGGTGAGTGCCACAGCCGTAATGCGTCCCGGCAGCGCGTATCCCGCAATGCCGGCAGGGGAGACAGTGAGCTCGCAGTCCGGAACGGCGCCCGCGCCGGTCCCCAGCGCGTACGCCGCTGCAGCTGCGCCAGCCCTCTCGGACTCGGTCGTCACGTTGTCGGCCAGGTCGTGCACGTGCAGCACGTTGCCACAGGCAAAGATTCCCGGCACACCCGTTTGCAGGCTCTGGTCCACCACGGCTCCGCGCGTGCGTGGATCAAGCTCAACGCCCGCGCCCACCGAAAGCTCGTTTTCGGGAATCAGACCCACCGAAAGCAGCAGCGTGTCGCACGGAACGATGCGCTCCGTCCCGGCAATGGGCGCCAGGTGCTCGTCGACCTGGCTTACCTCGACGGCCTCCACGCGGTCGTGCCCGATCACGCGTGTGACGGTGGTGGACAAGTGCAGCGGAATTCCAAAGTCGTCCAGGCAGTTCTTGACGTTGCGGCGCAGACCGTTGGCGTACGGCATGAGCTCGTACACGCCCTCGACGGAAATCCCCTCGAGCGTGCAGCGGCGCGCCATGATAAGCCCGATGTCGCCCGAGCCCAAAATGACGGCGCGCGAGCCAGGCTTGAGGTTTTCGATATTGATATATCGCTGCGCCAAGCCGGCCGTAAAAACGCCGGCGGGACGGCTGCCGGGAATCTTGATCTCGCTGCGTGTACGCTCGCGGCATCCCATGGCAAGGACGACCGCACGCCCGGTGAGCTGAAGCATGCCGGTACGGCTCATGAGCGTGACGGTATGGACTGCTGTGGTTCCCGCGGCCTCGCCCGTGTCCGGGTCGCCTACGCTCGCGCCCTCGCCCGAATCAATCCTAAGCACCATGCTGCCCAAGAACAGCGCAATGTCGGTCGCGCGCACCTGGTCGATAAAGCGCTGCGCGTACTCGGGGCCGGTGAGTTCCTGCTTAAAGTGCGATAGGCCAAAACCGGGGTGGATGCACTGGCGCAGGATGCCGCCCAGATGCTGCTCGCGCTCCACGATAGCCACGTGTGCGCCGGCTTTATGTGCGGCAAGTGCAGCCGCCATGCCGGCGGGGCCGCCGCCGATAACGACCACGTCGAAGGCCTGTGTCGTCACCGAGCCACCGACCTTGTGCGTCGTTTCCACATCTAGCTTCGCCATCCTAGCGCACCCCCTTCAGCGGTCCCTCAACCAGCCAAGAACCTGCGTCCTCCAACAACACCTCGCTGGGGTCGCAGCCCAGCTCGCGCGCCAGGATCGCAACCACACGGCTCTGGCAAAAGCCGCTTTGGCACCGACCCATGCCGGCGCGGCAGCGTCGCTTGACGCCCTCGACCGAAACTGCGCCCGGCTGGCGCCGAATCGCGGCCACAATCTCGGCCTCGGGTACCGTCTCACAGCGGCAGACAATCTGTCCCCACGCGGGATCGGACTCGATCAGCTCCTCCTTGCGCGCCAGCGGTGCGCGGTCAAAGTCGTCCGGCGCGCGGCGAATTAGGTTCCAGTCCGCCCGCTCGTGCAGCTCCACGCCCGCCTCACGCATCACAAGCTCCATACGCTCGGCAATGGCCGGCGCGCTTGCCACGCCCGGCGACTGAATGCCCGCCGCCTGGAAAAGCCCCGGCACCACGGCCGACTGTCCAATAAAGAAGTCGTTCGTTCCTTGAATGACCGGACGCCCGCCGGCAAATGCGCGCACCACGCGGCGCGTGTCCAGATCGGGCACCAGTTTGCGCGCGCCGGTCAGCAGCGCGTTCACATCGCTCGCATAGGTCTGCGTGTCGCCCGGCTCGCGCACGACAGCCGTGGCGGTGATCACGGTGTTGCCGTGCACGGTGCCCGTCACGATAACGCCTTTCGACACCGGCGTCGGCACGGGGTAGAGCGGCATGAGCGTGCGTGGCTCCTTGTCCAGCACCACGATGTTGCCCTGACGCCAGACCATCTGGAATTCCTCGGCGCCCGCCATATGCGAGATGTCGGCGGCGCCGTTGCCCGCGGCGTTGATCAGGTAGCGGCAGCGCACGTTGCCAGCGGGGGTCGCCAGCGTAAAACGCGCGGTTTTGTCATCCGAGTCGGCAACTTCAATTGCCTCCACCGGCGCAGACCGCATAAGCGTCACTCCGTTGGCCACGGCGTTCTCTAGCCCGGCAATGGCGACCTCAAACGGATCGACAAAGCCGGTCGAGGGGCACCACAGCGCGCACGTCGCCTTGGCACTCGCGCGCGGCTCCAGCTCGTGGATGCGCTCGGGGCCGACAATCGACAGCTCGGGCACGCCGTTGGCCAGACCATTCTGGCGCAGCTTCTCCAGTTGCGCGCGGTCCTCGTCGTTGAAACCCAGCACCATCGACCCGGTGCGGCGGAACAAAAATCCTAGCTCCTGCGCCCACGTACCGTACAACTCGCAGCCACGGGCGTTGACCTGTGCCTTTACGGTGCCCGGCGCCGGATCGTAGCCAGCGTGCACCAGGCCGCCGTTGGCCTTCGACGCGCCCAGCGCGATGTCGTTCGCCGCCTCGACCACGCAAATGGACAAGTCAAACCGCGCGAGCTGCCGCGCGATGGCGCATCCCGTGATGCCCGCGCCCACAATCGCGATATCAAACGTTTCTGCCACGGTGCCTCCCAGACAAGTTGACAGGCTGTCAATAGGACTATCCTACGGTCTGCACGCCCCCAGCGCAGCGGCAATGCGGCGAACAGCCCCGCAACACCCGCCAACGGCAGACGAGGGGAGACTCGGCAACGTCGACAACCTCGTCTGCCGGCTACTACGGCAACCGTTCGTCTCGATCTGTAACAGTTAGACGAGGATTTGGGTTCCAGATGTTACAGATTGGGACGTTAGTCTGACGGCGCACCCGTTCGTCTCGATCTGCAACATCTAGCCCCGGATTCCGCTCTCACCTGTTACAGATTGAGATGTTTGTGTCCGCGCCAGCCCCGTACCCAGCCGTAGTCCCATATAAACAAACCCCGTGGTAAACTTGACCGGACTGTTAATATCCCGAAAGGTATCCGTAATGTCCAAGTACATCTCCGAGCTCATGTCGCCGCAGCTTATGGGCGTCGTCTATGCCTTCGTTGGCTTTATCATCGCCCTGTATGTGCTGTCGGTCGTCTATGTGTTCATCGACGCACGCCGCCGCGGCGCCAGCGCCTACGTGGCATGGGGCATCATCGCCCTCATCCCGTTTGTGGGCCTCATTGCCTACCTGGTCCTGCGCCCGCACTCCTACGCGTCCGACCGTGAGGAGCAGGAGCTGGACATGGCCCTGCGCGAGCGCCAACTTGCCCAGTACGGCACCTGCCCGCAGTGCGGCGCGCCCATCGAGAAGGACTTCGTCGTCTGCCCGGTGTGCGATACCCAGGTTCGCAACGTATGCCCCAGCTGCCATCGCCCGCTCGATGCGCACTGGAAGGTCTGCCCCTACTGCCGAACTCGCATCCAGTAACGCATCCATCGCCGGGCCGGCCGCAAGCCACGGGCACACCGCAAGCCACACGCGCAACCTGCCCACACGATGAAGCATGCGTAGAAAATCGCCCGCCGTGCCATTAAGGTGCGGCGGGCGCTTGTATACCAAGGCAACCTGCCTATAATGATGCAAGTTAAAACGCCGAGCGCATCGCACGCACTTGCATCAGGCATCCGAGAGGAGAAAACATACCCATGAAGGCACTCTACAATGATGGTTCGGTGGCCGAGCTCCCGCAGGACGAGGTCACGCACGTCATCCGCCACTCCGCCGCGCACATCATGGCGCAGGCCATCAAGCGCCTCTATCCCGAGGCCGACTTTGCCTACGGTCCCGCGACCGACAACGGCTTCTACTACGACGTCGACCTGCCCGAGGGCGTCAAGATCAGCGAGGACGACTTCCCCGCGATCGAGGCTGAGATGAAGAAGATCGTCAAGGAGAACCTCAAGTTCACTGTCTTTGAGAAGCCCCGCGCCGAGGCCATCGCCCTTATGGAGGAGCGCGGCGAGAAGTACAAGGTCGAGCACATCGGCGACCTGGACGACGACGCCCGCATCACCTTCTACCAGCAGGGCGACTACATCGACATGTGCGTCGGTCCCCACATCTGCTACACCAAGGTCCTCAAGGCCTTTAAGCTCACCGGCGTCTCGGGCGCTTACTGGAAGGGCGACAAGGACAACAAGATGCTCACCCGCATCAACGGCGTCGCCTTTGCCACCAAGGAAGAGCTCGACGAGCACATGCACATGCTCGAGGAGGCCAAGAAGCGCGACCACCGCAAGATCGGCCGCGAGATGGACCTCTTTATGATGCGCGACGAGGCCCCTGGCTTCCCGTTCTTCCTGCCTAACGGCATGCTCCTTAAGAACACGCTGCTGGACTACTGGCGCGAGATCCACCACAAGGCCGGCTACGTGGAGATCTCCACGCCGCTCATCATGAACAAGCAGCTGTGGAAGACCTCGGGCCACTGGGACCACTACAAGGACAACATGTACTCCACCGTCATCGACGACGAAGAGTACTGCATTAAGCCCATGAACTGCCCGGGCGGCGTGCTGGTGTACGCCTCCAAGCCGCACTCCTACCGCGAGCTTCCCATTCGCGCCGGCGAGATTGGCCTGGTGCACCGCCACGAGCTGCGCGGCGCCCTGCACGGCCTGTTCCGCGTACGCTGCTTTAACCAGGACGACGCTCACCTGTTTGTGCGTCCCGACCAGCTGACCGACGAGATCGTGGGCGTGGTCAACCTCATCGACTCCGTGTACCAAAAGTTTGGCTTTAAGTACCACGTTGAGCTATCTACCCGCCCCGAGGACTCCATGGGCTCCGACGAGGACTGGGCCCGCGCCGAGGAAGGCCTGCGCACCGCTCTGGAGCAGCTGCACATGGACTACGAGGTCAACGAGGGCGACGGCGCCTTCTACGGCCCCAAGATCGACTTCCACCTGGAGGACTCGCTCGGCCGTACCTGGCAGTGCGGTACCGTGCAGCTCGACTTCCAGATGCCGCTCAACTTTGACCTGGAGTACGTGGACGCCGACGGCACCAAGAAGCGCCCCATTATGCTGCACCGCGTATGCTTTGGCTCCATCGAGCGCTTCATCGGCATTCTGATTGAGCATTTTGCGGGCAAGTTCCCCACCTGGCTGGCCCCCGTGCAGGTCAAGGCGCTTCCCGTCTCCGAGAAGAGCCGCGACTACGCTCACGAGGTGTGCGCCAAGCTGGAGGAGGCCGGCATCCGCGTGGTCTGCGACGACCGCGACGAGAAGATCGGCTACAAGATCCGCGAGGCCCGCAGCATCGACCGCGTGCCCTATATGCTCATCCTGGGCGAGAAGGAGGTCGAGGCCGGCAACATCTCCGTCCGCGATCGCTCCAACGAGACCGTTCAGATGAGCGTTGACGAGTTTGTTGCCAAGGTGACCGAGGAGATCAAGACTCGCGCTTAAGGCAAGCTGCACAACAATTAACAAAGGCGACCGTCCACACAGGGCGGTCGCCTTTTTTCATGCCGAAATAAGAAAAGCCGCTGGTTAAGCGGCTTTTTTTGTTGCACAAAAGGTACAGGTTTTTGTAGAGGGGTATGGAGATGTACCTACTAGCAGTACATTGTTAGCGTAATCTGGGCAAACGCCGATTAATTGCTTGTATAATGTCGTCTGTCGAAAGATACAAAAACCTGTACTTTTGCGACTGCGCCTAGCTGCGAGCGAGAAGCCTGTTCTAAACGCCCCTGCATTTGCGTGCATCGCAAAGCCAAAAGAGGGGGCGAAAACATGGAACAGACGGCACGGCGCCAAGAGCAGCTGCCGGGCGCATTTAACGGCGCCACCACCAACAGCCAGCACGGCCGCGTCCGCTGGTATCTGGTCCACACCCCCAATGGAAAAGAGCGCGAGACCTGCGAAAAGGTCCGCTGCATTATCCCGCACAACCTTATGCAGGACGCTTTTGTGATGCAAAAAGAGTTCTGGTTTAAGCGGGACGGCGCCTGGTCGCTCCAAACCAAACCCATGTACAAGGAATATTTCTTCGTCGCCACGCACGATGCCGCCGCGCTCGATAGGGCTTTGGCCCAGTTGAGCTTTGGCTGTCGCATCGCCGGTAGTAGGGAGCGGGCGTACATGCCCATGCCGGACGATGCGCAGGATTGGTATCGCAGCGTGCTCGATGACGACGGCGTGGTGCGTAACAGCGTTGCGCGCATAGAAGACGGCGTGCTGCACATAGAACAGGGGCCCTTGGTGGGGCAAGAGGCCCGTGTGCACAAGATCGACCGTCATAAGCGCTGGTGCCTGGTAAACGTGGGCGAAGGTAACTCCGCATTTAGGGAGCTGCTACCGCTCGACGTTCCCAGCAAAACGTAAGGGAGACGTTGCACCAGCTATTCGTTCGCATTTTTGAATTTACCGATTTGGGGATCCCTGGGGAACGGGGACGTAGGTTTGACTATGGCTGCTAAAGAAGTAACAGAGAGCTGTGTATCCGTGGGGGACACACTGGCTATTAAAGAGATTAAGCCGAGCGGTACGCTTGGTTACCGCTTTATTAAGAGGCTGTTTGATCTGGTGTTCAGTCTTTTGATGAGCGTACTGCTGCTTATCCCTATCGCCATTGTGTGCTTGCTCATTAGCCTCGAATCGCCCGGCAGCCCAATGTATACGCAAGAGCGCGTCGGCAAGGGCGGAAGGACTATCAAGATTTTTAAGCTTCGTAGTATGGTCGCCGACGCCGGCAACGTGCAGAAGTATCTGAGTCCTGAGCAGCTGCATCAGTGGGAAGTCGAGCGTAAGGTCGATGATGACCCTCGCATCACCAAAGTCGGCCAGTTTATTCGCAAGTGCTCGATCGACGAAATGCCGCAGTTTCTTAACGTGTTGAACGGCGACCTTTCCGTCATTGGCCCGCGCCCCATTACGAGAGATGAACTTGATCAGCACTTTTCCGATGAGGAAAAGGCTGTGTTGCTCTCGGTTCAGCCCGGTATCACTGGTTTATGGCAAGCGACTGATCGAAATGAAGCGACGTTCGAAAGTGGTCTGCGTCAGCAGATTGAACTTCGTTACGTTCAAAACCGCTGCTTCCTTATGGACTGGAAATGCTTTACCGGCACTTTTGGTGCCATGTTTGGAAAGAAGAGAACGGGACGATAGATGCAGACAAACTTTTCTTCTTCTTACAGTGTGTTGATGAGCATTTACAAAAAAGAAAATCCTGCCTTTTTAATTCAAGCTTTAGACAGCATGCTGAATCAAACGGTTTCTCCTGCCGAGATCGTCATGGTCAAGGATGGTCCGCTTACGCATGAGCTTGAAGACGTGCTCCAAGATTATGACTTCCTGCATCCCGGACTGTTCAATTTTGTTTCGTATGAAAAAAACCATGGACTTGGGTATGCACTGCGCCAAGGCATCCTTGCTTGCTCTAACGAAATTGTTGCACGCATGGACACTGATGATATAGCTCGTCCGGATCGTATGGAGAAACAGCTTGCCGCTATTGATAGTGGTCTCGATATGGTCGGAAGCGATGTTATCGAATTCGTCACGACTCCCAATGAACCTGTTGCGTCCACAGATCTTCCCAAGGGCATCGACGCTATACGTTCTTATTCCAAAAGGCGAAATCCCTTTCGTCATCCTCCTATGACGTTTAGAAAGTCGAAAGTCATGGAGGCTGGTAACTACAGTTCCGATTTTCTCTACTTTGAGGATTGGGACCTTTTTAACAGGATGCTCGCATGTGGCTGCAAGGCGGATAACCTGAAGGAACCGCTTGTTGCGATGCGCGTTAGTGGGGATTTCTATGCTCGCAGGGGGGGCTCGCAGTATCTTAAGTACGCTAAAGCATTTAAGCGTGCTCAAGTTGAGCGTGGCTATTTCACAAAATGCGATTATATCTGTTCTTATTTACCGCATGCCGTCGTCTGTCTGATGCCAAATTCCGTTAGAGCGTTGATATATCGTTTTGTTCTCAGGAGGTCTTAGATATATGGCTTCTGATGTTGCTAAGCCTCTGGTTAGTGTCATTGTCCCCATGTACAACGTGGGTATGTTCGCGCTTCCTTGCGTAAACTCATTGCTTGGTCAGACTTATTCGAATATCGAATATATTATTGTGGATGATGGATGTACTGATAATACTATTGATCTTATTGAAGATGCCGTTGGATCAGACACGCGATTTAAGATTTTGCATAAGGAAAACGGCGGTCTTTCTTCTGCTCGTAACTTTGGTACTCAAAGGTGCCACGGCGATTATGTCATGTATGTTGATGGGGACGATTTGATTGATTCGCGAACTGTTGAGTTGATGGTCGAAGCGGCTGACAAGTATCAAGTTTCGCTCGTTATCGGCTCCTTTGCGAAGACGCCTGTTCTTGATAACTATAAGATGGGGCAGAATGTAGAATTCCATGTTGAATCTGGAATTGAGCATTTACGAAAATTACTTTTATTAAGCGGTGAGAGCGGCTCTGCGTGCGGAAAGCTCTTTGAACGATCTCTTATTAACGACCTTGTCTTTCCTGAGGGGCAGCTCTTCGAAGACATGGGCGTAATTGCTAAAATTTGTTCCAAAATTCAAAAGGTTGCATTCTCTGATGCGTGCTTTTATGCATACGTGACGAGACCTGGTTCCATTACAACGCTCAGAAAGCAGGGTTCCAAGCATGCTAAAGACATGGACAGGACTATTGAGACTGTTCGACGATTTGCCGGGTCTGAATTTCAGGGCGAGTTTGAGTGTTTTCAATCATTCTGTACGCTTCGCGTTGCAATGAGGGTTGATCCGGACGGATTTGATAGTAAGGCTGACGCCCAGAAATATTTGAGGAATGCTCGAGGGCTTGCCTGGAGGGCGTCGAGGAACCCATATGCTTGTTCAAAATGGAGGTTACGCTGTGCTCTCTTTTCTATCTCTCCTAGGGTTCATAACGCTTTCTATGCGTTATATGCTGCAATTTCTGGTAAGGCTATCGGGTAACTCCTGTGATAAAAGGTTGATAAGGTGAGTTTTTCTATTAGCGCGCATCTGTTTAACGTTACTGAATGCCATGGCAGCTTTTTGTATAACATCTATTTTCAAGATGTGTTTAACTGCTGTGTTGGTGTTTTCGACGTGGTTTCGACCGGAGGTAAATCGACGGTTTACAAACGATATGCAAAGCAGGTGTAGAGATGCCAATCTATTTCATTGCCTTTGTGTCCCATATTGCATTGCTATATTTTTCGGTAAAGATACCTAATAAGCGCGTCAGTTTTCTTCTAGCGGTTATCGCGGTTCTCCCCCTTTGTTTGGTGGCGGGGCTGCGCGATGCATCTGTCGGTACCGATACCTCGGCATATCCTCTCAGGTGTTTTTACGCCTCGCAGTATTATTCGCTCACAGGTGCTATGGGTGCTTGCTCAGATCAAGAGCCGCTATTCGTAATTCTCTTCTGGATCCTGGGGAGACTGACTGGTGATTTCCACGCTGTTCTTTTTCTTTGTGAAGCCATCGTTCTCCTTCCCTATATTTTAGTTGTTAGGAAGTTGTATCCTCGCGGGTATCCTGTCGTAGGTTTCTTTCTTTGTTTCGTTGTGTTCGGTTATACGTTAAACATAATTAGGCAATGTCTTGCTACTAGTATGCTCGTCATGATGCTCTATGAGCTGTTCCGTGAGAAGCGCGTCCCCGCTATTGTTTATTTGGCTCTTGCAGTTGGCTTTCACAAAATGTCTATCATAGGACTTTTAATTTGGATTATTTATATTTCATGCTTCAACCGCAGACAAGAACGTTCATACAAGACCGTTGCACTTCTTGCATGCGTTGGCGTTATCATTTTTGCTATTTGTGTGATTATGAGTGGACCGGATGTAATGGAACTCGTGTCTCTATTTACGTCGTCATATAGCTTTCAGATCAAACACGCTGGAATGGGCTCATTTAATATCACAATGCTTATTTATTTTCTATTTTGTATTGCTATATGGATGTTGGGTAGTAAGGGTTTGACCACGAGCATTGATCGATGGACACTTAATTTTTATACGAGCTGTGGCATAATTTCTTCCTTATTCGCTCAATTTGCGAGCATCAGTCCTGAGCTAATTCGACTCAGTTTCCCTTTTCTTTTCATTTCAGGTTTGGTTTACCCCTTTTTATCTGAAAACCTTGGTAGAGAGCGGTTTCTAACTGGAACTCTGGGCTTTTTATTTTTCGTGTTTTATTTTGTCATTACGTTTGTATATGGCGGCAGCTGCGATCTTTTTCCGTATTCGTCGGCGCTATTAGGAGTTATTTATGCATGACGAAACGCCTGACATCAGTATTGTTGTACCGGTATATAACACCGAGCGTTTTCTTCCCGCTTGTCTGGAATCTATTGATATTCAAGGGACCGGCTCTTTTGAGGTGATTCTTGTGGATGATGGTTCCACCGATGGATCTCCCGAGATTTGCGATGCTTATTGCGATAAGCGTGAGAGAGCCTTCGTTATTCATAAGGACAACGAAGGTCTTCTCGCTGCACGTCGAGACGGTCTTCGTAAGGCGAGTGGGCGTTATATTCTTTCGCTCGACTCCGATGACGCTCTTCTTGAAGGCTGCATCAAAAAGGTATGCGATGTAATTGCCTCGACTGGTGCTGATATCATTTCATTTGACTTTACCATGGGATTGATGCCTATTAAACCCTCGTTAAAAGTTGATATCTGTTCTGGTATGCATACGGGCGAATCTTTTGATGCTGTTAAAAACCTGTTGTGCGGATGCGATTTCAATAGCGTTTGGAATAAGGTCATTCGGAGAGATTTGTTTGCCAGTGATGAGTGGTACTCGAAACGAGTTGGCCTTATGCACGGTGAGGATCTTTGTCAACTTCTTCCTGTTTTCGATATTGCAAAGAGTTTATTTCACATTGACGAGCCGCTTTACTACTATCGTCAGCATGGCGCTAATAGTACGAAGCAGTTTAAAGAGGATCAGATAACTGATTGGAGCTTTGTAAGCGACGAGTTGATTCGTTATGCGAGTGAATGGTCGAGCGATTCAGTAAAAAATGCCAAAAGGGGTATCTGTCGACACTATTGTGATCTTGATGAAGTTCTTTGGCATTGTGAAGTGGATAAAGAGGTGAAAAGGCAATTTGATAAAACAATTAAAAGCGAGTATCAGAGTCGAATCAGCAATTGTCCGGACTTAGTTCATAGTCTTGTTTTGTCAAATTGCAGTATCGTTTCTTTTTCTGCTCGGCACTTACTAAGCTGCTTTAAATGTCTCCGTCGTCTATTTGTATAATGCAGGTCATTATTGCTTTTTTCTAATATATTTAGTTGGAGCATTATTAGTCCTGACCGAGCTTGTCCTTAGCTTTCAATTAAGTGACAAGAATTTACGATTGAACCGATATCAAAGGTTCAGTCTTGTCGTGCGGTGTATTCATTCCTTGGGCTTTAGTTATTTCGGTCGATGCTTAGAAGCTGGTCTTTGCACGTTTTTTCAAAGAAGTTCTCCAACGCCCCCATGGTCTGGGTGAGTCAATAGACGCTTTCGTTTGTGATTTATTGTTTTTAGTCTATTCCTCTATGGGGTGCCGTCTGCGATTGGTCTTGTTGATTGCATGTTGGGGCATCATAACTTAAATGTCCGAATTGATGGAAGCGCATATTTATTCGACTTTGAAGATGGGAGGAGTCAATTGTTGCATATTCTTAATTTAATTAAGAAGGCTATAAAACTTCTACTTTCTAGCCCTATTTATGATGGCTTACTTAGGTTATGTCGTCGTTCCGATTCTATATCCTATGCGTCTAAGGCGAAGCTTAGCATGGTTTCCAAGAGACCATCCAATATGTTCATGCCTATTGTTTTTAAGGAAGGCATATCTTACGACATTTCTATTATTGTGCCTGTATACAACGTTGAAAAATACCTCAAACCTTGCCTTGATTCCATTGTGACACAGGAGTTTTCTGGCAAGTTTGAGGTTATTATTGTAGATGACGGGTCTAAAGATGATTCTGGCGTTATAGCCGATTCGTATGGACTAATGCCTAATGTTCTTGTAATTCACCAAATAAACGGCGGCCTTTCCGCAGCACGTAATGCGGGTCTTAGAGTTTCTCGCGGTAAGTACATCATGTTCGTGGATTCTGATGACATGATCGGGCCAGGGTATCTTGAGGATATGCGGAGCAGACTCGATGAAACATCTGCGGATTTCGTTACATCGACTTTTAGATATATGTCTGATGATGGTTTGCTTGGCAAGATAGAGAACGATAGAGCTAGTTGGATGGTGCCGTGGGGCAGACTATATCGTCGTGAAGTCTGGAATCGACTAGGTTTTCCCGTTGGTGCATGGTACGAAGATCTGATTCATCCGGTATGGATAGATTGTCGCTTTAACGATGAACCTTGTTATGATTTGAGTGGCTATTATTACCGAATCCGTCCTGGATCCATAATGCAGTCTACCCCTACGAATGTTAAAGGGCTTGATTCGTATTGGGTTCTTGATGAGTTGATTTCTTTACGTGCAGAGCTGGGGATTAATTATAGTCAGGAAGACTTCAATCGCATTTTTCCTTTGTTCGGACCGCTCTTGCTTGGGAGAACTGTCGCTCTGGACAACTGCGCTCGTAAGATTTTATTTGCTTGTTGTTGTGACACGTTCAATTCAATTGATGAGTTCAGCAGGGTGAGTACTTCGATGAATGGTAGATGGAAGGATATTGAGAAGGCTCTGCGCACTTCGGATTACAGCCGCTATCTTCTCGCATCGCTTTCTCTAGCTGCTGATGGGGTAACTGGACTCAGCCTTTCAGATGCTATTCATATTTGGGTGAACAGGAACAGATAAATAATGAAGATTGGAACGATTACTTTCCACGGTGCTTTAAATTTCGGGTCTGCACTTCAGTCTTATGCGCTTCAAGAAGTCTTGAAAGGCATGGGGCATGAGGTGCGAATAATCGACTATCGTTCTCGTGACTATGAGCAATATAGGTTTTTCCAACCTCGCCACCCGAAGATGACGCTGCGCGCAATGCGCTGTTGGCGTAAGCAGTCGTCTAGAAAGGCTGCATTCGCGGAATTTTCTAAAAAGTATTTCAGGCTTACAAAGAGACCGTATTTCTGGAAAAAAGAAAGTGATATGTACGAACTCGCTGAGCAGTTTGATTGTTTTATTTGCGGAAGCGATCAAATTTGGAATCTCGATTGCACACAAGGTGTTGTTGGCCCCTATTTCCTTTCATTTGCCGGAGATAGTCGACGAGTTGCTTACGCTCCCAGTCTTGCTCATACTTTCTTTAGACCGGAGAATTTTGATGAGCAACTTGTATCCGATTTACTTTCAAGGTTTGATTTTTTGTCTGTTCGCGAGGAGGAGACGGTTCCGCTATTTCAGCCACTTGTCGATACGCCTATCGACGTTGTTTTAGATCCCACACTTTTGTTGGAATCCGATGACTATACCGACATGGCATCTAAAGATGTCTTGCAAGGTGAATATATTTTCATGTATCTTTTGCGTGAATGTCCTGAGCTTATCGAGAGCACCGTCGCGATGACGGAGGCAACAGGCATGAAGGTGGCTTATATATCTGAGAATAATCTAGATATCCCAAATTCAATTAACCTGTTTGGCGTTGGCCCTGAAGAGTTCGTTTCTCTTATCGCACACGCAGACCTCATCGTTACCAATTCCTTTCATGCAACTGTATTCTCTGTTCTCTTCCATAAGCCCTTCCGCGTATATGCAACAGATAAGTCTGGTGCGCGTATGCGCGACTTGCTGGGCAATATCGGGCTGTCTGACCGTTGCGTCAACGTTATGTGTGCCGACGATGTTCCTCCTTGTGACTGGGGTGATGTGGACTCTCTTCTTGATTCTCTGCGTGAGCATTCGTGGGCTTATCTTAGAAAGGCGCTTTCGTAATGGGAGAGACAAGCCGACTTATCAAAAATACCGGCATTATCGCAGTTGGCGGCATGGCAACAAAGCTCGTGTCGTTTCTTCTGCTTCCGCTCTATACATCGGTTCTTTCCACTGCTGATTACGGCACCGTAGACTACATCAATACTATTGCTTTATTTTGCGTTCCTGCGGTTTCGCTGCTTATGGATGAAGCGCTGTTTCGGTTTCTCATTGACTGCCGTACCGATGAGGATCGGTCTACAGCCGTGACAGCGTCATGCGCTGTACTTCTTGCCGGATGCGTATGCTTTGCAGTCATGGCGATTCTGGTATGGTTGCTTTTTGAGCCTGAAAATCTTGGCTGGGTCGTGGGACTTGTTGTTGCTGGCGCGCTTCTGCAGATGGCTTCTGCTGTCCTTCGTGGTTTCGGGGATACCGTGGGATATTCCGTCATGAACTTTGCCGCGAGTGCTTTTACCATTTTGCTCAATGTTCTCTTTATCGCCGTTCTTCGCTGGGGCGTTGTGGGTATGCTATCTGCAACGGTCATTGCGCAAGGCGGTGTTGCTCTCGTGTTCATGGTAATGCGGAGGCTCTGGCGTTATATCGATCCGTCGGCGCTCTCTATCTCCTATGCTTTAAACCTTCTACGGTATTCATTTCCGCTCATCCCTAATAAGGTTTCCTGGACTATTAATAACTTGCTGGACAGGCTCATTATCATGAGTACGCTTGGGCCTTCTGCTGCCGGCGTGTATGCAGTGTCGTACAAGTTCCCCGGTATCATGGATCAGGTGTATGGCTTTTTCTATCAGTCTTGGAAGGAGAGTTCAGCTCGAGCCCTAAACTCTGATGAGGATGAGTCGGCTTTCTATAACTCTGTGTATCGGGCGCTAAGGCGTTTCATGATGAGCGTCGTTCTGCTTATGTCCGCGCTTATGCCTCTTGTGTATGGCGTCCTGATTAAGGGTTCATTCGGCGAGGGCATGTTGTATGTACCGATATTGCTCTTGGCGACGTACTTCAGCAATATTTCCGGTTTTTATGGCGGTATCTTCACCGCACATAAAGAGACTGGAATTATGGGAACCACTACTGCGGTGTCTGCTGCTCTTTGCGCCCTGCTGTGTGTCTTGTTGATTCCACGCTTTGGTCTATATGGAGCGTCTTTTGCAACCCTCTTGGCGATGATCGTGGTGAATGAGTACCGCAGGATTAAAGTCGCTAAGTTTGCGAAGCTTGTCGAAGACCGGGCTGAGCAGATTCTGACTTTGGTTTCAATTCTTGGAGTGTTCGCCTTTTATTATCTGTCAGCCTACGGTGCTGGCTTTTTGAGCGCTATTGCCTGTCTTGCAATTGCGTTGGCTTTTTTCGGTTATATGAATGCGGACATTCTGCGCAAGTTGCTTTCGGTTCATAAATAGGGGGGTAACTGCATGTCTACTGTGAAAAGGGGAGAAATTCCCACGCTGTTTGAGTCGCCATCGCATTGCTGCGGTTGTGGAGCGTGTGCCGCTAGTTGCCCTAGAGGCGCCGTTACCATGTCCGAGGGTAAGGATGGGTTCGTTCTTCCTGTAATTGATGGTGATCTTTGCATTGGCTGTGGCGCGTGCATTAAGGCGTGCGGTCTTAACCGAGGGATAGGCTTTAATTCCGCCGGACCGTTCTTTGCCGCCGCCGGTAGGGACGATGTCTCGGAGTCCGCCTCCGGTGGCGTTTTTGGTGCATTTGCGCGTGAGCTTATTGCTTCTGGTGGGGTCGCATATGGCGCTGCCTATGAGCGCGAGGGGAGCATCCTTCGGGTGCGGCACCGTCGCGCGGCGAGCGTTGACGGGCTTCGTCCACTGCTTAACTCAAAATATGTGCAGAGTGATGCCGGAGCTTGTTTTGCCGACGTGAAGGCGGACCTTTGCGAGGGGAGGCGGGTTCTTTTCTGCGGTACGCCTTGCCAAGTCGCCGGCCTTAGGGGCTTTCTCGGAGGCGATTATGAGAACCTGACAACCGTTGACCTGGTCTGCCACGGCGTCCCTTCCGGCCGCATGTTCGCGGATTGCGTTGAGGGCTATGGCAGACAGCTTGGGTCTCCCGTGGTTGATTTCCGGTTTAGGTGCAAGCGCGAGGGGTGGGACAACTCTCTTCTTCTATTTCTTCTTCTTGAGGACGGAAGAGAGGTCACCATTCCTGCGGCGAAATCCCCCTACTACGACATGTTCCTGAACCTCAAGACTCTTCGCGATAGCTGCTATAGGTGCCCCTATGCAGGGAGATTTCGCGCCGGCGATCTTACCATCGGTGATTTTTGGGGCGTCGACGTTAATAGGCCCGACGTTTTGAAAGATGCTGAGAAGTTTAATCAGATGAAAGGTGTCTCCTGCTTGCTGGTGAATAACGACCGCGGCAGGGAGTTTATTGAATCCAGCAACGCTCTGGACTTGTACCCTGTCGAATTTGACGATATCGCTAAAGGCAACGATCAGCTCCGCTGCCCGAGCACCTTTCCAAAAGACAGACAGCTCTATATTGACGCATTTGTCGAAGGTGGTTGGCATGCCATTGAGTGTATGTATAAAAGGCGTGAGCGGGGAATATTTTTTTATACTAAGAAAATAGCACGAAGGCTTCTCCCTGAATCATTTCGGGAGATTGTCAAAAAGTATTTGAAAGATCTTGCAGACTAGGTAAGGACCCACGCCTGGGCGGGCCCCCCGTTGGGCTCGTAGAGCCATACCGTGTTGCCCTCCGAGGTCCGCTGCCCCCGGTCGTCCAGCGCCAGCCCGGAGGCGGACGTGAATGAGTAGCGGCCTCCGCCCAGGGCCGAGACGCGCCACAGCTGCGAGGCGGAGCCGTCCGCCTCGGCCAGCACCGCCCGGTTGCCCGACTCGGTCAGCATCAGGCCGCCCGAGGAGACCCTGTAGAGGCCCGTCGCCCCGTCGCGCTCGAGGGAGAGGGCGCCCGCGCCCGAGGACAGCGAGCAGCCCGATGCGGAGGCCGACACGGCCATCCGGGCGTCGAGGGCGGCCGCGAGGCGGTAGGAGCTGTCGTCGACCGTGCGGGGGATCGCGGGGCCCGCGAGCAGCCATGCCTGGGCGGGCCCCCCGTTGGGCTCGTAGAGCCATACCGTGTTGCCCTCCGAGGTCCGCTGCCCCCGGTCGTCCAGCGCCAGCCCGGAGGCGGACGTGAATGAGTAGCGGCCTCCGCCCAGGGCCGAGACGCGCCACAGCTGCGAGGCGGAGCCGTCCGCCTCGGCCAGCACCGCCCGGTTGCCCGACTCGGTCAGCATCAGGCCGCCCGAGGAGACCCTGTAGAGGCCCGTCGCCCCGTCGCGCTCGAGGGAGAGGGCGCCCGCGCCCGAGGACAGCGAGCAGCCCGATGCGGAGGCCGACACGGCCATCCGGGCGTCGAGGGCGGCCGCGAGGCGGTAGGAGCCGTCGTCTATAACTTTCTCTAATGTTGCGATTCGGTATTTTGCTGCCAGGTCGTACCTGGCGCTCCATTTGCTGTTCGATTCCTTGGAGACGTTTGATGCCGCAGTAAGCTCAGCCTTGGCGCCTTGAACTTTCCATTCCCTCTGGTTCATCGCGTACGCAACAGTCCCGTTCTGAATCCCCGAGATGCTCGGCGGGAAGGACTGGTTGTCGGCATCGATGGAAAAGCTCTCTTCTTTGGCATCCAGGTGCTGCTGAATGCGATCGGCATACTTCTCGGCCCATTCATCGGCCTTGCCATTTCGCACGAAGTAATTGTTGGATAGGTCGGTCGAGCGGTAGGCGTAGTCGTCCTTCTGGTAGTTTGCCGTGTGGTCGGAGTGGGCGATTGCCATGAGCTCGTCGGTCAGGCCAAAGTATAGATGGCGCTGGTCCAGGTCTCCGTACCAGTTGTCGCTGGTGTCGTCCCAGGTTAGGTCCATCTGGCACCATTTGCCGTCGATTTTCACGGCGTTCCAGGTGTGGCCGTTGCCGGTGATGCGGCCGTTGGCGATGCCTGCGGCGTCAAGGAGCTTGGAGTAGATGCGCTGGTAGCTCTCGCAGGTGCCCTGGTGGCGCGTGAGGCCGCTTTCGGCCGAGCACCAGTTGAGGCTGTGGTCGTACTCCAGCTGGTCGAGCGTCCAGTCGTGGAGCCACAGCGCCATGTCGTATTCCGAGCTGTTTGTCTCTTGCCTGCACAGGTCCACGGCGTCGTTGACGATTTGCGTGACGCTCGGGCGGGCGGCGTCGTTTACGGTCACCTCCGCCGTGGTGCGCAGGTAGTAGATTCCCTTGTCGTTTTGGGGGTCGTTTCTGTCGTTGTCCATAAAGTAGAAGTAGATGCGGTACGTGCCCGATGCCGTGAATTCAAAGGTAAAGTCGTGGCCCGCGGTGCCCAGGCTGCAGTAGCCGGACCATGCCGGGCGCGACGGGTCGCAGACGCTTTCCTGGCTGCCGCCGTCCCAATAGGTGGGCACGTCCATGCGCGCCTTGGCCTGGGACGAGCCGTTGGTTTGGGTTACGTGGAAGGTCGTCGCGGTGCCCGCGGGGGCGTCGTTCCACGAGACGGTGAAGATGACGCCGTTTTGGGTTGCGGTGGCGGAGTGGGCGTAGGTGGTTTGTGATGTGGCGGGGATCGCCTCGGGCGCGGGGCTGGTCTGGGCTCGGAGGGATGGGGTGGGGGTGCCGGTTGCGGCGGCGGCGCCGGGCGTGGCGGCGTCTGCGGTGTTGGCGGCGGTGGTGGCGTCAGTGCTTTCCGTGTTGACTGCGCTGGTGCCGGTGGATGTTGCGGTGCTGTCCTCTACGGTATTTGCTGTCGCATTTGCGTTGGTGCCGTCTTCAGCCTTGCCTGCGTCGCTGCTCGTGGCGTCGGCTTGCGCCTGCCGCTCGGCTGTTGCCCGAGGCTGCATGGCTTCTGCAATGGCTGGTATAGGCAACGTCGCGCTGACCATGGACGTGCACGCGATCGCGCAGAGCAGGCAGTAAAGGGGTCGTTTCATAGCGGAGCCTCTCGGTGAGCAGCCAATAGGGTCCGAAGGCAGCTCCAGGCCAGCACTCCGCACATATTTTGTTGGGGATTATTTTACGGGAACACCAGTCAACATCAGCGAACTTTCTGGGGAAGGTTGGGGAGGGGTTGGTCCTCGGCCTCGCTGTGCGTAGATGTCTTCGCCCTCGACGATGTGTCCGTCGGCGAGGAGTGCGAAGCGGCCATACTGATCAATGCCAATCCACCCGTCTGCGCATCCAAACTCCTGGATTATGCACATCGGGATTATCACGGTGTTGTCGGCGATATTGTTTTCGCGGACCGTGTACATGCATTAGATGGGGAGGCGCTTGTATCCGTAGGGGCGCACCAGCATTTTCGATGCGATCGCCGTCAAGACAATTGAGTGTGCATCAAGGCGCTGTTAACTGCATGAGCTGATTTCTTATAACCTGTTTAAGCAAAGCAAGAATGGGGAATAAAAATCACTGCCCATCGCGAGTTGGCGATGGGGTACGCTACTGCTGTCAATATCGCAAACGACGAAATTGTTAGCGCCGGGCGATTTTAGCCGCTAATAGTCAAACTATTTTGACCAATCCC
>UQYA01000005.1 GCA_900545165.1 uncultured Collinsella sp.
GCTAAAATGGGTCGGCCGGGATTGGTCAATCTCGGCCGACTATATTTGGCTAAATCATTCCGACGCTAACACGCATCCGCGCCGCCGCCCCAGGAAAGTTTTTCCAAAATTGTCCTTGCATCGCCGGGGGAGTTCCCGTATAGTACATTTTCGCACGGGGGCGTAGCTCAGCTGGGAGAGCGCTTGACTGGCAGTCAAGAGGTCAGGGGTTCGATCCCCCTCGTCTCCACCCGAGCATTGAATGAGGCTCCAACGCAAGTTGGGGCCTTTTTTCATATAGGAAAACAAGGTCAAAGGCGGCACCATGATCCTCCTGGTCGACAAGATCGAAAAAAGCTTCGGCGCGCGCGTCCTCTTTAGCGGCGCATCCTTCCAGATCAACCCCGGCGAGCGCTTCGCGCTCGTGGGCCCCAACGGCGCTGGCAAAACCACCATGCTCAAGATCATCATGGGCATCGACAGTCCCGATGCCGGCCAGGTCCAGTACGCCAAGGACTGCCAGGTAGGCTACCTAGAGCAGGAAACTAATCTGGAGCAAAAGGACACCACCATCCTTGCCGAGGTCATGGCCGCCGCCAAGGAAATCCGCCGCATGGGCGAGCGCGCCAACGAGCTGCAGGCCCAGATCACCGAGCTCTCCGATCAGGGCAAGGACGTCGACGCACTCCTCAACGAGTACGGCCAGGTCCAGGACCGCTTTGAGCACCTGGGCGGCTACGAGCTCGAGAGCAACGCCCGCAAAATCCTGTCCGGCCTGGGCTTTAAGGTCACCGACTTTAAGCGCCCGTGCTCCGAGTTCTCGGGCGGCTGGCAGATGCGCATCGCGCTGGCTAAGCTCTTCCTTCGCCACCCCGACCTGCTGCTGCTCGACGAGCCCACCAACCACCTGGACCTCGAGAGCGTCCAGTGGCTGCGCGGCTTTATCGCCAACTACGACGGCGCCGTGCTCATCGTCAGCCACGACCGCGCCTTCATGGACGCTTGCGTCGACCACGTCGCCGCTCTCGAAAACCGTCGCGTGACCACCTACACCGGCAACTACAGCAGCTACCTCAAGCAGCGCGAGGACAACCTGGAACAGATGCGCGCCAAGCGAGCCGCCCAGGAGCGTGACATCGCCCACATGCAGGTCTTCGTTGACAAATTCCGCTATAAGCCCACCAAGGCCGCCCAGGCGCAGGAGCGCATCCGTAAGATCGAGCAGATTAAAAAGGAACTTGTCATCCTGCCCGAGGGCCACAAGCACATCGACTTTAAGTTCCCTGACCCGCCGCGCTCCGGCGACATGGTCGTGGGCCTCGAGGGTGTATCCAAGTCCTACGGCGACAAGCACATCTACAGCGACATCGACCTCAAGCTCTACCGCGGCGAGCACGTGGCGCTCGTCGGCCCCAACGGCGCCGGCAAGTCCACGCTCATGAAGATCCTCGCCGGCCTGGAGCCGCCCACCACCGGCACCCGCGATCTGGGCACAAACGTGGGCGTAGCCTACTACGCCCAGCACGCACTCGAGGGCATGACCGAGTCCAATACCGTCCTGCAAGAAATCGACACCGTCACGCCCAAGTGGACCGTGCCGCAGCAGCGCAGCCTGCTGGGCGCCTTCCTGTTTAGCGACAACGATTCCATCGAGAAGCAGGTACGCGTCCTCTCCGGCGGCGAAAAGGCGCGCTTGGCGCTCGCCAAAATGCTTGTTGCCCCCGAGGCACTCCTGTGCCTGGACGAGCCCACCAACCACCTGGATATCGACTCGGTGGACATGCTCGAGAACGCCCTGCAGAACTTCCCCGGCACCATCGTGCTGATCAGCCACGACGAGCACCTGGTACGCGCAGTGGCCAACCGCATCATCGACATCCGCGACGGCAAGGTCGCGGTCTACGACGGCGACTACGACTACTACCTCTACAAGCGCGAGGACCTCGCAGCCCGCGCCGCCGCCGAGGCGGCAGGGGAGAGCGCGCCCGCCGCGGCCAAGTCCGCCAAGGTCACTGCGGCCCAGCCCGATGCGCCCGCCGCCGCCCCCAAGCCTGCCGAGGGCAAAAAGACCAAGGATCAAAAGCGCGCCGAGGCCCAGGCCCGCGCCGCACTCAACAAAAAGCTCAAGGGCGTGCGCAACCAGCTCAAGAAGATCGAGACGGAGCTCGAAAAAAAGCGCGCCCGCTATGACGAGCTTATGGAATTGATGGCAAGCGAAGAGCTTTATGCCGATCAGGACAAGTTCAATGCCGCGCTGGGGGAATATAACGGCCTTAAGCAAGAGCTGCCCAAGCTCGAGGACGAATGGCTGGAACTTTCCACCCAGATCGAAGAGGAGACCGCGCGTGAACTCTCGTAAGGCCGCTGCCGTGGCGATGAGCATCATCGCCATCGCCTGTCGCATCTGCGGCATTTT
Source organism: uncultured Collinsella sp. (assembly GCA_900545165.1). Lineage (GTDB taxonomy): Bacteria > Actinomycetota > Coriobacteriia > Coriobacteriales > Coriobacteriaceae > Collinsella. The sequence goes on from UQYA01000005.1 coordinate 2,396, forward strand.
TATGAGCGCGATGACCGTGCTGCTGTGCTTTAGCGGCCTGACCGCCAAGCTGCAGATCGTCGGCTTTGTCGTTGAGCTTTCGCGCGCACTGCCGAGTGCCATCGCCGGCTACGGCGTCATCACCTCGCCCTTTGGCGGCGTGTTCCGCTTAGATTACGCCATCGTGGCCGTCATCCTGTTTGTAGCCGACTACCTGCTCACGCGCGCCTCGCGCCGCGTCCGCTAGGGGATCGTTATGTCCAGCAGCTACTTCATGAACCTGCTCGCCAGCGCGGTCGCCGTCATCGTCGGCATCGTGATCCACGAGAGCGCGCACGCCGCCGCGGCCTGGGCACTCGGCGATAAGACGGCCCGTTCGCGCGGTCGTGTCTCGCTCAACCCGCTCAACCATATCGACCCGTTTGGCACCATCATCTTACCGCTGCTCATGCTTGCCGCCGGCGGCCCGGTGTTCGCCTTCGCCAAGCCCGTGCCCGTCTACCTCAACAACCTCAAGCACCCCAAGCGCGATGAGGTCCTGGTTAGCGCAGCCGGCCCCGCATCGAACATCGCCCTCGCGTGCCTTGCGGCCGCACTCATGCACACGGCATACGGCAACCTCTACACCAGCATGTCCTTTGCCGTGGCATCACAGATCATGAACTTCGGCGCCACGTTTATCGTGGTCAACCTGTCGCTCGCGTTCTTTAACCTCATCCCGATTCCGCCGCTCGACGGCTCGTCAATCATCGTGCCGTTCCTCAAGGACAAGGCGCTCGCCAACTACTACCGTCTGCAGCAATACGCCATGCCCATCCTTATCCTGGTGCTGTACCTGTTGCCCATGTGGACCGGCATCGACGTGATCGGACGCTATTTCGACGTTACCGTGTATCCGCTCGCTGAGCAGCTGCTCAACTTCGCAATCGCCGGCATCTAAGGTAAACTTACAGGTCGACCGTGCAAAACGGTCAGAACATGCGCCCAAACCGCGCCGCGAAGGCGCCGTCAAAGGAGGTCGAAGATGTCGTATCGCGTGTCGACGCAGGTCTACAGCGGACCTTTCGACCTGCTGCTACAGCTGGTAACCCGCCAAAAAGTTGATATCGGTGCCATCTCGATCAGCGAGGTGGCCGAACAATACCTGGCCGAGGCCGAGCGCATCGAGGCACTGGACCTGGACGTGGCGAGCGACTTTTTGTTGGTCGCGGCAACCCTTTTGGACATCAAGGCCGCCTCGCTGGTGCCTCAGGAGGCCCCGCGCAAAGTCGATGACGACGATGACGAGTTCGACGAAGACCTCGAGGAGCTCAGCACGCTCGACGGCGACGCCTTGCGCGAGGTCCTGATCCAGCGCCTTATCGCTTACAAGCAGTTTAAGGGCGCGGCGGCAGCCCTCGGTGCCCGCATGCAGGCCGAAAGCCGCATGCACCCGCGTGTGGCCGGCCCCGATCCCGAGTTCTTAGGCCTAATGCCCGACTACCTGGCCGGTATTACCCTGCGCGGTCTCGCCGTCATCTGCGCCGACCTGGACGGCAAGCGACAGACCTTCTTGCTGGAGGCCGAGCACGTGGCGCCGCATCGCGTGCCGCTCGACCTGACCGTGGCCTCAGTCGACCGCTTTACCATGGCGCACCAAACCTGCACCTTCCGCGAGCTACTGGACGGCGATGCCACCACCGAGCAGCTCGTCGTCACCTTCCTAGCTATGCTTGAGCTCGCCAAGCGCGGCTCGCTCACGCTGAGCCAGGACGAGATCTTTGGAACCATCCGCATCAACCGCGTCGAGGGCGCCGAGGCCTATGTGCCCGGCGAGGGCCCCGAGCTCACCGAATAGGAGCCGCAACCATGTCAACCCTTTCCACGCTGGAGGCAAACAGCCTCAAAGGCGCCCTCGAGGCGCTGCTGCTGGTGTCGAGCGACCCGGTGAGTGCGCCCGCGCTGGCCGGCGCACTGGATATCGCCCCCGGCGAATGCGCATCGCTGCTCGCCGAGCTCAAGGTTGAGTACGAGGAGGCCAACCGCGGCTTTCAGCTGCGCGAGGTCGCCGGCGGCTGGCGCCTGTTTACGCACCCCGCCTACCACGACGTGGTCGAGGCCTATGTGCTGAGCTGGGACACGCAAAAGCTGTCGCAGGCGGCGCTCGAAACCCTGGCCGTCATCGCATACCACCAGCCCGTAACGCGCGAGGTGGTCAAGGGCATCCGCGGCGTCAACTCAGACGGCGTCATCGCGTCGCTCGTGGACAAGGGTCTGGTGCGCGAGCTCGGCCGTGACCCCCAGCACGGTCAGGCCATCATTTACGGCACGACCAACGCCTTCTTGGAAAAGTTCGGCCTGCGCTCCACCCGCGACCTGCCCGACCTGGAGCAGTTTGCCCCCGACGAGCAGTCGCGCCAGTTTATCCGCGAGCGTCTAAGCGGCCGCAGCATTCAGTCCACGCTCGAGGAGCAGGCCGAAGATCTGGACGAAGAGCGCGAACTGCTCGATACCGATGTTGAAGATGTTGAGGCAGTCGAGGACTTGGAGACCCTGGTCGCCGACGAGACCTCGGAGGATTTGCATGACGAGGACTAACGAAGTAGGGGAGACGCGCGCCATGGGCAACGCAGTACCCGCAACCGACGCCCAGCCCGTCTATCCGCACACCATGCGCCTGCAGCGCTTTTTGGCGCGTGCGGGCGTGGCGAGCCGCCGCGGCTCGGAGGACCTGATGACCGACGGCCGCGTGACCGTCAACGGCCAGGTCGCGACCGAGCTGGGCACCAAGGTCGACGTCGACCACGATCATATCGAGGTCGACGGCATGACCGTCAAGCTCGACCAGGGCGCCGCGTACCTGATGCTCTACAAGCCGACCGGCTACCTCACCACCATGAGTGATCCGCAGGAGCGCCCTTGCGTGGCTGATCTGGTGCCGCGCAACCGCTTTCCGGGGCTCTTTCCGGTGGGCCGTCTGGACCGCGACACCACGGGCCTCTTGCTCTTTACCACCGACGGCGACCTGTCTCAGGACCTGCTGCACCCCAGCAAGCACGTCTACAAGACCTACCAGGCGCTCGTTGACGGCCGCCTGACCGATCGCGACTTGGAACCGCTGCGTCGCGGCATCGAGCTCGACGACGGCCTGTGCCAGCCGGCGATCTGCCGCGTCATCAGCGCGCGCGAGGCCGAGGCCGTGGCTCCCCAAGGCGTCAAGCCCGGCACCACCGCCGTGGAGGTCATCATCCGCGAGGGGCGCAAGAACCAGGTCAAGCGCATGTTGAGCAAGATCCACCATCCGGTAATCCGTCTGCATCGCTGCAACTTTGCCGGCCTTGAGCTCGAGGGCGTGGCCAAGGGCTCGTGGCGCGAGCTCACCGACCGCGAGGTGAAGATCCTCAAGGCCGGCGGCATCCCGCCCAAGCAGGCCAGCTCCAAGCGCACCACCGCATCCGCGACTAACACCGCCAGCCGCACTCGCCACCACGGCAGCCACGGCTCCGCGCCCAAGCGCAACACCTACCGCGAACGCTACACGGGCTAGCCAGTCCGCCAGCAAGCAGCGTCCGCATCCCATACCAGCACGTCAACCACCGAAAGGAAGCATTGCATGATCGTCGCCATCGACGGCCCCGCCGGTTCCGGCAAGTCCACCATCGCCAAGGAGATTGCCCGCCAGCTGGGCTTTAACAAGCTCGACACAGGCGCCATGTATCGCGCCGTCACCTTCGCCGCGCTCGACCGCGGCATCGATCTGGACGACGAGGCTGCCATCGATGCCCTCGCCGAGCAGATCGAGATTCGCTTTACCAACGGCACCGGCGAGGACACGCGCCTGACCATCGACGGTAGGGATGCCTCGGCCGCCATTCGCACCCCGCAGGTCGACGCCAATGTGTCCAAGGTCTCGGCCTACCCGGGCGTGCGCGCTGCCATGCTCATCCATCAGCGCCGCGCCGCCGAGGACCGCGATATCGTGGCCGAGGGCCGTGACATCGGCACCGTCGTGTTCCCCAACGCGCAGGTCAAGGTATTCCTGACCGCCGACCCGCGCGAGCGCGCCCGCCGTCGCGTGCTGCAGCGCCACCAAAACGACGCTCAGCCGCTCAGCACCGAGCAGCTCGAGGCCGAGGTCGACGAGACCCTCGACGCCCTCAAGCAGCGCGACAAGCTCGACAGCAGCCGTGAGGTCGCCCCGCTCGTGCCCGCCGATGACGCCGTGCACGTCGACTCCACCGCCCACACCATCGACGAGGTCGTCCGCATTATCGAGGACCTCATCAACCAAAGGAGGTAGCCCATGCGCCTGTTTAAACAGACGCCCGAGGATTACTACAACGCCCCGTACGCCGAGTTCCCGGCGCTCATCCGCGGCACCGTCGTCGTGGTCATGGCAATCCTCTGGGCCTTCTCCAAACTCATGTGGCGCTGGAAGGTCGAAGATGCCGACCTGCTGTTTGAGCGCCAGGAAGGCCGCGGCAGCGTAGTCATCTGCAACCACACCTCGATGGCCGAGCTCCTGGCTGTAGAGACGGCGCTGTTCTTTGGCGGCCGCCGCATTCGCCCCATCTTTAAGTCCGAGTTCGCCAAAACCAAGATTGTGCGCTGGGCCTTTAGCCGCGTAGGCGGCATTCCTGTCGAGCGCGGCACCGCTGACATGAAGTGTCTGCGTGCTGCCCAGCATGCGCTGCAGCGCGGTGAGGACGTTCTGATCTTCCCCGAGGGCACGCGCATCCGCTCGCGCGAGATCAAACCCGAGGTCCACGGCGGCTTTGCTCTCATCGCCCAGATGGGCAAGGCGCCCGTCAACCCACTCGCCATTTGTGGCTGGTCCGACATCACGCCTAAGGGCAAAAAACTCATGCGCCCCAAAAAGTGCTGGATTCGTGCCGGCAAGGCCGTCTCGCTATCCGACGCTCCGGCCGAGCTCAAGCGTAAGGAGCGCCTGGCTTGGTTTGAGTCCGAGGCCATGAACCGCGTCTACGCCATGCGCGACGACCTGTGCTCCGAGCACCCAGGTAGGTTCTAGCCATGGGTAAGGAAGTCATGAATACCGCCGCGGCCGCCACTGAGGAGGTCGTCCCCACCATCGAAATCGCCGCCCACGCCGGCACCTGCTACGGCGTACAGCGCGCGCTCGACATGGCGCTGGCCGCCGCGCCGCAGGCGGGGGAGAGCACTCAGGTCCACACGCTGGGTCCGCTCATCCATAACCCCATCGTGGTGCGTGAGCTCGCCGAGGCAGGCGTCGGTCTGGCCGACACCTTGGACGATGCCACATCGGGCACCGTGATCATTCGCGCCCACGGTGTGGTGCCGCAGGTCATTGACGCCGCTCGCGGGCGCGGCCTTACCGTGGTCGACGCCACCTGCCCCTACGTGAAGAAGGTCCATGTAGCAGCCGAGCGCCTGGTGCGCGAGGGCTACCGCGTGATCGTCGTAGGCGAGCCGGGTCACCCCGAGGTCGAGGGCATTCTGGGCCACGCCGGGGATGACGCTCAAGTCGTGAGCTGCGCCGCCGATGCGGACGCACTGCCGCTCAAGGGCAAGGTAGGCCTCGTCGTACAGACTACCCAGACCGCGCAGAACCTGGCCGAGGTTGTGGCTACCATCACCCCGCGCGTGCAGGAACTGCGCGTGATCAACACCATCTGCGCCGCCACGAGTGAGCGTCAACAGGCAGCAGCAACCCTCGCCAACCGTTGTGATTGCATGGTCGTGGTGGGCGGAAAGAACTCGGGCAACACCCGCCGCCTGGCACAGATCTGCACTGACGTCTGCGAGCACACGCATCACATCGAAGAAGCTTCCGAGCTTGAGGCCGCATGGTTTGCCAACGCGCGCCACATCGGCATCACCGCCGGCGCTTCCACCCCGCAAGAACACATCGAACGCGCCGTTGCGCGCATCAAGGAGCTTTGCCGCTAATCATGGACCAGACCGTACCCGCATACGCCGCCGAGGTGGCCGATTACGGGCGCAGCCGCGACCCCGAGCCGGGTGAGGGCGCGCTCGTAAAGAACGTGCGTCCCGAATCGCCCGCATGGGATGTGGGTATCGAGCCGGGCATGCGCGTGCTTACGGTCAACGGCGAGCAACTCACCGACATGATCGTTTGGCTTTGGGAAGCAGACGACGACACCGTCGAACTTGAGGTTCTCGACCCGCGCGACGGCACTGTCACCCCCGTGGAGCTCGACCGTTTTCCCGGCGAGGATTGGGGTCTTGAGTTCGACGGCCCCATCTTTGACGGCATGCGTACCTGCGTAAACGCCTGCGTGTTCTGCTTTATGACGATGCTGCCCAAGGGCGGCCGCTCCACGCTCTACATTCGCGACGACGACTATCGCCTGAGCTTTTTACAGGGTAACTTTGTCACGCTCACGAACCTTTCCGACGAGGACGTGCAAAACGTTATCAATCGCAACATGAGTCCGATGAACGTGTCGGTCCATGCCGTGAGCCCCGACGTCCGCCGCCGCATGATGGGCCGCAACGCCCAGCGCGGCATGGACGTGCTCGAGGCCATCATGGCCGCCGGCATCGAGATTCATGCGCAGATTGTGCTGTGCCCCGGCATGAACGACGGCGAGGAGCTGGAAAAGACCTTACGCTTTTGCGAGGAGCACGAGCAGATCACCAGCCTGGGCATTGTGCCGCTCGGTTTTACCAAGCACCAGAACCGCTTTAGCTGGTCCTACAGCGACAAGCCCGAGCTCGCGCGCGAGACCATTGCCATGATTCGGCCCTTCCAGGACCGCGCGTACGAGCGCTTTGGCCGCCACACCTTCCAGATGAGCGACGAGTTCTACCTGGACGCCGGCATCGATCCGCCCGAGGCAGACTTTTACGACGGCTACCCGCAGTACTACGACGGCATCGGCATGATCCGCTCGTATCTGGACGAGACAGACGATGTCCTTGCCGCCGACGCTGAGCGCCTTGCCCGCGTTCGCAAGGCTATGACCGCCCGCAACCAGCGCCTAGTATGTCTTTCGGGCGCCAGCGCACGCGATACCGTGGCCCGCTTCGTGGAGTCTCCGCAGGGCCTTTCCGGCACCGTCACGGCCATCAAGAACCGCTACTTTGGCGGTAACGTGGACGTGACCGGCCTCATCGTCGCCTGCGACATCTTGGAGCAGCTGCCGCAGGACCTGTCGGGGGTTATGCTCTTTGTGCCTAAGCTCATGTTCAACGCTGACGGCATGACGCTTGACGAGTATCATCGTGACGATTTACTCGCAAGCCTTACCAGTCGCGGCGCCGAGGTTCATGTGGTGTCGACCATGCCGCATGAGCTGCTCGATACCCTGGAGCACATCCTCGGCATTGTGCCTGCCGACTCTACTAATTCCGCTGACCCTACCCATTAAAGGAGAGCAGATGAAACCTATCGTCGCCGTCGTCGGACGCCCCAACGTGGGCAAGTCCACGCTCGTTAACCGCCTGGCCCAGACCTCGGACGCCATCGTCCATGAGTCCCGCGGCGTCACGCGCGACCGTTCGTATCACACGGCCGATTGGAACGGCCGCGAGTTCACCATCGTCGACACGGGCGGTATCGAGCCGCTCAAGAGCGACGACGTCTTTGCCACGTCCATCCGCGACCAGGCACTCGCCGCCGCCGAGGAAGCCGCCGTCATCCTGTTTGTGGTCGACGGCCGCACCGGCGTCACCGAAGAGGACGAGTCGGTCGCCCGCATGCTCAAGCGCTGCGACAAGCCGGTCTTTCTGCTGGTTAACAAGCTCGACAACCCCGATCGCGAGAACGACAGCATCTGGGAGTTCTATTCGCTCGGCATCGGTGAGCCCACGCCGCTCTCGGCCCTGCACGGCCACGGCACGGGCGACCTGCTCGACGACATCGTGGCCCTGCTTCCCGAGGAAGAGGACGAGGTCGCCGATGAGTTCCCCGACGCGCTGAACGTCGCCATCATCGGCCGCCCCAACGCCGGTAAGTCTTCGCTGTTCAACCGCATCCTGGGCGCCGACCGCTCCATCGTGTCCAACATTGCCGGCACCACGCGCGACGCCATCGACACGGTCGTCGAGCGCAACGGCAAGCACTACCGCATGGTCGATACTGCGGGTATCCGTAAGAAGAGCACCGTGTACGAGAACATCGAGTACTACTCCATGGTTCGCGGCCTGCGCGCCATCGACCGCGCCGACGTGGCGCTGCTCGTCGTCGACGCCTCCGTGGGCGTTACCGAGCAGGACCAGAAGGTCATGGGTCTTGCCATCGAGCGCGGCTGCGCCATCGTGGTGCTGCTCAACAAGTGGGATCTGCTCGACGACGACCGTAAGCGCGAGGCCTGCATGGAGACCATCGACCGCCGTCTGGGCGTCATGGCTCCCTGGGCCCAGTACCTGCGCATCTCTGCCCTGACCGGCCGCAGCGTCGAGAAGATCTGGGCGATGGTCGACGCCGCCGAGAAGACGCGCTCGCAAAAGATCAGCACCTCGCGCCTCAACACGTTCCTCACCGACCTGCGCGAGTTCGGTCATACCGTGGTGGACGGCAAGCGCCGCCTGCGCATGCACTACGTGACCCAGACGGGTGTCAACCCGCCGACGTTCACGTTCTTCGTCAACCACAGCGACTTGGTCAACGACACCTACCAGCGCTATGTGGAGAACCGCTTGCGCTCGACCTTCGACTTTGCCGGCACGCCCATTCGACTCTTCTTTAGAAAGAAGGAGCAAAAGGATGCATAATCCGATTCTGCTGACCGCCATCTGCGCCGTGGTCTCGTTCTTTATCGGAGCGATTCCGTTTGGCCTGATCCTGGGCCGTGTGTTCAACCACACCGACATTCGCAAGGCGGGTTCCGGCAACATCGGCACCACCAACGCCCTGCGCGTGGCCGGCCCCAAGGTGGCCGCGCTCACCCTGCTGCTCGACTGCCTTAAGGGCGCCATCTGTGTCCTTATCGCGCGCCCGCTCATCGCGAGTGTGGGCTATGGCTTCCCCGTGAGCATCATGGCCCCCGGCGCCGCCGGCGACTGGATGCTTGGCGTCGTCTGCCTGGCAGCCGTGTGGGGCCACATCTTCTCGCCCTACCTCAATTTCCGTGGCGGCAAGGGAATCGCAGTTGGCCTGGGCGTCATCCTCGCCTGGTATTGGCCAATTGGCCTGTCGCTGCTGGGCATGTTTATCGTGGCCGTCGCCATCACCAAGTTTGTGTCGGTGGGCTCGCTTGCCGCGGCCATCGGTCTTCCCATCGCTGCTTGCGCGGTCTTTCCGTACAGCAGCCTGGGCCTCAAGTTCTGCATGGCGATAATCGGCATCACCGTGGTGTGGGCCCATCGCGCGAACATCAAAAAGCTCATGACCGGTAAGGAGTCCAAGCTCTCATTTACCAAGCGCGTCACCGAGCCCGACGATAAGTAGGAGAGAGTCATGAATGTTGCGCTGATTGGCTCTGGCTCGTGGGGAACCGCCGTCGCCGGCCTCGCCGCCGCGCGAGCCGAGCGCGTGACCATGTGGGCCCACAGCGAGCAGACGGCCGCCGGCATCAATGGCGAGCACCGCAACCCCCGCTACCTTGTGGGCTACGAGCTGCCCTGCAACGTCTTCGCCACGACGGAGCTGATGCAGGCACTCGACGGCGCCGAGGCCATCATCTTTGCCGTTCCTTCGACGCACCTTCGCAGCGTGTGCCACCAGGCCGCGCCCTTTATCGCCGCCGATACCCCGGTGCTCTGCCTCACCAAGGGCATTGAGCCCGAGTCCGGCCTGCTCATGAGCGAGGTCATCGCCAGCGAGATCGGCAACGAGGCACGTGTGGCGGCGCTCTCGGGCCCCAACCATGCTGAGGAAATCTGCCGCGGAGGTCTTTCTGCCGCCGTCATCGCCAGCGAAGATACGCAGGTAGGGGAGACCTTTAAGGACCTGCTCCTGTCAACGGCCTTTCGCATCTACCTGTCGCAAGACATGACCGGTGTCGAGGTCTGCGGCGCCATGAAAAACGTTATCGCCATCGTGTGCGGCATCTCCGCCGGCACCGGTGCGGGCGACAACACGCTCGCCCTTATCATGACGCGCGGCCTGGCAGAGATCAGCCGTCTGGTGCACGCCCGCGGCGGTCAAGCTATGACCTGCATGGGTCTTGCCGGCATGGGTGACCTCATTGCCACCTGCACCTCGGAGCATTCGCGCAACCGCACCTTTGGCTACGAGTTTGCCCACGGCGTGTCGCTCGACGAGTATCAGACGCGCACGCATATGGTGGTCGAGGGCGCCGTCGCGGCCCGCAGCGTCAGCGAGCTTGCCCGTTCACTGGGCGTAGACATTCCGCTCACCTTTGCCGTGGAGCAAACGCTCTACAACGGTGTTACTTTGGATAGGGCGCTCGAGATTCTCACCGACCGCGTCCCTTCTCAAGAGTTCTACGGACTCACCGACTAGCGCAGAAAGGCTTCTACCATGGGTTCCATTAAAATCGCTCCGTCCGTCCTTTCGGCCGACATGGCCAACCTCAAGGGCGAGCTCGACAAGATCGCCGGCGCCGACTACGTGCACTTCGACGTTATGGACGGTCACTTTACCGGCAACCTCACCTTTGGCGTTGACATCCTTAAGGCCGTCAAGCGCTCCACCGATGTACCGGTCGATGCGCACCTGATGGTGTCGAACCCCGACGAGACGGTCGATTGGTACGCCGACGCCGGTGCCGACATGATCACCGTGCACTACGAGGCTTCCACGCACCTGCACCGCACGCTTACCCATCTGCAGCAGCGCGGCGTCAAGGCCGGCGTGGTGCTCAACCCCGCCACCCCCGTGTGCGTACTTGAGAGCATCATCGACGTCGTCGATATGGTGCTGCTGATGAGCGTAAATCCCGGCTTTGGCGGCCAGAGCTTTATCCCGGGCACCATCGCTAAGCTCCACGAGCTCAAAGCTATGTGCGAGCGCCACGGCGTGTCGCCCATGATCGAGGTCGACGGCGGCATCTCTTCCAAAAACATCGCAGAAGTCGTTAAGGCCGGCGCCAACGTGCTCGTGGCCGGCTCAGCCGTATTTAAGTCCGAAGACCCCGCTGCCGAGGTTGCGCTGCTGCAGAAGCTGGGCAACGAGGCCGCACAGGAGGCATAAACTCTTATGACCGCAGGTCAAAACCGAATACCCGTGAATCTTGACTATGCCGCCTCGACGCCCATGCGCGCCGAGGCGCGCCTTGCGCAGCAAGAATATGACGAAAGTGAGCTTGCCGGCGTCAACCCCAACTCGCTGCATTCGCTTGGCCGCAAGGCCGCCGCACGCCTGGAAGTCGCCCGTCGCGATATCGCCCGCAGCTTTGGCGCACGCGTTCGCCCGTCCGAGATCATCCTTACCAACGGCGGCACCGAGGCCAACCAGCTGGCGCTGCTCGGTCTTGCCGAGGGCGCTCGTCAGCGCGATCGTAAGCGCGATCGCGTAATCGTTTCGGCCATCGAGCACGATTCGATTCTGGACAACCTGCCGCTGCTGCGCGCCGCCGGCTTTAACGTCGACCTGGTGCAGCCCTGCCGCATGGGCTACATTGAGCCTGCCACGCTTGTCGAGCTACTAGGCAACGACGTGGCGCTCGTGAGCATTATGGTCGCCAACAACGAGACCGGCGTGGTGCAGCCCATCCGCGAGCTTGCCGCGGCCGCGCATGCTGCCGGCGCCCTGTTTCATACCGATGCCATCCAAGGCTACTTGCATATTCCGCTCGATGTCACCGAGCTGGGCGTCGATGCTATGACCGTTGCCGCTCACAAGATCGGCGGCCCCGTGGCATCCGGCGCACTCTACGTTAAGACCCGAACTCCACTGCGTCCCCGCATCTTTGGCGGTGGACAGGAAGCCGGCCGTCGTGCCGGTACGCAGGATCTGCGCACGCAGCTGGCCTTTGCCGCCGCCGCCTCCGCGCTGTTGCCGACCGTGGCCCAGGAGCGCGCGACGCTGCAAGCCTTGTCCGACAAACTCTACGCCACGCTTACGGCTCATCCACGTATTCATGCCACCATGGGCGACTACGTACAGGCCGATCGCCTGCCGGGCATGGTGTCGATCTACGTCGACGGCATGGACTCCGAGGAGCTCATCGTCAAGCTCGACGCCGCCGGCTTTGAGGTTTCGGCCGGCTCGGCGTGCTCGAGCGGCAGCATGGACCCGAGCCACGTGCTCAGCGCAATGGGCATTGGTCGCGAGCAGGCGCTAGGCGCACTGCGCATCTCCTTCGATGACCGCGTGGACCCGGCTGACCTGGACGACTTTGCCCAGACGCTGCTCTCGATCGTAGGTGCTGCATGATCGTCGCCGAGCTTGAACGCGCGCTGCTGGCGCGCTACCCCAAGGCGGACGCCGAGGGCTGGGATCATGTAGGGCTCTCCGTGGGCGACCCTGCCGCCGAGATCACCGGTGTTGCCTGCGCACTCGATGCGACCGAAGCCAATGTACACCGCGCCCAGGAGGCCGGCGCCAACGTGCTGCTAACGCATCATCCCATCTATATCAAGGCGCCCGAGGCGTTTTGTCCGTCGGATTCCGTACGCCCCCAGTGCAGCGCAGCGCTGTTTGAGGCCGCCCGCTGCGGCGTGAGCATTATCTCGCTCCACACCAATCTGGACCGCTCGCACGAAGCGCGCACCTGCCTGAGCGAGCTGCTGGGCGCTGAGCCCGTGAGCTCGCTGGAGCACGTGGACGACCCCGAGGCCACCGGCCTGGGCGCGCTTGCAATGCTCAACGACCCGTGCACGCTGCGCGATCTTGCCACCCGTGCTGCCACGGCATTCGGCAGCGACCCGCGTGTGTGGGGCGAAGCCGATCGCCCATGCTACACCCTCGCCATTTTGGGCGGCTCCCTGGGCGACTTTGGAGAGCTCGCCATCGCCGCGGGCGCAGATGTTGTCGTGACGGGCGAGGCGGGCTACCACGTGGCGCAAGACCTTGCCTTACGCGGGCTGCCGGTGATCTTGCTCGGCCACGACCGCTCCGAGGAGCCGTTCGTTGATATATTGATGAACTCTGCAGTTGACGCCGGGGTCAACCCCCGTCATGCGATTAAAATACTGAACCCTTGCCAATGGTGGACTGTGACAAAAGGAGAGAACTTATGAGCGCCGGCGCTACGCTACTCAAGCTGCAACAGATCGATTTGGAGCTCGCCCGCAACAAGAGCGAACTTGCCAATATGCCGGAGCTCAAGGAGCTCGCTTCCAAGCGCAAGACCTATGTGAAGCTCAAGTCCGAGATGACCAAGCTCTACGCCCAGCGCAAGGATCTGGACATTGAGCTCGACGATCTCAACACCACCGAGATTCAGACCAACAACGCCATCGAGGCTGCCAAGAAGCGCCATGTCGACGGCTCCGACTACCGCGAGGTTCAGGACCTGGAGAATGAACTCGCCACCCTGGCCAAGCGTCTGGACAAGATTGAGCACACCCGCAAGGACGTCGTTGTCGCCCATAAGGAGGCGCTCGACCGCGAGGCCCGCGCGCAGGCAATCATCGCCAAGTTCGAGGAGGGCGTGAAGGCCGATACCAAGGCCGCCCGCGCCAAGGCTGCCGACCTGCAGGCTCAGATTGAGGCCGCCGCTAAGGAGCGCACCGCGCTTGCTGCCACGCTGCCGACTGACGTGCTCACCGACTACGAGCGTCTGCTCAAGCAGTTCCGTGGCCTGGCCGTCGAGACCATCCAGGGCAACATCCCCACGGTCTGCCACACCGCGCTGCAGGCATCGTCCATGAGCGACCTCAACCACGACGGCAGCGAGATTACGCACTGCCCGTACTGCCACCGCCTCCTGGTACTCCCGAGCAAGGAAGCCTAGCGATGACGGCGGCACCCAACAATTCAATGCAACTTGAGGGAAAAACGATCCTGCTGGGCATTACCGGCGGGATCGCCGCCTATAAGTCGTGCAACATCGTGCGCCTGCTGCAAAAGCGCGGTGCGCGCGTTAAGGTCGTTATGAGCGAGCATGCCACGGAGTTCGTGGGGCCGCTCACCTTCCGCGCGCTCACCAACGAGCCCGTTGCCGTGGGCCTATTCGACGATCCCTCCGACCCCATCCACCACATTTCGCTTGCGCAGGAGCCCGATCTGGTGGTCGTAGCGCCCGCGACGGCCAATATCATCGCCAAGATGGCCAACGGCATCGCCGATGACCTTATCTCCACCACGCTGCTGGCGACGCCGCGACCCATCGTGATCGCACCCGCTATGAACAACGGCATGTGGAAGGCGCCGGCGACGCAAGCCAACATGGCCACGCTGCGCGAGCGCGGTGTCCATGTGGTGGGACCCGGCAGCGGCTACCTTGCCTGCGGCGACGTGGACACGGGACGTATGAGCGAGCCCGAGGACATCGTCGAGGCTGTCTGTGAGGTGCTCAACCCCGCGCCTCAGGACCTGGCGGGCAAGCGCATCGTGATTACCGCCGGCCCCACGCACGAACTGATCGACCCGGTGCGCTTCATTGGCAACCGCTCATCAGGCAAGATGGGCGTCGCCCTTGCAGGGGAGGCCGCACGCCGCGGTGCCGAGGTCACGCTCGTGTTGGGACCGACATTGCTCGATGTTCCCCGCGGCGTGGAGTGCGTGCGCGTGCAAACCGCCGCAGAGATGCTGGAGGCGGCACTGAGCGCCTTCCAGACGGCCGATGCGGCAATTTGTGCGGCTGCCGTCGCCGACTATACCCCGGCGGCCCCTGCCGACCATAAGCTCAAAAAGGCTAACGAGCGCCTGGATCGAATCGAGCTCGTCGAGACCGTTGACATCTTAGCCGAGCTCTCGCGCCAGAAGGGCGAGCGGTGCGTGATCGGATTTGCGGCCGAGACCGATAACGTTGTCGAGTACGCAGAGCGCAAATTGGCCCGCAAGGGCTGCGATGCCATTATCGCCAACGATGTCTCGCGCGCCGATTCGGGCTTTGGAACCGACACTAACAAGGCCTGGATTGTGAGCACAACGGGCACGCAAGAACTTCCCGTGCTAACAAAACCCCAGCTCGCAGATATAATTTTGGACTTGCTTCAAAATTTGTAAAAAAGTTCTTGCACAAGTCTAAAGTTTCGGGTTAATATACTCCCTGTTGCGAGCGAGAGCAGAGCAACAAACAAAAGCTTCGGGACGTGGCGCAGCTTGGTAGCGCACTTGACTGGGGGTCAAGGGGTCGCTGGTTCGAATCCAGTCGTCCCGACCAGAAGTTTGCAGGTCAGGCACCTAGTGCCTGACCTTTTTTGTTTTTAATCACTATTATCATTTTGTACACGAATGCGAAATCCCCCGCCGCCTAAAAGCGCCCTCCACATGTCTGGACTCTCTATGCTCGCGCTGGATAGACATCGCCGGAACGGGTATAGTATCGAAAGTTTTGTCGTTAACCAGCGGGGGAGTCCTGTGGGCATCAAAAAGAAGATCAAAAAGGAGCTTATCGGCACTTCCGATTACCCGTCGAATAAGATCTTTACGATCTCCAATTTCATCACCTTTACGCGCCTGATCCTCACTCTGGTATTTTTGTACCTGTTTGTGACGGATAACAACCGCGTCATCGCCATCGTTATCTACGCCGTTGCCGCCTCCACCGACTGGATGGACGGTCAGATCGCCCGCATGACAAAGACGGTCTCGTGGCTCGGCAAGGTCATGGATCCCATTTGCGACCGTGCGCTGCTGTTCACCGGCGTACTTGGCCTGGTGGTCCGCGGAGAGCTGCCTATCTGGGTCTGTGTGCTCATTATTGGCCGCGACATCTATCTGGGCATCGGCACGCTTATCGTTCGTCATTATCACCGTCGCCCCATCGATGTCGTCTTCCCCGGAAAGATTGCCACAGCGCTGCTCATGACCGGCTTCTCGCTCATGCTGCTCGGTTTCCCCGTTATTGACGGCCTGCATCTTTTACCTTCATCCCTTACGGCCTTCCCGGGCCTCAACGGAAGCTCGGTGCCCCTCGGCATCTTCTTTGTGTACGGCGGCGTGATCTTCTCCATGCTCACGGCTGTCATCTACTCCATTAAGGGCGGAGTGGCCATTAAACAGGCTCTCGCGCATCCCGAGGACGAGGACATCGACTTTCTGAACCCTGAAATCGAAGACTGATTCGTTGGGGTATGATTACGTACGGTTCATTATTTGCGGCACGTCCGCGATAAGTTAGGGGTTGTCATGGACAACATGGTTAACAATATGCCTCAGAATGATAAGACTGCTGACGCTACCTGCGTATTCCGCGTGCCTTCAAGCGACGTCACCGTTCCCGACCTCATGGCCAACGTGCGCATCACCGCCCCCGTTCTGTCTATCGTCAAGGGTCCGCAGACTGGTGCCGCCTTTGAGCTCGAGGACGACGTGACCACCATCGGCCGCGATCCTGCGAACGGCATCTTCCTCAATGACATGACCGTTTCGCGCAGCCACGCGCGCATTATCCGCGAGGGCCTCGGCGCTCGCATCGAGGACTTGGGCTCGCTCAATGGCACCTGGGTCGACGGTGCTATCGTCAATGCAGCCCCGCTGCACGACGGTTCTTCCGTCCAGATCGGTACGTTTACGCTCATCTACCACGAGAGCACGCCGGAGCGCATCGAAACCGGTGAGTAGGGCATGGCCGAACGCAACTATCTGAGTATCGGCCAAGTCGTCAACCTACTTCGAGGCGCATACCCCGATCTTTCGAACTCAAAAATTAGATTTCTAGAGGATGAGGGGCTCATTACCCCTCATCGTACGCCTAAGGGATACCGTCAGTACTCCAAGGAGGACGTTGATCGCCTGGAGGTCATTCTGCACTTGCAGAAGACTCGCTACATGCCGCTCAACGTGATTAAGCAGCGCTTGGAAAACGCCACGGACCTGTCAACGCTCGCCTACGAGGTGGGCTTGCTGTCCGATGTTCCGCTCAAGACGGAGCCCAAGGAGACTAAGCAAAAGCTGCATCCCATCGAGACCATTCCCGATATGCTGGGCGTCGAGATTTCGTTTATCCGCTCGCTCGCCGAGAACGACCTCATTCGCATCATCAAGAGCCCGCAGAATCGTGAGCTCGTCGATGGTCGCGATTTTCCGATCATCCGCTACTGCTCCGAGCTGTCACGCTTCCATATCGAGCCGCGCAACCTGCGTCAGTACGTGTCTTCCGCCAACCGCGAGTCCTCGATGTTTGAGCAGGTGCTCGTGAGCATGCTCGGAATGGATACCTCCGATGACGAGCGCGACGCCAAGCTCGAGCGTGCGTTTAAGAAGCTTCACGACCTGACGGAGGGCGTGCACACCGCGCTGCTCAAGAACCGCGTTTTTGAGTCGCTCAACGCCGTGGTCGAGGACGCCGACATCGATGCACTCGATGAGGAAATCACTCGCTCCGAGTCCACCAAGGCCAAAAACGAAGAGACAGCCGCGCCGGCTTCGCACGAGGATTCTCTCGTAAAGCCGCTCAAGGTCGTCGCCCCTTCGCAATCCGGCACCGCCACCGCGGGCAAATAACCGCTGCCGCTTATCCGGCAACCCATTGAAAGGTCATGCAATGTACGACTTCGAATCTCAAATCGTCGACATCCCCGACTATCCCGAGCCCGGAGTCATCTTTAAAGACATCACGCCGCTCTTTGGCAATCCCGAGGCGCTCAAAGCCATGACCGATGCCCTCGCCGATCACTTTGCCGGCATGGGAATCACCAAGGTCGTGGGTCCCGAGGCTCGCGGCTTTATGGTTGGCGTACCGGTGGCTGTAGCCCTTGGAGCTGGCTTTGTTCCCGCACGTAAACCGGGCAAGCTGCCGCGCGAGACCGTAAGCCAGAGCTATGAGCTCGAGTACGGCACCGATTCAATTGAGATCCATGCCGACGCTATCAGCTCTAAAGATACCGTGTTGATTCTGGACGACTTAGTCGCGACGGGCGGAACCGTCGAAGCAACAGGTAAACTGGTGCGAGATATGGGCGCAAAGCTTGTCGGTTACGGTTGTATCCTTGAGCTTGCGTTTCTCAACCCGCGCGAGAAGCTCACGCCGTCTGATGACGATGTGGAGCTCTTTAGCCTGGTGACGGTGGACTAGCCGTTACCCTTAGTTATTGGAAAGGAAGCTACATGCGCACAGCAAACACGCACAAAAACATGGCACGCTGCGCTGCTACGGCAACCCTCGCTTGTGTTTTGGGCTTGGGCCTCGCGGCTCCTGCCTACGCCGATACCGCATCCGACCTTGCCGCTGCTCGTACGAAGCTCGAGCAGATCGGCACCCAAACCCAGCAGATTTACGATGAGCTCGCCACGCAGACGCAGGCGCTCGATCAGACTGCCGGCGAGATCACGCAAAAGCAGCAGGAGATCGCCGATGGTCAGGCCAAGCTCTCGACCTATGTCGCCGGCGAGTACAAAACCGGCGGTCTGAGCCTGCTTCAGGTTCTAACGGGTGTCGATGACCTGAGCGATATGCTCAACCGTCTGTTCTACTACGGTAAAGTTTCCGATAAGCAAGCTCAGACCATTCAAGAGGTCAAGGAGCTTAAGCAGCAGCTCACCGATAAGCAGGCCGAGCAGGAGAAGAACGTCGCCGCCACGCAAAAGAAGGTCGACGAGCTTAACGCCCAGCAGGCTGAAGCCCAGAACGTCGTAAATTCACTGGATTCGCAGCTGCAGGCCGAGCTTGCCGCCGAGGCCGAGGCCAACGCCGCGCTGCAGGCCGGCATCAACGCCAGCACCGCCGAGAAGGCCACGGTGAGCAACGAGACTGCCGGTACGACCGAGAACACCAACAACGGTGGCCAGACCAGCAATAATAACAACAACCAGGGCGGCAACACTCCGGCTCCTACGCCGGCACCTGCTCCGACGCCGCAGCCCTCCACACCTGCTCCGGCTCCGAGCCAGTCCGTCGACGGCGGTTCTGTTGTATCGCGTGCATACAGTAAGCTTGGTTGCGCTTATTCCTGGGGCGGAATTGGCCCGAACAGCTTCGACTGCTCTGGTTTTGTTAGCTATTGCCTCACTGGTCGCTATTGCCGCCTGGGCACCACGGGTACCTTTATGGGCTGGACGCGTGTGTCCGATCCGCAGCCCGGTGACGTTGTTGTCAACTCGTACCACACCGGCATTTACATCGGTGGTGGTCAGATGATTCATGCTTCCGACTACAACACGGGTGTTATCATCAGCTCCGTTGCCGCCGGCATGAACAACAACTACATTTTCGTGCGCTACTAAGTATTCAGATAAAGCAAAAGAATGGACCTCGTGGCTTTGAGTCATGGGGTCCATTCTTTTGCCTTTCGTGCAGTCCGCTATCTAGTTTTGAATACTAGATAGCGGCCCAATCGGTCTGCAAGATGGCTATAATTGAATGGGAACGATTAGAAAGGACCCTCTATGAGCTGGGCACTTATCTCCGATTCAAGCTGCAACCTCCGCGATTGGCAACCGACCGCGCCCCATACCACCTTTGCATTTGCGCCCCTCAAAATTCGAGTGGGGGAGCATGAATTCGTCGATGACCTTTCGCTCGATGTTCATGAGCTCAACTGCGCTGTTATGGCGGAGACGAACGCTTCTTCGAGCGCTTGTCCCAGCGTAGGGGAGTGGGCCGAGCTCTTCAAATTGGCAGACATGACCATCTGCATGCCGATCTCTGAGGGCGTGTCGGGCAGCTACAACGCGGCAGCCACGGCTCGCGATATGGTTCTTGCCGAGGAGCCCGACCGACAGATTCATCTAGTCAATTCACGCGCAGCTGGCGGCAAAATGGACCTCATTTTCTTGCTGTTCGACCGCTATCTTGCAAGCAATCCGAATGTCTCATTCGAGGATGCCTGCGCATACTTCGATAGCCTTGAACAGAACAGCAAAATCCTCTTCAGTTTGTGCAATTACGAAAACCTCGCCAAAGCCGGACGTATCCCTAAGGCAGCCGGCGTCATTGCCAACAAGCTCAATATCCGCATTTTGGGCACGGCGAGTGAGGCCGGTAAAATCGAACTCGTCGGGCACACGCGTGGCGAAAAGAAGATGCTCAACAAGATCATCGACACTATGGAAGCCGAGGGCTTTACGGGCGGTGAGGTCATCATCGATCACGTTGAGAACGAAGCTGGAGCACAGGCGCTTACTGACCGCATAGTCGAACATTGGCCCGGCTCCAAGACCATCATCATGCCCTGCAACGGCCTGGATTCCTATTACGCCGAGATGCATGGCCTCATCATCGGCTACGGCATGGGCCTAGCTTCGGGCAAATAAAGTCCAACCAGCAAAATACGGGCGGGACAAAGCGACAGATGGCTCTTTGTCCCGCCCGTTTTATACGTCGGCTAGCTATTAAACCCGTTGAACTTGAGATAGCTCATCAAGTATGCCTTCGAAACAAAGGATGAAACCGCGCTGCGCACAAGCAGCGACTCACGCGTTACCTGATGCGCCGTATCGGGAACCGGCGTCTGCTCGACAGAAAACGCCGAACGAATCGATGCCTCGAGCTGATCGACCACATAGTCGAAGGCCGTCGGGGCATCGTAGCTCAAACGCTGAATGTTAAAGAGCGCCTGCACCGCAGCAATAGGTAGCACCTGCTTAAAGATGCAGATAGCGATCAGGCGGGCAATCTGCTCGCGGCCATATTGCTTTTTGACCGGAGCAGGCACCAGGCCAACCTTTACATAGTTATTGATCATCGATGGCGTAATGATAGGCTGCTCAACGCAAAGGGACAGCGGCTCCATCCACAGCGCAACATACTCAATAACCTGGTCGCGGTAGAGCGTCACATTGGGCAACTGGTTATAGCGCGGCAGACTCAACGTATTGAGTTTGCGCACGATATCGGACTGAATAAATGCATCGGGCAGCACAGTGGGCTGAATATCCTCAGGCTTAATGCTGACCGACGAATCAGACATCGGAATAACGTGTTTAACGTGGTTCATAAAGGTCCTCCGTTCATTGTCTATATTGTATTCTACGTTATCTAGTTTTGCATACCACATAGCCGGCAAGAATATGGCGGGACAGCGCACTGATGCATCGTCCCGCCATTTAGTTAATAGATAACAACCTTACATAAGATATATTATCGTACTTATCCACGGAGAAACGCGTATACGCTCGTTGCCGCTATGGCTCCATCAGAAACGGCAGTCACAACCTGGCGTAAACGCTTGGAACGGATGTCGCCAGCGGCAAATAGACCTGGCGTGCGGGTCGCCATGGAATCATCAGTAACAATACCGCCGTCCGGCGCCAGATCGACTAGATGCTCAACGAGCTCGGAATGGGGCTGCGTTCCGGTAAAGACAAAGATACCAAACGAGCCAGGGACAAATGACTCGGTGTGAGTTTCCCCGGATGCATTGTCCTTAAAGGTAATCGTCGTTGGCATGGCTTCGCCCGAGAGCTCGACAATACTAGTTTGGTACCTAACTGAAATATTATCTTTTGCAAGAACTTTTTGAACCACACCATCGGGGGCACGGAACTGATCGCGGCGCAAAACGATGGTCACGCTGCTGGCGATTTCTGACAAGAACAGAGCTTCCTCGCAGGCAGCATTGCCGCCGCCGATGACAAAAACCTGCTTGCCGCGAAAGAACATGCCGTCGCACGTCGCGCAATACGAAACGCCGCGACCGCGATACGCATCCTCGCCAACAAAACCAGCAGATCGCGGCGTGGCACCCATGCAAGCGATAACGCTCGAGGCCGACGTATCGCCCAAATCGTGATGCACCGTAAACAGCGCTGCATCGGCATCGTAATCGATACCCGTAACCATGCTCCATGTAACCTGTGCTCCCAGGCCCTCTGCATGCTGCTGAAAACGCTCACCGAGTTCGGCGCCACTCAAGAGCGGAATGCCCGGATAGTTCTCGACTTCATTGGTCGTGGCGATCTGCCCTCCCGACATGCCCTGTTCAATCACGGTCGTCGTTAGGTTGGAGCGCGCCGCATAAATGGCCGCAGCATAGCCCGCAGGGCCGCCACCGATAATCGCAACATCGATCGGCTGATGGGTAGTCATGAAGAGACCTCCTGTCGAAAGATTGGCGTTCTTTGCGCTCATACCCAAATTTACGTGAACATGACACTCATGCACTACAATGATAAATCGCGTAACAAAGCTGAAGGGGAGTTATCGATGGATCAAACGCAGATGAGCAATAGCGCTCCCCTGCCCATGCAAGCCACTCCCCAACCGGAGCAAATGACCGTTTCACCTGCACAAAAACCCCTAGTAACCATTGTGCACGCATCGGTTGGATCGGGCCACAAAGCCGCCGCCAACGCGATTGCACAAGCATTTGATCTTATCCGCGGCACCAAGGGAATCCCTGAGGATATTGAAATTGAAGTGCTCGATATCCTTGATTTTGGACGCATCAGGTTCGATGGTAATAAAACAGCAGCGTCGTTTACCGGCGCCACGCGTCCCATTTACGACCTGACCTGGCGATATACGCTTACAGGACATCTGCTCTGGGGCGGCGGCACAGCATGGTCACGAATTATGTTCCCCGCCTTCAACGAATACGTCCGGACCCGCAGGCCCATAGCCGTGGTCGCAACACACATTACGGCGGCCAACGTCGCTGTGGGCGCCCGCGTCATCACGGGTATCGATTACCCGGTCATCTGCGTGCCGACCGATTACGAAGTCGAAGGCTTTTGGCCCCACAAGGACACCGACCTGTTCTGCGTGGCCAACGAGTTTATGGCCGAAACGCTGCGCCCGCGCAAGGTTCCCGAGTCAAAGATCCGCATAACGGGCATCCCCATCCGAGCCGGTTTCGATTCAGATTACAAACGCGAAGATGAGCTTAGCAAGTTCAATCTCCCCATAGACAAAACCGTCGTATTGGTGATGGCCGGCGCCAGTTTGCCCCAACCATACGTGCGTTTCCGCGCCGCGATGGACCACACGCTCCCCTTCTTACGCAGCTTTGAGGACATGCACTTTGTCTTTTTACCGGGCAAGGATAAGGAATACGCCACCCGACTCAAGACGCTCTTCGACGCCATGAAGCTCGATAACGTCACGGTTCTGGACTACGTGGACGACATGGCGGCCCTCATGCACGGCTGCGACCTGGCAATCCTCAAATCGGGCGGACTCACGGTCACCGAGTGCCTATGCGCACATCTGCCGATGATCCTGCTGGGCAAATCATACGGTCAAGAAAAGGCCAACACCACGATGCTCACCGGCATGGGCGCCAGCATGCATGTCACCACCGCACGAGAACTCATCGTAACCCTTCGTCACTTACACGACCATCCCGAATCACTCAAAGCCCTACTCATCAACGGCGAAGTACTACGCCGTCCACGCGCAGCGGAGGACATCGCCATCGCAACCATGGAGCTCGTAGGCAAACCCCAAAAGCGCAAACGAGCCTTCTGCCGCTTCTACTGGGGCGGAAAACCCGCGCACATCCGCTAGTCGAATGTCCGCCGCTCTGTCGGAGCCGCCCTTATATCGTTCCATGCTCAAACATTCTCGCTTCGCTGCGAAACTGCGCGTGGAACGATATAAGGGCGGCTCCGACAGAGCGGCTGCGTTTACTTACTAGCAGCTACTTCGGTATCCCCTCCATTAGAACCTGCAAAGGTAAAACAGGAAAATATAAATAAAGTAAGTCGATGCGACAAAGGAGGCGTCCCTTTATCGCATCGACTTACTAGAAAAGTAAATATTGTTTCAAGCGATTTGCCGCCCGCCCGGGGCTTACCTATATCGTTCCACGCGCAGTTTCGCAGCGAGCGAAGCGACGCGAGAATGTTTGAGCATGGAATGATATAGGTAAGCCCCGGGCGGGAGGGATACGAGCGCCCCTAGGCGACACCGCTGGAGCCGAAGCCTCCGTTGCCTCGGTCGGTTACGTCTAGTTCTTCTACTTCTATGAGGTTGACCGTGGGGACTTCTTGGATGACGAGTTGGGCTATGCGGTCGCCTTTGTTGATTTGGATGTTGTTGGTGGGATCCAGGTTAATGAGGATAACCTTGAGTTCTCCTCGGTAGTGGGCGTCGATGAGGCCCGGCGTATTGACTATAGACAGGCCCTGCTTGATGGCCAAGCCGCTGCGGGGCTGGACGAAGCCGGCGTAGCCATCGGGCAGGGCGATGGCCAGCCCAGTAGAGACAAGACGGCGTTCGAAGGGCTTCAGGACGCAGTCCTCGTTGGAGCGCAGATCCAAGCCGGCATCGGTGGGATGGGCGTATTTGGGAAGCTCGACGGTGGGATCGAGACGCTTTATGTTGAGGGTAATGTTGGACATGGAATCACCTTAGCTTGTCGAGCTCTTGCAGAAACTCATCGACGTCTTTGAAATCGCGGTAGACCGAGGCAAAGCGGATGTACGCCACCTTGTCGATCTTGGCCAAGCGTTTGAGCACCATGTCACCCAACTCATGCGACGTGACGGCCGTCAGCGTACGAGAGCGCAGCTCGACCTCGATGTCGTCGATAATCTCATTGAGCTTCTTAGTGTCGATATCACGCTTGATGGTGGCGCGCATCAAGCCGACGAGCAGCTTATTGCGATCGAACCGCTGCTTGGTTCCGTCTGACTTAATAACCTCGATTGGGTCTTCGCATCGCTCGAACGTTGTAAAGCGGTAATTACACGAGCAACATTCGCGACGGCGCTTAATGGTGTTATTTGACTCCTGCATACGGGAATCAACGACGCGGGTATGTGCCTTGCCGCATTTGGGACAGCGCATGGTACCTCCTCTTAAACGATAACAAGGGTACCATGCGCAGCGCGATAATGATTACGAACGAGCAGGAACCTTAAGATGCGCACCGGCGGCGAGCGAACCATGCTCCAGATGATTGACGTTACGGATCATGTCGGAAGTCTCTTGCGTGGAAAGGCCTTCGATTGGATATTCCTCGGCAAGCGACCAAAGAGAGTCGCCAGGCTGAACGCGAATGGTCTCGTAGGTAACGTTGGAAACGGACTCGGCATACGCGGCGTGACGAGCGCTAAAGACCGACGTAGCGAGGACAAAGAAGAGCGTAAGCGCAACGGCAAAGGCGACAATCGTCGGAACCTTCAGGGCAACGCGGGCCGGCGCGACTACAGTCTGCTGATTGCGAGCAGGCTTTACAGTCAAAGGCTGAAAGCCGGAGCGGCCACCCTGAACAACCGTAAAAGTGGGTTCTGCAGGCGTCTCGAGCTTAAGGGCGAGGTTTCCCTGGACCATATTCGTTGCGTTCATCATGTTCTCCTCTCGCGTGTTTTGCTGAGAACAGTTTTATCAAGCCGCGCGGACAAAAATGTCTAGCGCGAGAACGAATGTTCGGTTATTATTATCTTCGAACAGTTGTTCCTGTCAAGCAAAATTCGAACATTTGTTTGACATGGGTAGAGAGGATGCCCTGATGGCTCGCAAAATTACCAAGCGTCAGCAGCAAATTTACGACTTCATCAAGGAATATCAGCAGGAGAAGGGTTATCCGCCCAGCGTGCGCGAGATGGCTTCTGCCGTGGGCCTTTCCTCCCCCAGCACCGTGCACGCCCATCTATCTGCCCTGGAGGCGCGCGGGCTACTCAAGCGCGATGCCACCAAACCGCGCGCCCTGGAACTCTTTAACGAGGACGGTTCCTCTGTCTCAATTTCTAAATCTGACGAGCCCACCGCACCTCGCGGAACGGTCTCGCTACCGCTCGTTGGTCGCGTCGCGGCTGGGATTCCCATTCTGGCCGAACAGAATATCGAAGACACTTTTACTATCCCGACCGAAATCGCCACTGATCAGGGTTCCTTTATCCTTGAGGTGCATGGGAGCTCAATGATCAATGTCGGCATCTTCAATGGCGATTACATCATCGTCCGTGAACAAAAGAGTGCCATGAACGGCGAAATTGTCGTGGCCATGATTGATGGTTCAGCGACCGTCAAGACGTTCTACAAGGAGCAGGGACGCGTACGCCTGCAACCCGAGAATGACACCATGGAGCCTATCTATGCAACGAATCCCGTTATCTTGGGCAAAGTCGTCGGCTTGATGCGCCGGTTCTCGTAATGCAAAAACGCATCACCATCTTTGATACCGTCCGCGGGTTTACGATGATTTCAATGGCAGGTTTTCACGCTTGCTACGATCTCGCCTACCTGTACGGTTGGGATATGCCCTGGTTTACCCAGACTGTCTTTCAAGACATCTGGCGCGCCAGCATCAGCTGGGTATTCTTGTTTATCGCGGGTTGGATGTGCACTCTTTCGCGCAACAATATCAAACGTGCCGCCAAATACGCCTTAGCAGCACTCGTCGTCTGGTTGGCAACAACACTTGTCTCAGTCGACGATTCGGTTAATTTTGGCATCATCTACTGTATGGCCGCATGTACCGGCATCGTAGCGTTGACCAATCCCGTCCTAAAGAAGATTTCGGCGAGATGTGGCATGTCCCTATGCCTTGTGTTGTTCGCCCTCACCTGGAGCATCCCCAAAACGACCTACCCTGTCCCATACCTGGCGTGGCTAGGATTTCCGAGCCCTGGATTTATCTCAGGTGATTACTACCCCATCATCCCGTTTATCTTTATGTATCTTGCAGGATACTTCGCCGCACACATAGCGCAGGGAATCGATAAGACCGTCCCAAGCTGGGCCTACGCCAATCCCATCCCGGCGCTCGCCAGCCTTGGACGTCACGCACTCCCCTTTTATCTACTGCATCAGCCCATTATTCTGGGCTTTTTGGAGCTCGTCTACTCGGTGTGATAACGCTTGAGCCGCGGCGCGATACGAGCCGGCAGCTTCGCAACAATACGAACGCCGCCCTCAAGATATTCCTCGTGCAAAAGGGTTCCCTGTTCATGCACCAGCGTGATGAGAGCGCCCTCGCGATACGGGATATCAGCAGAGAGCAACACATCGGTGGCAGCCGCCTCACGAGCAATACGGTCGACGAGATCGTCGAGTCCCTCGCCCGTCTGGGCCGAGAACAGCACGGCCTCGGGATAGCGACGACGGAAACTCAATCGATCAACGCTATCGAGAAGATCGATTTTATTGAATACCGTAAGCGTCAAACGCTCGCCGGCACCGATCTCGTCAAGAACGCGATCGACTGCCTCGAGCTGGCGCTCGTAGTCCTCGTCAGAGGCATCCACAACTTTAAGGATCAGATCGGCACCAAGAACCTCAGACAGCGTGGACTTAAAGGCATCAACGAGACCATGCGGTAGCTTTTGAATAAAGCCAACGGTATCGGTAATCGTCATGCCGCGACCGCCGGGCAGGCGATACGAACGCGTCGTCGGGTCGAGCGTAGCAAACAGCTTGTCCTGCGAAAGTACCGTAGATCCGGTCAGACGATTGAGTAACGTCGATTTACCCGCATTGGTATAACCGGCCAACGCGACGCGAAACGCCGGTGACTCAATGCGGCTCTTGGATTGAACATCGCGACGCTGTTCAACCTGCTTAAGCTCACGACGAAGCGCGGCAATCTTATTGCGAATGAGGCGACGGTCGACCTCGAGCTGACTTTCGCCCTGACCAAAGCGTGAGCCGATGCCGCCGCGCGTCTGTTCCTTGGCGAGATGACTCCACATGCCACGCAGACGGGGCAACAGATATTGAAGCCGTGCCAGCTGTACCTGTAGGCGCCCCTCACGCGTCTGAGCATGAAGGCCAAAGATATCCAAGATCAGTGCCGTACGATCGATAATCTTTACCGGCTCGCCCACGGCTTTCTCCAAATAAGATTGCTGCGAGGGCGTCAGGTCGTCGTCAAAAATAACGACATCGGCATCCATACGATGTACCAGGCCGCACAGCTCTTCAACCTTACCGGAACCGATAAACGATTTTGGATACGGCTTAACCAGACGCTGTGACAAACGCGCCACGCACTGGGCGCCAGCCGTATGGGCCAGGCGCTCAAGCTCGTCAAGCGAACGATCGAGCGGCCACGCATTGTCGCGCCACTCAACGCCAACTAATATGGCACGCTCGGGCTCGGGTGCCGTGGGAACAAGGGGGAAACGGGCCATTAGGCAGCCTCAATACGATGCAGGATGTCCTCAACGACCTCATCGATCGTAAACTCGTCTATATCAAACCACACGATACGGTCATCGCGCTTAAACCACGAAAGCTGACGTTTGGCATAGCGACGCGAACGCATCTTGATGAGTTCGCGAGCCTCATCCATGCTCATCACACCATTGAAAGCATCGATGATCTCTTTATAGCCAATTGCCTGCATCGACGTCAGGGCATCTCCCAGCCCCTGGTCCATAAGACCGCGAACCTCATCAACAAGACCCTGTTCAAACATCAGATCGACACGCAGGTTAATGCGCTCGTAGAGCACCTCGCGATTACGCGTCAAACCAAACCATAGAGCATGATAATGCTCGCGCGGAACACTAAACTGACTTTTTTGCTGTGCATAGGAGATACCATCATCATGCATCTCGAGCGCACGAATCACACGGCGCACGTTATGGGGATGAATAACAGCAGCCGATTCTGGGTCGCGCTCGGCAAGCAGGGCATGCAGTTCTTCCTCGCCAATACGCTCAGCAAGCTCCTGATAGCCCACACGGCGATCGTCCTCAAGTTCACCCGAGGGAAAGTCCATCTCATCGAGGGCGGCCTTGAGATACAGCCCCGTACCTCCGCAAAAAACCGGCAGACAACCCGAACCAAGGAGACGTTCAACATGCGCGCGAGCGTCAGCCTGATAAAGCGCAGCAGAATATGCCACACCCGGCTCTACAATGTCGACGAGACGCAGCGGCGCCGTACACTCATCGGGCGTCATCTTTGCGGTACCGATGTCCATGCCGCGATAGATTTGCATCGCATCGCACGACAGCACTTCGGACGAAAGACGTGCGGCCAAACGGTCGGCAACACCACTCTTACCAACCGCCGTCGGACCGACGATCGCAACGGCGGAAAGACCTGCCCCGGAAGAAACCATTAGCGCGGCTCGCCCACAACGGAGCCGGACAAATACCAGGTCTTGGCAACGTCAACGTCAATATCAACGATCTTGCCAACAAGCTGATCGATGCTGTAACCCTCGGGGATAGGCGCATGCACGGTCTGATTCTTGGGACTCTTGCCCAGCAGGACCGCATCGTTCTTCTTGCTCGTGCCCCCAATGAGCGCCGGCACCACAGTATGAAGCTCACCCTGGTTATACTCATGTGCCGTGGTCTCGATAACCTTAACCAGGCGGTTGAAACGCTCGAGAATAACCTCATGCGGCGTAGGATCGTCAATCTCGGCGGCCGGGGTACCGGCGCGCTTGGAATAGATGAAGGTATAGGCCTGAGCATAGCGGACCGTCTCGGCAAGTGAGAGCGTCTGCTCAAAGTCTTCTTCAGTCTCGCCCGGAAAGCCAACGATAATGTCAGTCGAGAGCGCGATATCGGGCATGCGATTGCGGATGCGATCGACCAGGCCCAGATAGTCCTCGCGTGTATAGCGGCGATTCATCTCTTTGAGGATCCGTGTCGAACCTGACTGGACGGCCAGGTGCAGCTGCGGCATAACGGCAGGCGTCTCGGCCATGGCGTCGATGGTCTCGGGGAGAAGATCCTTGGGATGCGAAGACGTAAAGAAGATGCGCTCCACACCCGTATCGCCCACGGCACGCAGCAGATCGGCAAAACGCGGCTTGCCAAACAGATCGCGACCGTATGAGTTAACGTTTTGGCCCAGCAGCGTAATCTCACGCACGCCCTGGCGCACCAAGCCGGTCACCTCGTCGACAATCTCCTCGAAGGGGCGGCTCTTTTCGCGACCGCGCACGTACGGCACGATGCAATAGGTGCAGAAATTATTGCAGCCCGTCATGATGGGCACCCAGGCGTGATACTGGGTCTCGCGATGCCACGGCATGCTCATGGCATCCGTATCCTCATGCTCATTGGTGCGGATATGACGCTTGCCGTCAAGGAACGCCTCGGCAATGAGCTCGGCCACATGTGCGATAGAATGCGTGCCAAAGATGACATTGACGTTATCGACGTTGGTGAGCAGGCCCTCGCCATCACGCTGCGCAATGCAGCCGCCCACGGCAACCACACGCTTGCCCGAAGGCGAAGGCGGCAGGCTTTTGCAGGAATTACACTGACCGTACAGGCGAGTATCGGCGGCTTCGCGCACGCAGCATGTCATGAAGACAACGATATCGGCATGCTCGGGATCGAGCGCCATGAGGCAGCCATACGAATCGAGCAGACCGCTCACGCGCTCGGAATCGTGCTGATTCATCTGGCAGCCAAAGGTGCGGATAAAGTAGGTTTTACCGGCAAGAATATCGCGTACGGAACGCTGGTCCATGTGCATAAGTCCTAACGATGGAAGGGAGGCGAATCGAAGCAAGCAGAAGCTATGCCACAGGCTTAACATCATCCATTACGACGTTATCCATAGCGGCTCGATTGATCTGGTGAACGTAGATAGAAAGGCGGATAGCCGTGCGCGACTCCCCGTTAATGAGGATGTCAGAGAACACGGGTGCGCAGGAAATATCAAAACCGGTTGGAATCAAAAAACCGCGCGCGATAGCAACGGCCTTAATGGCCTGGTTGACAGCACCGGCTCCGACACACTGGATGTTGACGGGTACACCGTCCTTGACCATGCCGGCGATGGCGCCGGCAACGGACGCGGGCGATGATTTGCTTGATACCTTCAGGCAATCCATGAAGAAACTCCTGCGTTTAAAAGTACGTTTTAACTGCAATAACTGTATCGTACCGAGTGGACTCGGTAAAGGCACTATTCCTCTTTGGCAAGATCGAAAGTCACAGTGATTCGATCACGCGAAACACGAATCTTTGGGTCGCCGCAAAGGTTGAGATAGTACCGGGCGGCAAGGTCATTAAAGTCACGCTCCACAGCACGCGAAAACTGTGCCATATCATCCTTGGCAATACGTAGCCCGCGACGATCCTTCGCAAGATCGACAGGAGCCGGCGCATGCGAGAACGAATCACGCTCGCGCAGCAGACGCGCGGTCACACCGCGAACGGGCTTAATCTGCCCTGCCAAAATGCGATGGGCCGTGCGCTCGGACATCTCAAGACCCAAACCCGAACAAATACGGATAAAGTCCTCGGCATCAGAGGCAAGGCCTAAACGGTCGACAACCGGAAGCTCGCTCTCGTCATCAATAAACAGGAGACGAGACGTATCGAGCCTACTTGACGCCTGAGCATAAAGGGTCGCGGCAATCTCAGACGGAGAACCAAGATAGACATTGCAACCACGCAACTCCTCGAGCGCAAACTCACAAGCAGCGCGAATAATATTATGCGGGCCGCGAGCACAGACATAACGTCCGTCCTCATCCTTCACGGCCTGAGGCCAGCTGGACTGATCGGCACGCTCACTGAGGCGATCGGCCGCAACGCTCACCTTAAAGGCCGAGCCAAGGTCGACACCTGACGTGACCACACGGGCCTCGTCGGTGTTCTGCTTGATCGAAAACAATGCCATGCCACGACCGTGAACGCCCCAACGGTCCATCTTCATGCTCTCGAGCTTGGAGGTAACGCGGGCATCGAAGATTCGCTCTTGCATATCCTGCGGAACGCCCGAACCGTTATCCAGAAAGACAAGCGTGCGGACGCCATCTTCCTTGGTCGTAGCGAGATAGACTTTGTCGGCGCCGGCATCGCGAGCATTACGGAGCATTTCGATGACGATATCCTCGACATGCTGAATGTCGTGCTTTGCCTGGCGCCGCTCGGCCTCCGAAACGCGGAGGCGGACATACCCCTCGCCAAGGTTCTCCTCGACGCGAAGGTTGCCCTCCCCCGACATCGACGCGATAAATGAAATGAGCTCGTTCGCGTCGCTCATGTTATTTAGCGATATCGACAGCGCGGCTCTCGCGAATCACGACGACGCGCACCTGACCGGGATACTCCATCTCTTCCTCGATCTGATGGGCGATATCGTGAGCCAGGACCGTGGACTGGGCATCGGAGATCTTGTCCGGCTGAACCATGACGTGGACCTCACGACCAGCCTGCATGGCATAGGTACGCTCGACACCGTCATGGGAGTTGGCGATCTCCTCGAGCTTCTCAAGACGCTTGATGTAGTTCTCGGCAGACTCGCGACGGGCACCGGGGCGAGAGGCAGAGACGGCATCGGCGGCCTGTACCAGGACATCGAGCACCGTGTTGGGGTCGACATCGGCATGGTGAGCCTCGATAGCGTGGACGATAACGGGCTTCTCGCCGTAACGGCGGGCAAGCTCGGCGCCGATGACGGCATGCGGGCCCTCGACGTCGTGGTCGATTGCCTTGCCCAGGTCGTGCAGCAGGCCGGCGCGCTTGGCAGTCACAACATCCAGGCCAAGCTCGGAAGCCATCACGCCGCACAGATCGGAGACCTCGAGGGAGTGCTGAAGCACATTCTGACCAAACGAGGTGCGATAGCGCAGGGCACCAAGGGTCTTGACGATCTCGGGGTGCAGGTCATGGATTCCGGTATCGAAGGCAGCCTGCTCGCCTGCCTCGCGCACGCGCTGCTGAACCAAGTCGGCAGCCTTGTGATACATCTCCTCGATGCGGGCGGGGTGAATGCGGCCGTCGGCGATGAGGTTCTCGAGGGCGACACGGGCGGTCTCACGACGGACCGGGTCGAAGCTCGAAAGAACGACGGTCTCGGGCGTGTCGTCGATCACGAGGTTGACGCCGGAAACCTGCTCGAAGGTGCGGATGTTGCGACCCTCGCGGCCAATGATGCGGCCCTTGAGGTCATCAGAGGGAATGTGCACGGAGGTAACGGTGACCTCGGCAGTGTGGTCGGCAGCGCAGCGCTGAATCGCCAGGGACAGAATCTCCTGGGCGGTCTTGTGGCACTCAGCGCGAACCTGCTGCTCGGACTCGCGAATGATTGTGGCGGCCTCGTGGGTGACCTCGCCGCGAACCTTATCGAGGAGCTCCTTGTGGGCGTCCTCGCGGGTAAGGTCGGCGATACGCTCGAGCTCGGAGGTCTGCTTTGCGCAGAGCTCCTCGAGCTCGCGGGAGCGCTTCTCGACCTGACCGGCCTGGCTGGACAGCTGGTGCTCACGCTTGTCGAGAGCGTCGTTTCGGCGATCAAGGGACTCCTCGCGCTGCATCACACGGTTCTCGAGCGTACGAATCTCGCTCTTACGCTGCTTGTCCTCGGCCTCGGCGGCCTGCTTGTTCTTGATGATCTCCTCTTTAGCCTCGAGCAGAGCCTCTTTTTTGAGGGTCTCGGCCTGACGCTTAGCATCACCGATCAGGGACTCAGCCTGTGCGTGTGCCGACTGGATCTTTTCGTCGGCCTCGTGAAGACTACCCTGCTTGGCGGTGCGCATGTAGGCAATGGCGGCGATGGCACCCAAAACGATGCCAACGAGCGCTGCGATGATAGGCATGCTCACTCCTTTTTATGGATTCGTTACACAACAAAGCGAACCGTCCTTACGAACGGCTCGCGACATTTGAGTAATATGGGCGCAGCTTATGCGGGTCGGATACAGATAAATATATAAACAAACTCATCACAGATGAGCACATATCACAAAGCAAATGACAGTGTTTATCGTACGTTGAACCACAACAACTGTCAAATAAATGGCCCCGGCACGGCGGCTAAAACGCGGTGAACGGCAGGGTCACAAAACGCATACGCCTAAACCGCACATTCCTCGCGTTCGGCATCGAGACGTGCCTTAACGGCATCGGCGGCGATGTAATACGAGAAGCCCTTGCCCATCAAAAACCGAACCAGTTTTTCGAATCCGCGCGTCTCTGGAACACGCCGCTTGGCGAGCAGGGCTGACGCACGCGCCAAATCGTCTTCGACGGCAAAATAATCCTCGGGATAACCGGGAATGTCATCGAGCACGACATGACGGCGCTTGAGCTCGGTCTCGATTTTGCGCTGTCCCCAACCGCGCCGCTTGCGCTCCTCGATAAAGTACGAGCAAAAGCGGTTCTCGTCTAAAAAGTGATACTCGGTGGCGCGCTCGACGGCGAAATCGATCGCGGGCTGGTGAAAGCCGTAGCGAGCCAGCTTGTCACGGACCTCACCCGTCGCATGGTCGCGGCGCGATAGCATCTCGGTCACCATGGTAAGTGCACATTTACGCTCGATGAGCTGCACCGCCTCACGAAAGTTGTCCCAATCACAGGGAAGATCGGGGCGGTTTTTGACATACAGCCGCGCGACCCGCACGGGAATCCAAATGGACCGCTCAAAACCGCCCTCAAGCTCACAATCGATATGTGCGCAAGGCTTTTTGGACGCATACCCGCTCGAGAACGAGGAAGCCGCCTTCTTATCGGGAAAGACGGCCGTGGCCTCGGTCACCGTATACGACATGAGCGTAACCGCTACTCGTCGTCATCATCGAGCATGGCGGAACCATCGATGGCGTAAAGCTCGTCAAACTCCTCAGGCGCAGGCTGATCGGTCAGCTCGACCTCGGACGGAGCATCGTCATCAAACTCAAGTCCGCAGGCAAGGCGGACCTTATGCTCAATCTCGTCGGCGCAATCGGGGTGTTCGCGCAGGAACGCCTTGG
The DNA here is from genome assembly GCA_900545165.1 of uncultured Collinsella sp. Classification (GTDB taxonomy): domain Bacteria; phylum Actinomycetota; class Coriobacteriia; order Coriobacteriales; family Coriobacteriaceae; genus Collinsella. Next base: position 36,875 of record UQYA01000005.1, read on the forward strand.
CGGCCTCTCGACCGTTGCCGAGCTTGTCCTCGCCATAGGCAAACCAGGAGCCCATCTTCTTGCAGATGCCACACTCGACAGCCATGTCCAGAATCGAGCCCTCCTTAGAGATGCCCGTACCGTACATGATGTCGAACTCAGCAGAACGGAACGGAGCTGCCACCTTGTTCTTAACGACCTTGGCGCGCACGCGGTTACCGATAACCTCGTCCTTAAGCTTAATGCTATCGATACGGCGAATGTCGATACGCACCGAAGAGAAGAACTTAAGGGCGCGGCCGCCCGTCGTAGTCTCGGGGTTGCCGAACATGACGCCGATCTTCTCACGCAGCTGGTTAATGAAGATGCACGTCGTGTTGGACTTGGACAGCGAGCCGGCGAGCTTGCGGAGCGCCTGGCTCATCAGGCGAGCCTGAAGACCGACCGTAGTATCGCCGATTTCTCCCTCGATCTCGGCACGCGGGGTCAGCGCGGCGACGGAGTCGACGACGATGGCATCGATGGCGCCGGAACGCACGAGCATGTCAACAATCTCGAGCGCCTGCTCGCCCGTATCGGGCTGGGAAATGAGCACCTCGTCGATATCCACGCCGATGCGCGCGGCATACGTGGGATCAAGCGCGTGCTCGGCATCGATAAATGCCACAACGCCACCCATTGCCTGGGCCTCGGCCAGGATCTCGAGCGAAAGCGTCGTCTTACCGGAGGACTCAGGACCGTAAATCTCGACGATACGGCCGCGCGGCACGCCGCCGATACCCAGCGCGGCATCGAGGGCCAGGGCGCCCGTGGGAATGGCCTCGACCTCGAGCTCGGGACCACCGTCGCCGTACCTCATGATGGAACCCTGGCCGAATTTCTTCTCGATCTCGGCCTTGGTGGTGGCGATCATCTCATCGCGCTCTTTACCCGTCGTGCGAGCATGAACGGTACGTACGGGACCTGAATTCTTGGCCATGAATAGCCCTCCTCTTAACAACCTGCATCGATAATAAACGAACGGCTGTTCGTGGTCAACCGTTTAGGCCAATCATATGCAGGCAGTCTTTCCAAAACCAAACCAAACGCCGACCAAACACTGACCAACTGCTTGACCACAAAGGGCCAAATAAGAGCAAAGAAGGCGAGAATACATCTATAACCAGCACAAACGCTAAATTTGTCAGAGGTCCCTATCTCCACAATTAAGGGGCCCGGAGGCCCCTTAAAACACGTCTATTCCATAGAATCGAGCACGCAGACAATGCGACCCAGTGCCTCCGCGACCGCATGGGCACGAACACACGAACGGTCGCCCTCATAGTGGCAACGCACAGAGTCCACGACCGGCACGCCCCCATCGGCGGAACGATACGCCCAGCCAATATAGAAAGTGCCAGCCGGATCGTCCTCAGTGCCACCGCTGGGGCCGGCATAACCCGTTGCGCTCACTGCAATATCGCTCTGGTACAGCTCCAGCGAACCCACCGCCATCTCACGCGCAGTCTGATGCGACACCGCGGTATAGCGGTCGAGCGTCTCCTGCTCAACACCAAGAACGCGATGCTTAATCTCATCGCAATAGGTCACCGCACCGCCGCGCAGCACCGCCGACGCACCCGGGATATCGGCAATCGTCGAGGCGATCATACCCGCCGTCAGCGACTCAGCCGTCGAAACCGTCACGCCCCGAGCGCTCGCGCGCTCGACAATATCACGCGCCAGCTCCTCGTTATGTGCGGAAATCTGCTCAAAAGAGTCCGTCATACCCACCAGGACCTAGACCGAAAAGACGATCTTGCGGCAGTTCCAGAAGTACTGGGCGCCCGAGATAACGGTCAGGACAACGGCAACGGCGTACAAGAAGCGCGACACCGAGTAGATGCCGAGCGTCAGCGCCACCGGGCCAAGGTGCAAGCCGGCCATAGCAAAAACGCACAGGTAACCGCAGATGGAGACCATCGTGGTTGCCGTCTTGTACTTGCCGAGCTTATCGGCCGCAACGACCACACCCGCCGCACTCGCGACCATGCGAAGGGCGCTCACCAGAAGCTCACGGAACAGGATAATGAACACCGACCACACGGTCACCGCGCCAAAATCCAAGAACAGCAGCAGGGCCGAGAACACGAGCAGCTTATCGGCGATGGGGTCCAAGAATTTACCGAAGTCGGTGATCTCATTGCGCGAACGCGCCAGATAACCGTCGACCTTATCGGTGAACGACAGGATCACATACAGAATGAAGGCAGCGGCGGCGAGCGGGCCGTCGAAGGTGCTCCAATCCGTACCGGCAACACTCGTGTGAGAAAGCGCCGACACGATCATGAACACCGGGATAAAGACGATGCGAACGCACGTCACGATGTTGGCGGGCGTCCAGACACTCGTCAGTTCCTTATTGCTCTCGTTTGCCACGACGCTCTCCTACTCCACAACATGACCGATAAGCTCATAGCAGAAGCTATCGGTAAACTCGACAGTCAGAATATCGCCCACGGACGCCTCGCTGGCGTCCAGATGCACCGCTCCATCGGAATCGGGCGCCTGGAACCAGGCATGGCCGATCAGCTCGGCGCCGTCCTCGGTCTCTTCGATACCGTCGACGATCACCTGGGCGCGCTCGCCCACATGGGCGGCGGTGGCGGCAAAGCCGAGCGACTCGGCCAGGTCCATGGCCTCCTGGGCGCGCTCGAGCTTAACCTCCTCATCGACCTGACCCTCCATCTTAGCGGCCAGGCTGCCCTCCTCCTGCGAGTATGCAAAGACGCTCGTGTAGTCAAAGCCGACGGTGTCCATAAAGTCGATAAGGTCGCGGAACTCGTCGTCGGTCTCGGTCGGGAAGCCGACCATGGCCGTGGAACGAATCACGATGCCGGGGATGCGCTCGCGAAGGTCGCGGAACAGATCCTCGAGCTCCTGGCGCGAACCGGAGCGACGCATGGCCTTGAGAATGCGCGCGTCGCAGTGCTGCACGGGGATATCGATATAGGGCAGCACCTCGGGCGTATCGCGAATCGTCTCGATGAGTTCGTCAGTCATGCCCTCAGGCTGCAGATAGAGCACGCGGACCCAGACGTTGTGCGGGCGCACGGCCTCGGCGACGGCACGCAGCAGCTGCGCCAGATTGCGCGGCGAGCCATCGGCGACGTCCTCGTCGGCAAAGTCGGTACCCCAGATGCCCGTGTCCTGGCCGATCAGCACGATCTCGCGCACACCGCCGGCAACCAGGTCGCGCACCTCGGAGATGATGCTCTCGGCATTGCGCGAATGATAGCGACCGCGAATATAGGGGATCATGCAGAAGCTGCAGAAGCGGTTGCAGCCATCGGAAATCTTGACGTAGGCGACAGCACCCTCGACGGTACGTTTGACCTGCGGGATATAGGCAGCAATCTCGCGCTCGACGCCCAGCACGCCATCGATGACCGCCACGATGCCGTCCTCCTCGTCGGCCTTCACAAAGGCAGCGACCTCGGGCAACTCGTCAGGCAGGTCATCGCCATAGCGCGACGGCACGCAACCGCACATAACGATGGGGCAAGAACGAACACCGTCCTGAACCTCGTTGGCGAGTTCGAGCGTGGTCTCGATGCTCTCGGACGTTGCGGAGGCGAGGAACGAGCAAGTATTGACGATAGCGATATCGGCATCCTGCGGGTCGAATGCCTCCTCGTAGCCCGCGGCGGTCAAAAGAGAACGCATACGGTCGGTGTCAACCTCGTTCTTAGCGCACCCGAGGGTGATGTAGAGCACGGAGCCCAAAGGTGTATCCATGTTGGAGAGCGGTCCTTTCGATTGATATTAGCGGTAGTTGGTGAACTGCAGCGGCTGGCCGTAGTCCTGGTCGCGCAGGAACTGGATCACGGTCTGCAACGCGTCCTTCGAAGCAGAGGAAACACGCAGCTTATCGGCCTCGATGGTCACCTTGACCTTGAGCTTTTGGTCCTTGATGTCCTTGTTGATCTTCTTGGCGGTCGCCTGGTCGATACCCTCGACGATATGGCCGAGCACGCGCACGGTGCCGCCCGACGCCGCCTGCGGAGCATCCCACGAGACAGCCTTGAGGTCGATGCCGCGCTTGATGAGCTTGGAGCTCAACACGTCGATAATCTGTTTGGAGACAAAGTCGGCCGGGGCGTTGATCGTAAAGAGCTTGTCGCCCTTCGAAAGCTCGATCGTGGCGCCGGAATCCTTAAGGTCATAGCGCTGGGAAATCTCGCGCGTGGTCTGCTGGAAGGCGTTGTCGACCTCTTGCATGTTGACCTCGGACACGACGTCGAAGCTGGAATCTTTAGCCATGATGTTTCCTTTCGCGTACGAGCGGCTTAGTAGCTATCGTACGAATAGTCGGTAGAATCGGTGGGCGTCTGACCGTCAGATGCGGTATCGGCGCCATCCGTGGACTGGGCATCGGTGCCGTCGGTGGTGTCGGTACCATCGGTGGTGTCGGTACCATCAGAACTTTCACCATTCTCGGAATCAGTCGTCTCCTTCTTGGGAACGGTGATCGTCACACGCGCCACGCCCGAGGTCTTGGTATCGTAACGGACCTTTTCGCCGTTCTTGGTAACGGTGACATCGGAAGGCTTGGACGTGGTGATCTCGATCGAGGACTCGGGCGTGTACTCCTGCTCAAAGGGGCCAGTCGCCTGGGCGCCATAGACCGACTTTCCGTCGACCTTGACCTCAATCCACGCGGTCTTTCCCTTGGCAACGGAGACCTTGACCTTCGTGACCTCGTTCTCTTCCTTCTTGGCCGTCGTCTTGGTGGCGTCCGAATCAGTCGACTCATCCGTCGCCTCATCGGTGTCTTCATCCTCGTCGACCGTTTCGGTCTTCTTAGAAGACTTCTTAGTCGTCGTCTTGGTGGCAGTGGGCGTCTCGGGCGTGGTCTCGGGCGCCGAAGATGCGCAGCCGCGCAGAAGCACCACGATGAGCACAATCAACAGCAACGCCACGGCACCGATGCCGGCGTAGACGATACGCGGATCGAGCCCGTTGTTTTGAGGAGCACGTGATCCGCCGCGTCCACGACTGGAACTGTTGCGGCCGCCTCCCTGAGGCATACGACCACGATTGCTATCGGAACGGCCGCGATAGCCACCCTGGCCCTGAAGGCTGCGCTGACCCGAGCGGGGCGCAAGTTCACCGCGGCCTTGATAGCCACGCTGGCCCGAACGCGGAGCCGAAGAGCGCTGGCCATACGGCTGTGATTGAGAGCGAAGACGCGGCGTCACCTGCGTGGTATCGGCATCCGCATAGCCACCGCGAGAGCGTCCGGTGGAGACACCACGGTAACCGCGATCAGAATAGCCGCCGTCGCCGTAGCCGGCACGAGGGTCACGCGCCACGCCGCGGGCAGCGGGAAGTGCACGGTCCTCGGGCATCGGCGTACTGCGGAACCGGTCACGCTGTGAGCGAATCTCCTCGCCTGAACCCGTCTCGGTAATATAACCGGCCTGCTGAGGACGCTGTCCATAGCGGGTCGAACGACCGCCCTGAACCATCAGGAAGCGCCCGTTATCGACCGAGGAACGTGAATTGACGTAGCCGGCGGCGTCCTGAAAACGACCGCCCTGCTGCGACGTCTCACGTTCGTATGCCATCAGGTCGTCAAAGTAGGCATTGACGACCTCGCGCGGATTGAGGCCCAAAAAGCGAGCATAGCTCGAAATCATGCCCTGCGCATAGCCGCGCGGCGGCATCGAAGCAAAGTTACCGGTCTCGAAAAACTCGATGATCTGCGGCCTGATTTTGATGGTGTTGGCGACCTGCTGAATGGAAAGGCCCATTCGGCGACGCTGCTCGAGCAGCATGTCACCAAAGCGTGCAGCCATCAGAATCCTCCAAACTCACGATCTTCACGTGCCATCTCGGCGTCGACAGACTCCAGCGCGGCAAGCCCCTCCTCGTCCAACAGGACCTCGCGCGGCTTAGAACCGTCGGGCGGGCCGACGACACCCTTTTCTTCCAGCATGTCCATAATACGCCCGGCACGCGCATAGCCAACCTTCAGACGACGTTGCAGGCCAGATGTGGAGCCAAGCTGCGATTCCACCACAATATGGGCGGCTTCCCAAATGAGCGGATCATCGTCTTGCGGCTCGGCGACTCCGGTGCGGACAATGCCGCCGCCACCCGCCATGGACATGGAAGCGGGCGCCACGGCAGACAGGATCTCCTCGTGGTAGTCGGGCTCGCTCTGCGACTTGACGAACTCGACAATCTCGTTGATTTCGTCGTCCGAGACAAAGCAGCCCTGGATACGGCGAGGCTTGCCCCAGTCGACCTTGGAGAACAGCATGTCGCCCAAACCGGTGAGCTTTTCGGCACCCATCTGGTCGATGATGACGCGCGAGTCGATGCCCGTGGCAACGTTAAAGGCGATACGGTTGGTGATGTTGGCCTTAATGAGGCCCGTCACCACGTTGGAGCTCGGGCGCTGCGTGGCCACGATAAGGTGGATACCGGCGGCACGGCCCAGCTGAGCAATACGCACGATCGAGGCCTCGACATCCTTACCGGCGACCATCATCAGGTCCGAGAGCTCGTCAATGATGATGACCAAGTAGGGCATCTTTTGCGGCGGGTTGTCGTAATGCTCAAACTCGCCGGCGGCCTGCTTTTCGTTATAGGTCGAAATCTTACGAACGTTAAGGCGCTCGAAGACCTTCAGGCGACGCTCCATCTCGGACACGGCCCATTGCAGAGCGCTCGCGGCCTGCTTGGGCTCGGTCACTACAGGCACGTAAAGATGCGGCAGACCGTTATAGCCCGCAAGCTCGACGCGCTTGGGGTCGACCATGATCAGGCGAACGTACTCGGGAAGGGCGCGCATGAGCAGGGTCGTGATGATGGAGTTGATCATGACCGACTTGCCGGAACCCGTGGTACCGGCAATCAACAGGTGGGGCATCTTGGCAAGGTCGGCGACGACCGGCGTGCCCTCGGCGTCGCGGCCGATGGCGAGCTCGAGCGGACCGCCCTTCACATAGGGCAGCACGTCGCCCAGGTTGACGTTCTGGCGCTTGCGGTTGGGAATCTCGATGCCCACGAGCGAGGTGCCGGGGATCGGGGCAAAGATACGCACCGACTGGGCAGCGAGCGAAAGCGCGATATCGTCCTCGAGGCTCGAAATCTTACTCACGCGCTCGCCCTCGCCGGGCTGAAGCTTAAAGGTCGTAACCGTGGGGCCGGCGATCCAGCCGACCACGCGGGCACTGCGGCCAAACTCAAGCAAGGTGGATTGCAGTGACTCGGCAGTCTGTTCCAGCTCCTTGTCCGAAGACGCGGAGGACGCCGACTGCGGGTTGGCATGCAGGATCTCGAGCGGCGGAAGCTTGAGGCCGTCCTCTTCTTCGCCCTCGTTATCTGCGGCGCCGCCGTCCGCTCCCCCATCGCTAGCCGCAGCCGATTCGACAGCACTCGAGGCAGACGCATCGGCAACCTTGGGATGCTTCAAGAAGTCGGGGATCTGAGGTGCTGCCGAGACAGGATTCACGGCAAACGGCGGCTCGGACTCGTCGATCTTATCGGGGTCGTCTTCCATCGAAAGCTGACCGGTTACCTGGTCGCGCTTTGCATGGCGGCGCGGCAGCAAAGTTGTCTTTGCGGTCTCAATCGGAGCCTCGTCATCCTCGTCATCGCCCTCGGTGAGCTCAATCTCGCTATCGGACCAAGACGGGTCGGGCTCGCTTGTATTGAGCTTAGGCGCAGCCTTGCCCTTCTTGGCATGGCGGCGCGGCAGCAGCGTCGTCTTAGCGCGCTCAGCCTCAACCGACTCGGACACGTCGACAAACGGATTCTCGTCCTCGTCGTCATCGTCCAAAACCGGGTCCACATCGTTGCCCATGACCGTGGTCACGACAGCATCGGAGCCCTTTTGACGAAGAATGCTCAGGTGCGGACGGGCAACGCCGGGCACCGACAGGGCTTCGTCGTCACCCCACGGGCTGGCGTTGACATCGGCACGACGGCGCTCGACAAAATCGGCCGCACGGTCGCGAGCAGAGCGCAAAACGCCGCCAACCGAAAAGCCGATGATGACCAAGCCCACGACGATAAAGCCCAACAGGACTACCATCGCGATAGGCTTACCCAGGTCATTCTGCAGCGCACTCGCAATAAACGCACCGATGTAGCCACCCGAGGCGGACAAATTTTGCGGCGTGAACATAAGGTCACAAGAAACACTCGTACCCGGCACCATCAGCGAAAGAATGGAGACGACGGCGATAAAGACCACGGCGCCGCCCGCAACAGAGCGTACGTTGAGCGGCGAGTCCTCGCCTAAAAAGAGCGTGGCGGCAAACAGCAAAATGACGATCGGCAGCACGTAGGCGCCCAGACCAAAGCCCAGGTGGTAGAAACCGGCAACCGCAGCCGTAACAGGTGCGGTCGCCGGCGAAATCACGGCAATGAAGGACGCAATCGCCAAAACGGCGATGACCACGCCGGCGATATCACGGTTGGCCGAGGGCTCAACCAAAGGCTCAAAATCGTCGAAGTCCGCCTCGTGGCCCTTATTGGCACGCAGATGGGAACCGGCACCCTTAGCAGATGCCGGTTGATTATTGGCCTTATTGCCTTTGGCGTTTTGTGCAGATCCACGCGCCAAACTAAACCTCCATGACGACCGGGATGATCATCGGACGGGTGCGCGTACGGCTCCAGATAAAGTTAGAGAGCGAATCGCGCACGGCCTTACGAATAGCATCGGAACCGCTGCTCGTAAAGCTGAACTTGCCCTTCTCGATCGTCTTCATGATAGACGCGGAGGCATCCTCAGAGAACTGGTCGTCGATGGCAAACGAGACGCCGCGGCCCGAGAACTCGATGGCCTCGATCTTCTTGTGTTTAAGCGAGACGATGGCAACAGCGGTAACCATACCGTCATTGGCGAGCTTCTGACGATCGCGCAAGACGATGGGGTCGGTATCGCCGATACGAAGGCCGTCGACGTAGACGACGCCGGACTCGACGGGCGTACCGCGCTTGACGATACCGCCGCGCATCTCGAGCGTGTCGCCGTTATCGAGGATAAAGATGTGATCATCCTTGATGCCCATCTTGCGGGCCAGCTGAGCATGGGCGCGCAGATGCACGGCCTCACCGTGAACCGGCATAAAGTACGTGGGCTTGGCCATGGCCATCAGGAGCTTAAGCTCCTCCTGGCTGCCGTGACCCGAGACGTGGACAAGAGCACGGTTCTTATCCCACACGTCGCAGCCGAGCTTGGCCAAGCTGTTGACGACCTGCTGAACGGCTTTCTCGTTGCCGGGAACGGGAGTTGCCGAGAGGATGACGGTATCGCCCTCGTGGATGGAAAGCGTCTTGTGCTCGCCGTTGGCCATACGGGACAGGGCCGACAGCGGCTCGCCCTGCGAACCGGTGCACATGACGACGATCTTGTCGTCGGGCAGGTTATCGATATCGAAGGCATCGATAATATCGGCGTCGTCGATGTTGAGGTAGCCCAGCTCGCGCGCCACGCGGGTGTTAGTGAGCATGGAGCGACCGGTCACAACGACCTTACGGCCGCACTTGCGGGCAGCATCGCAGATCTGCTGCAAACGATGAATGTGACTCGAGAACGACGCGACGAACACGCGACCCGGGGCGTTCTTGATGGCGTGCAGCAAGTTGGGACCGACCTCGGCCTCGGACTTGGTAAAGCCGGGAACCGTGGCGTTGGTAGAGTCGGAAAGCAGCAGGTCGATGCCCTGCTTGGCAAAGCGGCTGATAGCGGCATAGTCGGGCGTGACACCATCGATGGGCGTCTGGTCAAGCTTAAAGTCGCCCGTGTGCATAACGGTGCCCTGGTTGGTGCGAATGAACACGCCCAGAGCGCCGGGGATGGAGTGCGTCATCGAGAAGAAGTCGAGTGAGATGCCGCCGAGGTTGACATGGCTGCCGCCCTTGACCTCGCGGAACTTGGGTGCGCGGATGCGGAACTCGGAAAGCTTGCCTTCGATAAAGCCAAGCGTCAGCTTGCTCGAGAAGATGGGCACCTTATTGTTGAGGTCCTGCAGCAGATACGGAAGCGAACCGGTGTGGTCCTCGTGGCCGTGGGTGACGACGATACCGCGGAGCTTCTCCTCGTTCTCCAGGACATAGGTGTAGTCAGGAAGCACCAGGTCGATACCGGGCTGGGAGTCATCCGGGAACATGAGACCGGCGTCGACGAGCACCATGTCGTCGCCGCACTCGAAGACCGTCATGTTCTTGCCGATGCCGTCAAGGCCACCGAGCGGAATGATCTTCAAGGGAGATGATTTTTTAGCTGCCATAGGTTAGTGTGGTTTCCTTTCTTCGAAACGGGTCTGGAACAACCGGCGGGGCGCTTCTGGCAAACCGACCGCCGGGAACGTACAAACATGCATCACAGAGTCGACGCAGTAACCACAGTATGATACCCATTTGCCCACCAACAGACCACCCATGCATCAAAGCCCCATCTGAACCGGTCTATCCCGCCGGTCTGGGGCCATCGGGGGCCGGGGCGGGTTAAGTTTGCTGCTCTACAGTCCTGCGC
>UQYA01000006.1 GCA_900545165.1 uncultured Collinsella sp.
AGCGTCAGATGTGTATAAGAGACAGGCCCTACAAGCGCACGATCCCGGGCGTGCAGCGCGTGCGCCGTTATTACGACGGCTTTGGCGGCCCGGTCTGCGACATGATCTACGACGAGGACCATCTGGTGGGGGAGGGCGCCGCGCGCGGCAATACCCTCGTGGCCGTGAATGATGCCGCCCTGGTGACCGACGTGTCGGAGCTTGAGTATCGCGAGCTGCTGGTGCCGATCGTGCGCGATGGCAGTGCAGTGGCTCCGCGTGAGAGCATCCAGGACGCGCGCGAGCGCTGTGTTTGGGCGCTCGATCATCTGGACGCAGCTTTCAAGCGCTTCCTGTACCCGCAGACCTATGTGGTGGGCATGGAGCAGGGCCTGGCTCAGGTGCGCGACGAGCTCGTGCGCAAGAACATGGCCGCGGCCTCGGCTTTCCCCTGGGCAAAATGATTCCTTGGGCGGTAGGGGCGAGTCACGCTCCCTTGGCCGCCAGCTCGGCCGTTCGCTGAACAGTTGATTGGTTTGACGTATGACGACTTCTTATAAAACGATGGTGGTAAAGATCGGTTCGTCCACGGTGGTGGGCGCCGATGGCAAGGTCAACCGCGCCTTTATCGGCGGACTTGCCGATCAAGCCGCAGCGCTGCGCAAGCTCGGCTGGCGTCTGGTCGTGGTGAGCTCGGGCGCTATTGCCTGTGGCTATCCCGTGTTGGGCTTCGACCGCAAGCCGGTCGGCGACCTTCCGAGCCTGCAGGCCTGCGCCTCGGCTGGTCAGTGCATCATCTCGTCGGCCTACGACGAGGAGTTCCATGCGCGCGACCTGCTCACCTCGCTCGTGCTGCTCACGCGTCACGACACGGCGCGTCGCACGTCCTACCTGCACGCGCGCGACGCCCTGCTGCGTCTGGTGGAGCTGGGCGTGGTGCCGGTCGTCAACGAGAACGACACCGTTACCGTCGACGAGATCAAGTTTGGCGACAACGACACACTGGCGGCGCTCGTGAGCTGCCTGGTATCTGCCGATCTGTGCGTGACGCTCTCGGACATCGATGGTCTCTATACTGCCAATCCGCATGAGGACCCCACGGCCGAGTTTGTTCCTGTCGTGCATAAGATCGATGCCAAGATTATTGCCTCGGCGGGCGATTCTTCCACATCGGTGGGCACGGGCGGCATGATTACCAAGATCCGCGCGAGCCGCATCCTGATGACGGCGGGCATTCAGAGCGTGATTTGCTCGGGCGAGGAGCCCGATGCGCTCGTGCGCCTCGCCCGCGGCGAGAGCGTGGGCACGCTGTTCGATCCGCCGGCGGAGCGTCTGGACATCGCACCCCGCAAGCTGTGGATCGCGCTGGGCGACAAGGCACATGGGTCGGTGACGGTTGATGATGGTGCTGCGAAGGCGCTGGTTAGCCGTGGCTCTTCCTTGCTTGCGGTGGGTATTCGCGAGGTCGATGGCCAGTTTGCCGAGGGCGATGTGCTCGACGTGTGCGATCAGAGCGGTATGGTCGTCGCCCGCGGTATCGCCGAGGCCGATTCGGACGTGCTGGAACTTGCTGCCGGTCGCCGCCAAGACCAGATTGCCAGCAACCGCCTGCTCGCTAACCTGGCCGAGAAGCCGGCGATACACAGGGATAACTTGATCGTATTTGCATAAAGAAAGACAGCGCTGCGGATCGTTTCCCGCAGCGCTGTCTTTCTCGTGCCGGCACTTGGGGACGTTCCTTATGTGCCGGCACTTTGGGACACTCCTTAGCTAGAAGATCCGGCGCAGGTCTCCGCGGTTGAGCGCTTCGTCGAAGAGGTGCTTGAACACCACGCTGCCGTGCAGGCCGTCGCGCTCGAACTCGTTGGTCACCCAGGCATGCGAGTTGCCCACGCGGCTGAGCGTATCGAGCTGCATGCCCGAATCGACGTACATATCGTCGAAATACACCGCGGCCTGGAGTGGCACCTCGTTGCAGGCTAGGCGCTGCGGGTCGTAGATCTTGTCCCAGCTGGTGTCTTCCATCAGCAGGTCCATGGCGGGCTTAAACGGCATAAGCTCGGGCATCTGCTCAAACATCCACGGGAACATGGCCTCGCCGGTAAACATGAGCGGGCGCGCGAGTGTGTCGAACTCGGCACGATGGGCCTTCTCCTCTGCTGCGGCCCAGCGAATGGGCATGGTGTCGCCGTCGGCGTAGATAAACTCCTGCAGCGTCCAGTACAGCGGGTTTGTACGCGTGCTGGTGCGCTCGAAGGCGCGCATCAAAAAGCTGTCGGATACCGAGGAGCCGCAGCTAAGCGTACCGTCGCCAGTAACAAACGCGTGATCGATAATCCAATGCATGCGCTCAAAGCTCGGCTTCATGCCAAAGTCGCTGCCCATGAGCTGTAGGCGCTCGACCGTCATCGGCGAGCCGTCGGGCAGCACGGGCTTCTGGGCCTCGAGCGCATCGGCCAGGGCTGCCACGCGCTCGACGTCAGCGGGATAGCGGTCATAATACTGCTGCGTCTTGGCGGCCATACGCGGGAAGGTGTGCGCGTAGACCTCGCTTGCGCTCGCCGGCACGTGGGGGATTCCGCCGCAGGTAAAGCTCGCCGCCACGCCCTCGGGGAAGAGCGACAGGTAGCTCAGCGTCAAAAAACCGCCGTAGCTTTGGCCGAGCGTGACCCACGGCTTGCCGCCAAAGCCCACCAGGCGCAGGTACTCAAAATCGCGCACGATGGAGCTGGCGAGGTGGCGCTTGAGGAAGTCAGCCTGCGAGCGTGCGGCATCGGAGCCGGTCGCCGTCGCGCGCTCGCCCAGTGCGGCAATCGTGCGCCCGTCTACACAGCTGCTGCGCCCGGTGCCGCGCTGGTCGGGCAGGACGACGCGGAAGTGCTTGATGGCCTCCTCGATCCAGCCGTCGCTTGTGGGCGACAGCGGACGCGGGCTCTCGCCGCCGGGGCCGCCCTGCAAAAACAGGAGCAACGGCAGATCGTCGTTGATGCGGTCGGGCGCGCAAACCACGCGGTAGAAGAGTTTGATGCTCTCGGGCGCGCCGGCGATTGGTGCCGGCATAGCGCCGCGGCGCATGGTGCTGCCGACGGCCAGGAGCATCGGCTCCAGGCCGCGCCAGTCAAGGGGGACGTCGATGCTGTGGTCCTCGACATAAAGGCCGGGGACGTGGTACGAAGTGATGAGGGCCATGTGAGTCTTCCGTTCGTTGCGGTGTTTCGGGTTGACCAATTCTACCGCCGCGGGCGAGGCCATGCGCAAATCGGCTACCATGGTTGCAAACTTCTAGGAGAAAGGGCCGTCCATGTCGGTCGATATAGCCACGTATGTCCACGATCTTGCCGTTGCCGCCAAGGCAGCGTCGGCCTCGCTTGCCACGGCGAGCGATGAGCAGCGTCAGGAGGCCGTGCGCGCCATGGCCGCGGCACTGCGCAACGGTGTCGACTCCATCGTTGCCGCTAACGAGCTCGATATGTCCGCCGCGCGCGATGCGGGCACTTCGGCCGGTCTGCTCGACCGTCTGCTGCTGACGCCCGAGCGCGTCGAGGGCATGGCCGCCGGCCTGGAAAAGCTCGCCGAGCTGCCCGATCCCGTGGGCCGCGTGCTCGACCACCGCGTGCTTGCAAGCGGCGTGGACCTGACCCGTGTGAGTGTGCCGTTGGGCCTGGTCGCTATGGTCTACGAGGCGCGCCCCAACGTGACGGCCGACGCCGCAGGCATCTGCATCCGTACCGGCAACGCCTGCATTCTGCGCGGCGGCTCGCTGGCTTATCACTCGTGTGCCATGATCGCCGAGCTGCTGGCCGATGCGCTCGAGGCCAAGGGCTTCCCGCGCGAGGCCGTGTCGATGATCGAGTCCACCGACCGCGAGGCCACCGGCGAGCTCATGAAGCTCCGCGGCATTGTCGACGTACTCATTCCGCGCGGCGGTGCAGGCCTGATTCAGCGCTGCGTGCGCGAGTCGCTTGTGCCGGTGATCGAGACGGGCACTGGCAACTGCCACATCTACGTGCATGAATCCGCCGACTTTGATAAGGCGCTCAACATTATCGTTAATGCCAAGACCCAGCGCGTAGGCGTGTGCAATGCCGCCGAGTCGCTGCTGGTCGACCGTGCTGTGGCCGATGCGTTTTTGCCCGCGGTCATGACCGTGCTGCATGACCACGGCGTGCTGATTCACGGCGACGAGGCAACCTGCGCCGCATGCGCCGATGCCGGGCTTGTGGAGGGCGATGACTACGTCGCCGCGACTGAGGAGGACTGGGGTCGCGAGTACCTGGCGCTCGAGATGAGCGTGAAGGTCGTGGCAAACGAGGACGAGGCCATCGCACACATCAACCGCTACGGCACGATGCACTCCGAGGCCATCGTTGCCGAGGATACGGATGCTTGCGAGCGCTTCCTCGATGCTGTCGATGCCTCGGCCGTGTACTCCAACGCCAGCACTCGCTTCACTGACGGCGGCGAGTTTGGCCTGGGTGCCGAGATCGGCATCTCGACCCAAAAACTCCACGCCCGTGGCCCCTTTGCCGCCGAGGCCCTCACCACCTACAAATACAAGCTCCGCGGCACCGGCCAGGTCCGTCCCTAACGCCCGCGCAAACAAAAACCACCACAAAGGTGCCTGTCCCCTTTGTGGTGGTTTTAGGTGGCGTTGACGGTTAGGCCTGGAAGGTATCTCGGTCGGGGGCGAAGGACTGCATGGCCGCGATGGTGCGGTCAAAGAGCTCGGGGAGCTCCCAGCCCAACATCTCGGCGCCCTGCGAAATCACGTCGCGCGAGCAGCCGGCGGCAAAGCGTTTGTCCTTGAACTTCTTCTTGAGCGACTTAGTCGTAAAGTCCATAACGCTCTTGCTCGGGCGCATGATGACGGCAGCGCCGATCAGGCCGGTGAGCTCATCGCAGGCAAACAGGATCTTTTCCATCTGCAGCTCGGGCTTGGGTAGTGAGGTGTTGAAGTCCGACGTGTGCGTCTGGATGGCGCGAATGAGCTCGGGAGACGCACCTTCGCCCTCAAGAATCTCGGCAGCATAGATGGTGTGGTTAATGGGGTCGTCCTCATGCTCCTCCCAATCCAGGTCGTGCAGCAGACCGACGATGCCCCAAAACTCCTCGTTCTCGGGGTCGAACTCGCGCGCAAAGTAGCGCATAGTGCCCTCGACCGTCTCGCCATGGGTGATATGGAACGGGTCCTTGTTGTGCTCATTGAGCAGTTCGAACGCGCGGTCGCGGGTGATTCCGGCGGTAAGCGGCTCTGCCATAAGAGACTCCTTGTGCTCGTGGGTATCGATAAGAATGAATACTACTAGAACAAGAAAACCACCACAAAGGTGCCTGTTCCCTTTGTGGTGGTTTTTGGCGCGGATGGGTTAGTTGAGGGCGGCTTGGGCTAGGCGGGCTTCGGCGGCCTCCTCGGTGACGCCCAAGGCCACGGCGAACTCCTCGATGGAGCGGCGTTTGGCCTCCTTGAGTACGCGCATGTAGTAGGAGCTGGGTTTTTTATCAGCTTCCTCGGCCTGGCGAATGCGGTGCATCATGGTCTTTGCCACGCGGACCGTCTCGGGCGCGCCCAGCTTGAGCTGCTGCTTAAAGTGTGTCTCCTCAAGCGAGCTGTTGCGCTCGGTAAAGGTGTCGCACTCCAGCTCGTCATAGTGGCTCAGCAGGTGCTCGGCATCTTGCTGAGAGATGGCGGCGTGCAGACGGTCGGCCTGCGCCACGGGGTACATGAGGATCGTCTGCGCATGTCCCTGCTTGGTCTCGAGCAGCAGCATGGGCTGCGGTGTGTCGTCCCTAAAACCGACGACGGTGCAGACTCCCTGGCCCGGATGAATGACGTGTTGACCGATTGAGAACATGCTACCTCCAACTTATACGAATTTACGTATGTCTAGAATAACACGCTGACGTGCGCAAACCCGTACTTTATGCAGGAAAAGCACACAACTCTGATAGGTAAGAGTATTCGATAACAGACGCAGCTCATTCACACCTTTATGCATTTTCAACGCCTGCATAATCTGCAGGCAGACCGGCATCTTTGAGTGACTCCATACAAGCTGTAGTCATTTTTGTGCATATGCAATATCTATTAGCTTTACCCTGCGACAGTGCCCGTCGCTTGTGATAGAGTGCTACAAACTCTGGCTTTTGCCCTACGAGTGACCAAGAGCTCGGGGGCTTTAACACAAGGAGGATCTATGCCCGAGAAGATTGAAGAGCTGGTACGCGCTGCGCTTGCTGCGGCCCAGGAGGCCGGCGACCTTTCCGCATTTGAACTTGACGATTGCGCTATCGAGCGACCGGCTGACACTTCTCATGGCGAGTGGACCTCTACCATGGCCCTGAAGTCCGCCAAGCTGGCCCACTGCGCCCCGCGCAAGATCGCCGAGGCCATCGTTGCCCATATGCCCGAGGACCCCGCGATCGAGAAGGTCGAGATCGCAGGCCCCGGCTTCATCAACTTCTACCTCTCCGTTGCCGTCAAGAATGCCATCTTTGGCGAGGCTCGCGAGAAGGGTATGGACTTCGCTAAGTCCAACGTCGGTGGTGGCCTGAAGACCCAGGTCGAGTTTGTTTCCGCCAACCCCGTCGGCCCCATGCACATCGGCCACGGCCGCTGGGCCGCGCTGGGCGACTCGCTCTGCCGCGTTATGGATCACGCCGGTTACGACATCCAGCGTGAGTTCTACATCAACGACCACGGCTCTCAGATGAACACCTTCGGCAACTCCATCAGCACGCGCTATATGCAGCTTGCCGACATCATCGCCGAGCAGGGCGTGGATATCGATGAGGCTCACAAGCTGCTGATCGCCGACCGCGACGCCTTCGTTGCCGACGAGAACGACGAGCATCCCGAGACCCATCCGTACCAGGACAACTTTGCCGAGACTCTGGGCAAGGACTCCTATGGCGGCGACTACATTATCGACGAGGCTGCCGAGTTCTGGCGCACCGACGGCGATAAGTGGGTCAACGCCGATCCGCAGAAGCGCATGGAGAGCTTCCGCGAGCGCGGCTATGTAAAGATGGTCGACAACATGCGCGACCTCTGCCACGCTGTCAATTGCGACTTCGATCGTTGGTTCTCCGAGCGCTCGCTGTATGTGAAGGACACCGAGGGCGAGACCGCCGGCACCTCCGCCGTCGACCGCGCTTTTGAGAAGCTCGACAAGATGGGCTACCTCTACACCAAGGACGGTGCCCTGTGGTTCCGCTCCACCGACCTGGGCGATGACAAGGACCGCGTCCTGATCAAGTCCGACGGCGAGTACACCTACTTCGCCTCCGACGTTGCCTATCACTGGGATAAGTTCCAGCGCGTCGACCACGTCATCGACATCTGGGGTGCCGACCACCACGGCTACATCGAGCGCGTCCGCTGCGTCTGCGATGCTCTTGGCTATCCCGGCAAGTTTGAGGTTCTGCTGGGCCAGCTCGTCAACCTGCTGCGCAACGGCAAGCCCGTCCGTATGTCCAAGCGCAAGGGCACCATGGTGACCCTGCAGGAGCTCGTCGACGAGGTTGGCTCCGACGCCGCTCGTTACACGCTCATCTCCAAGAGCTCCAACCAGATGGTCGACTTCGATATTGAGGCCGTTAAGAAGCGCGACAACTCCAACCCGGTCTATTACGTGCAGTATGCTCACGCCCGCGTGTGCTCCATCCTGCGCCGTGCCGCTGACGTAACGCCTGAGCAGGCTGACGAGATGGGCATGAAGGCCGTTGCCGCCAAGGCCATCGGTGAGAACGTCGATTACTCGCTGCTGACCGACCCTACCGAGCTTGCCCTTTCGCGTAAGCTCAACGAGCTCACCGACCTCATCGCCAGCTGCGCTCGCGACCGCGCCCCGTTCCGTCTGACGCACTTTGCCGAGGAACTCGCCGGCGACTTCCACAGCTTCTACGCTGCCTGCCAGGTGCTGCCGAGCGAGGGCCGTCCCGTCGACCCTGAGCTTTCGCGCGCCCGTCTGGCCGCTTGCGACGCCGTCCGCGTGACGCTCGCCCTGGTGCTCACCCTTGTTGGTGTCTCCGCTCCCGAGCAGATGTAAGCTACGGGTCATTTGACCGTGTAGGTTCGGCTTTGCTGAGCCCTATAAGCCCGATCTCCATGCGGAGGTCGGGCTTTTTGCATAAACGCCGGCGTATTGACGAATTTGGGGCTGCTGGAAATACGAAACTATGCCGGTTTACTACGATGAATTGAGAAATGCCAACCACGCCGGCTTTTCGCTAAAAAGTGCAAGGCATCTACCTGCGGTTTTAGTTCAACAAGTTTCGGAGTGGTCGCGGTTGAGCGATTCATCGTAGTAAACCGTCATAGTTTTGGCGGAGGCAGTCAGATTTGTGGGCGGTAAACCAAAGAGTGTCCCTTTTGAATAGTCGTTTAAGAACGTCCCCAATGACTAAGTTGCAGGTGACGGCTGTTGTGTTACACTAACGTTGCGTATATGACGCAAATATCTCGATACAGATCAATGATGTCCGTCGGTATTTGACGGAGCTAGACTGTTTAGCCGCCCTGAAGGTTTATGCAGGGAGCATGTGATCACAGGGCTTGAAAAGAAAGTTGAGCAAACACTGTGTCTGATCAACAGCAAGAAAACGAAATAACGACGACGCAGGCCGCTCCCGCTGCACCGGTTGCGTCGGACCAGGTCGCGGCGCCCGCGCAAGCCTCGGCTCCTGAGACGCCTACGCCTGCAACGGCTGAGAAGGCCGTGCCTGCAACTGGTGAGAAGGCTGTTCCGGCAAAGCCCAAGCGCACGCGCCGCGCGGCCAAGCCTGTCGCTGACGGCGAGGAGGTCACCAAGCCCAAGCGCCGTACCACGCGCATGACGCGCGTCAAGCGCACCGTTGCAGCTGACTCCTCGGCGCCGATTTCCGATGAGGTCGCGCAGGCACGTGCGTTGGCGCAGATTAGCGAGGCTCAGGTGGTGCGCGCCCGCCGTCGTGCTGCCGAGCGCGAGGCTGCGGCTCTGACCGAGCTTGCAGCTCCGTCTGTGCCCGAGACGCCTGCCGCCACCGAGACCCCTGTCGCCGACCAGCCGACCGAGAAGCCGGTACCGCGCACACGCCGTCGCACGGCTGCTAAGGCCGAGCAGGTTGCCGATCAGGTAACCCCCGAGCTCACTGAGGCTTCGGTCCGTTCCGCGGCAGGGGAGGGCACATCGCCTGTTGAGCTCGCTGCGCCTGTCGAGGCCAGCGAAGTTCCCGTTGTCGATCCGGCTTTGCGCCCGTACCGTCGCGGTCGCAAGCCCAAGGCCTTCGTCGAGGCAGAGAAGGCCGCAGCCGCAGCTGCAGCCGCTCGGGATGCTGCGGCGACCGCCGAGTCTGCAACCGCCGCCGACGCGCCCGTCCAGGATGCTACGACTTCCGAGGCCGCTCCCGCCGATGTCGAGCCCGCCGACCTCCGTCCCGGTCGCAGCCGTCGCACTGCTGCTAAGCGCACGTCCAAGGCTAAGGCTGCCAAGAAGGTTGCGTCCGAGGATTCCGCCGAGACGACCGCCGATGCATCGACTGACGCCGCCGAGCCCCAGGACGTCGAACAGCCTGCGTCTGAGAAGCCCAAGCGCGGTCGTAAGAAGTCCGCTAAGGCCAAGGCGTCCGAGCAGCAGGCCGAGGCCGAGCTGCAGGGCGATTCCAAGGCCGAGGCCAGCGATGATACTGTGGCTAACGCCGACGCCGCCGCAACCGATGGCGCCGCGCCCGCCGAGGCCGAAGACAACGCTCGCCCCAACCGTCGCCAGCACAAGCGTAACGACGAGCGCAACGAGCGCAAGGACGAGCGCAACAACGACCGCCGCAACCGCCAGCGCGATCGCAAACAGCGCAACAAGGAGCGCAACGCCGCCCCCACCGAACCCACGCTTTCGCGTGAGGAGCTCGCTGCCATGAAGGTCGCCGAACTGCGCGAGAAGGCCAAGGAGTTCGAGATCGAGACGACCGGCAAGAAGAAAGCCGAGCTCGTCGAAGAGATCTACGTCACCGCTGCGAAGGCCGAGGGCTTCCGCGATATCAAGGGCATTCTGCAGATTCGCCCGGACAGCTCCGGCATCATCCACGCCCATGGCTACATGAAGTCCAACGACGACGCCTTCGTGCCCGCCTACCTCATCCGCTCCGCGCGCCTGCGCACGGGCGACGTCATCGAGGGCTCGCTGCGTCCTTCGCGCGGCGGTGACAAGCGCGCCGGCCTCGCCAAAATCACGACCGTCAACGGTCTGGACCCCGAGCAGATTCGCAACCGTCCCAAGTTCGGCGACCTCACCCCGGTCTATCCCAACGAGCCGCTGCGCATGGAGCACGGCAAGGACTCCATTACCGGTCGCGTCATCGACATCGTGTCGCCGATCGGCAAGGGTCAGCGTGGCCTGATTGTGTCCCCGCCCAAGGCAGGCAAGACCACGATCCTCAAGAAGATTTGTCAGTCAATCTCGATTAACAACCCCGAGGTGCACCTCATCTGCCTGCTCGTCGACGAGCGCCCCGAAGAGGTCACCGATATGCAGCGTTCCATCAAGGGCGAGGTTGTGGCGTCGACCTTCGATATGCCCGCCGACAACCACACTCGTGTGGCAGAGCTCGTCATCGAGCGCGCCAAGCGCATCGTGGAGCTGGGCGGCGATGTCGTGGTGGTGCTCGACTCCATTACGCGTCTTGCCCGCGCCTACAACTTGGCGGCGCCCGCCTCGGGCCGCATCCTTTCGGGCGGCGTCGATTCGGCGGCCCTGTATCCTCCCAAGCGCTTCCTGGGCGCAGCCCGTAATATCGAGAACGGTGGCTCGCTCACCATCCTGGCCTCTGCCCTCATCGACACCGGTTCCAAGATGGACGAGGTCATCTTCGAGGAGTTCAAGGGTACCGGCAACATGGAGCTTAAGCTCGACCGCGACCTGGCCGACCGCCGCATCTTCCCGGCTATCGACCCCGTTGCCTCCGGTACGCGCAACGAAGACCTGTTGGTCGACGAGCAGATGCGTCCGTTTGTCTTTGGTCTGCGTCGCATTCTTGCCGGCATGAACAACACCGAGCGCGCAGCCGCGTCGTTTATCAAGGGTCTTAAGGGCACCAACACCAACCAGGAGTTCCTGGTGCGTTCGGCCAAAAAGCACAGCGACTACGAGCAGACGTTCTAGGTTGTCATCCACGCGCAGCGATAGTCATCAATGCGATAAAGGGTCGGGGCTTTGAGCCTCGGCCCTTTTCCATATCGCCGCTCCGCGCTTATTTTTGACCATAAGACTGGCAAGCAGCAGGTTTCCCGTTTCAATCCGACATCGTCGCTTGCAATCGACAGGGCGGTTTCGCATAATAGCTTTTAAGCTTCGCGACGGAAAACGCAGATGAAACGAACCATATACCGTTGCTTTGGGGCATAGCCCCGCTTCATCTTCTCTCGCGCAGCCAACTGAATGATGCGATTTGGGTGCTGGAAGATGGGGAGAGCTCATGGCTTCTTCTGATGCAACACAACGAGCAGTCCTTGCCGGACTTTCGTGCGGGATCGGCCTTGCCGCTCCCGTGGTTATGTATGCCGCGACGCTGCCGTTTTCGTCTGTGAACGAGACGGTCGTGGCGGGTGCGGTTCCCTTCGCCGTGGGCGCGGTGGCGGGCGTGGGTATCTATGCCGCCTCGCTGGGTATCTCCGAGTATCGTGCGCAGCGTGAAGAGCGTCTGTTCCAGCCCGATGCCATGGGCGGTGCCGCCAATCTCAATCAGCATCAAAGCGAGTTCAAGACCGCCTCGATTCCAGCTCAGCAGCAGGATGCGACTCCTTACGCTGCGGCTTCTGCTTCTCAGGCTCAGGCGGAGCAGTCTACCTCGGCATTCCTTTCCGGCCTGACCGGTGCGTTCCAGCGCCGTCATGCCGATGATGGTGTCCCTACCATCGCTCGAGCCGCAGATGCTATGGACGAGGACGAGGCCTGGTCCATGATCGACAGTATGCTCGACGACGATTCGCCAGTGAGCTGCGACCCTGCACACTCGCGCGACGTCTATCAAGTCGCCATCGACGAGCTCACCAACGGCGGGCAGACCGGCTCCTTCAATCGCGACGACATCGCCGCCGCGGCACGCGCCGTGTCTGGCTCCCAGGCCGCCCCTGCGGGCAGCACGGCGGCTTTCGTGGCACTCGTCGCCAACGCGGCAGCCAATAACGCCTACAGCGCTACCTCGGCGGACGCGAACGCTTCTGCCGACAATTCGTACGTTGATGAAGCCATGGCCGCGGACGAGGAGGCCGTTGCCGCCCGCCGTGCCGCCGAAAGCTCGCTGTGGGGCGCTCCTGCCCAGCAGCAGGCGGCTGAGGCTGCGCCGTACAATGTAAACCTCGCCAGCATGCCTATCATCTCCGGTGCCGCGGATATCGATCTCGATGACCTCGATGAGCCTGCAGCCATCACCGCATCGATTGATGCCCAAGATCGCATCGACACCGGCGACCTTCCGGATGCCTCGCTCGAGGTTGATGTTCCCATGGCCGATTACTCGGGCCACGAGGACATGTGGGCCGCCGCCACCGCGATTCTGGATGAGATTGACGAGCCTGCTCCTGTTGCAGCCCCCGCTCCCGTCGCTGCCCCTCAGCCTGCTGCCCCCGCCTATGTCGGCCGTCACAGCGCTGTGTTCCCCGAGGATACTGCCCGTATCTCGCGCGAGAGCATCGAGCGGGCCGAGGCTATTGCCGCCGGCATTATGGAAAACCGTCGTCACGAGCGCGTCAATCAGATCCTCGAGGAAGAGATCGAGCGCCTGCAGTCCTCAACCGCCAAGCGTACGGGCCGTGCCTATCTGAGCGTTATCGAGGGCGGTACCGCCAGCTTCGCGCCGCTCCGCGCGGAGGCATAACTTCTGCATGGTTAAGATCAATCGAAAATGGGCGGTTGTAACCTGCCTGATGGCGCTCTTGATCTGGGGCAATTCGCTGGTTCCCGGCTCGGGGTCGGGCTCGCTGAGCCTAACGGTCATGGAAGCTATCCGCGGTTTCCTGCACAGCGTGGGACTTCCATATGAATGGGTGACCAACTTTGTTGTTCGCAAGTGCGCGCATTTTACCGAGTATATGGTGCTCGGCATCTTGGCAACGCACGCCTTTGATTTTGAGGGCCGGCGCACCTTTGACGTGCTGCTGCCCACGGCGGTGTTCCTGCTGCTGATTCCCTCGATCGACGAGACGATTCAGCTCTTTGTGCCGGGACGCGCCGGCATGATCACCGATGTGATGATCGACTGCTGTGGAGCGGCAACGGGCGTTGTGCTCCGATATCTCTTACGGTCGCTGATGTGCGCTAAAAAGGCCGCCTAGGACGTATTGTTTGGTCCTAGGCGGCCTTTTTTATTTGAGGGCTTATATGAGGCGTGGTGGCGTCGTTCCGTAGGTTGGATTTGCCGGGCGCGCCACGCCCTGTGGGTGCGTCTGCTACTGAAGCGCCTGTGCGCCCAGGGCCAGGCAGCCC
The DNA here is from genome assembly GCA_900545165.1 of uncultured Collinsella sp. Classification (GTDB taxonomy): domain Bacteria; phylum Actinomycetota; class Coriobacteriia; order Coriobacteriales; family Coriobacteriaceae; genus Collinsella. Next base: position 13,437 of record UQYA01000006.1, read on the forward strand.
ATAATGCCCTGCTTGCCCTCGAGGCTGTTGTTGACGATGTAGTTATCGATGTCGTTGACCTCGGGCGTGACGATATAGCCGTTGAGCATCTCGGCACACTTTTTGCGTGCGAGCGGCACGATGGGGGTGTGGTCGGCCACACCGCCGCCGATGATGATCTTTTGCGGCGCGTAGCACAGCGTGTAGGTCATGAGCGCCTGTGCTAGATAGCCTGCGAGCAGGTCCATGGCCTCTGGGTCATCGGCCATGTCTCCGGCGCTCTTGCCATCCCAGCGCTTTTTAACGCCGGGGCCGGCGATGAGGCCCTCGAGGCAGTTGTCATGGAAGGGGCAAGCGCTATGCTCGCCGATGGTGTCGCGCGGGTCGCGCGTGACCAGGATGTGGCCGGCCTCGGGGTGCATCATGCCGTGTACGAGCTTACCGCCCGAGAGCACGCCGGCGCCCACACCGGTGCCGATGGTCAGGTAGACCACGTCCGTGAGGCCCTGGGCGCAACCAAAGGTGACCTCGCCCAAGCAGGCAACGTTGACGTCGGTGTCGTAGCCGCAGGGAATATTGAGCTCGTTTTGGATGGTGCCCAGCAGGTCGAAGTAGCGCCATGCCGTCTTGGGCGTCTCCAGGATCTTGCCGTATTGGGGCGAGGCAGGGTTGACTGCGGTGGGTCCAAAGGCGCCGATGCCCAGCGCGGCGATGCCCTTGTTCGCAAACCATGCATTGACGGCCTCAACGGTCTCCTGCGGGGTCGTGGTCGCGATCTGCTCGCGCTCCAGGACCGTACCGTCTGCATAGCCCGTGGCGCAGACCATCTTGGTGCCGCCAGCCTCGAGCGCTCCGATAAGCTGCTGCTCTGCCATAGTATTCCTCTCTCTGGGACGAGTTGCTCCATGACCAAAGTATAGAGCTCTAAACCATTTAAGAAAGCGCTATAAAAAGAAGTCTCGCAGCGCGGCGGGCGGTGCGAGGCTTCTTTGGTTGCTTTAGTTGCCGGGCCGTTCTTACCCGCGCGGCTTGATTTTATCACGTAGCGACTTGAGGTTCTCCAGCGCCGCGTTAAGCGTCTCGTCTCGCTTGGCAAAGTGGAAACGAATCAGATGGTTGACGGGCTCGCGGAAGAAGCTCGAGCCGGGCACGGCGCCCACACCCACTTTAGACGCGAGGTCTTCACAGAACTCGAGGTCGCTGTCATAGCCAAACTCTGAGATGTCCATCATGACGTAGTAGGCGCCCTGCGGCACGTTATGCTCAAGACCGATGCTGTCGAGTCCCTGGCAGAACAGGTCGCGTTTGGCGGTATAGAGGTCGAGGACCTCATCGTAATAGCTGTCGTCGAAATTGAGGGCGGTAACGACGGCCTCTTGCAGGGGAGCGGCGGCGCCCACGGTGAGGAAGTCGTGGACCTTCTTGATGCGCTCGGTGATCTGGGCCGGGGCAATGGTGTAGCCCAAACGCCAGCCGGTGATGGAGTACGTCTTAGACAGCGAACTGCAGCTGATGGTGCGCTCGAACATGCCGGGCAGCGTGGCCATATAGACGTGCTCGTGGGGCGCGTAGACGATGTGCTCGTATACCTCGTCGGTAATGCAGTAGGCGTCGTACTTTTTGCAGAGGTCGGCGATAAAGGTGAGCTCCTCGCGCGTAAAGACCTTGCCGCAGGGGTTGGAAGGGTTGCACAGGACGATGGCCTTGGGGTCGTTGTCGCGGAAGGCCGCCTCGAGTGTCTCGCGGTCAAAGTCGAATGTGGGCGGGTTGAGCGGCACGTAGATGGGCTCGGCGCCCGAAAGGATCGTGTCGGCGCCGTAGTTCTCGTAGAACGGCGAGAAGATGACGACCTTGTCTCCGGGGTTTGTGACCGTCATCATGGCGGCCATCATGGCCTCGGTGGAGCCGCAGGTGACCACGATATTCTGGTTGGGGTTCACCGGCATGCCCATAAAGTGCTCCTGTTTGGCGGCGAGCGCCTCGCGCATGGCCTGGGAGCCCCAGGTGATGGAGTACTGGTGATAGAGCGGCTTGGGGTCGCTGGCGATGGCGCTGAGGCTATCGAGCAGCTGCGCTGGGGGATCGAAGTCAGGGAAGCCCTGCGAGAGATTGACAGCGCCATACTTATTGGAGATGCGTGTCATGCGGCGGATGACCGAATCGGTAAATCTTGCCGTGCGGTTGGAGAGTTCTTTCATGACGGTCCTTTCGAGGATTTGCAGTGGGGCAAGTTTACTCCCATGAAACCGGTGGGATTTGCTCGAAATGGTCTCGAAAAACTCTTTTCAAAATTCTTGAAAATTGGGGCTTGCATCGCGTGGCGTTCCTTGCAATAATAGTCGAGCGCGAAGCGCACAGGACACGGTGGGTGTAGCTCAGTTGGCTAGAGCGACGGGTTGTGGTCCCGTAGGTCGAGGGTTCGAGTCCCTTTACCCACCCCAGTTCTTGCTTCGTGTTGATATCGGGTCGTTAGCTCAGTTGGTAGAGCAGGGGACTCTTAATCCCAAGGTCCAGGGTTCGACCCCCTGACGGCCCACCACGCGATATCTCCTCTAAAGTCCGCCACAACGGACTTTAGCTTTGGGTCGTTAGCTCAGTTGGTAGAGCAGGGGACTCTTAATCCCAAGGTCCAGGGTTCGACCCCCTGACGGCCCACCCAAAGCATGTTAAAGCGACTGGCTTAGGCTGGTCGCTTTTTTGTTAACCTCACATGGGGTCGAACCCGTCGGGGCGCGGAGCTGAGGAAATGCGTAAGCATTTGCCAGCGCAGCGCGCAAGGCGCGAAGCGCCGCAGCGACCGCCTGCGCAGCAGGCTGACCCCCTGACGGCCCACCCAAAGATTGTTAAAGCGACTGGCTCAGGCTGGTCGTTTTTTGTTGACCACGCATGGGGTCGAACCCGAAAGGGCGCGGAGCTGAGGAATCTGCACCGTGATTCCCTTAGGGAAAAACGACTAAAGCCCCATAGCGTGTTCTCCTTAGGGGAATCATGTTTACGGGGCTCGATACATGTTGAGAAATTGTGATCAAACTCAAGGTGAGAATCGATTTAGTCCGCTCGATAGTGCGATCCGAGGCTTTCGGATCGCTCGCGCATGGCTTTGACCATTTCCGTTGCCAGCTGAATCTGCGACTGTAGGCGGGCGAGGGCAGCGATTTCACTGTCGTTGGCATGTGGTTTATTTAGAGCCGTAGCTTCCTCTTGCAGGCTTTCAAGCTGTTGCAGGGCCTTGGACAGGCCCGCTTCGGTCCTATTGATCATGCAGTAGGTACTCATCGTGGGCTTAAGGCTGCGTGTCAGGCGTTCGGCGTCTGTTGTGGCAATGCCGTACTGTGGGAGGGCGATATCCGCCTTCGGGGCCACCTTAGGTGAATTCTGCGCTGCTGCCGCCGCCGACGCGCCCGCGATGCGCCCAAACACGATGCCGTTGGCGCTCGATAGACCGCCGATGCGATCGGCGCCGTGCATGCCGCCTGTCGTCTCGCCGCAGGCATAGAGGCCCTCAACGCCCGTGTACGCGGTCTTGTCGATTTTGATGCCACCGTTGGCAGCGTGGGCATACATCGCCACACGCATCTCGTCGGTCGGCGCGATGCCGTGCTCGTCTTGTAGCCAGGTAGCAAAGGTCTGCACAAACTCGGGGACGTCCTCGCGGGGGAAGTCGTAGTGGAGTGCCAGGCCTTCGGCACCTGCCTGATCAATGACGAGATCGATAGCGCGGGAGGTCAAGCGTGACGTGAAGGGACCATATCCAGAGCGCTGCTCGAGCAGGTCGTCCAGCTTGTCGTCGGCAATATCTACCGGCTGGTCTACATGTACGTAGCGCCAGGTTTTCTCGTTGAAGACCAAGTTACGCCTGGGCTCGATGAAGCCGGGCATCATCTGCATGAACTCTATATTAGTAAGTGTTGCGCCGTGCGCGAGTGCGATGGCCTGCGAGGAGCTGAGCACATCAGCCGACGTAAGGCTGCGCTCGAACAGGCCGCCAGTGCCACCGGCTGCGATGATCGTGGCCTTGGCAGCAAAGGGCACGATTCGATTTTTGGTGAGGTCGTAGAGCACGGTTCCGGTTACTCTGCCGTTCGTGTCTTCAACAAGGTCAATAAGCTCATGGCGGGGGAGCAGGCGAATGCCGAGCGACTCGATCCTGGTCGTCAGAGCGTCCTCAAGGGGCTTGCGGGTGAGGCCGCGCCACATGCGCGTCTTGTGATCAAAGCAGGGGATAAACTGCTTTTGCTGAGCACTCTCGGCGCTTTGCGGACGCTGTAGCTCAACGCCCAGGTCTTGCTCGAGCCAGTCAATCGCTTGGGGAATGCCGTGGACAAACGTCTGGACGAGTTCGGGGTCGGCAACGCCGCCGCCGACGGTCTGGATGGTGTCGATGAGGTCCTGTTCATCGTCTTCGTCGACGGGACCGATGAGGCCGAGGCCCCAGGTACCCGGGAAGAAGCTCGATCCACTCATGGTCTTGCCGGCGCTTGCCACAGTGACGGTTGCACCCGTGCGTGCCGCTTCGATGGCGGCGCAAAGGCCCGCAATGCCAGATCCAATTACCAGTACATCAGTCGATTCCATCGGATTCCTTTCTCGTCCGGCGCATTGTCGCACGGGTGATCGGCAATGGGGCCGCAAAGACTCGGCAAATCGGTAAAAGGCAAATATGGCAGGTGGGCGTCATGGGCGCTCTGACGCTCCATCTCATCACATCTTGTATTTCGCCCCAACTGATATATCGGCATTAGCTACCCTGCGACAGCGCAAACAAAAAGAGCCGCTACCCGGGTGGATAGCGGCTCCAAAGCTCAACTATATGAGCATCGCGCGGGCGCGATTAGGCCTTGAGGGCCTCCTCGACGGCGACAGCGCAAGCGACGGTGGCACCGACCATGGGGTTGTTGCCCATGCCGATGAGACCCATCATGTCGACGTGCGCAGGCACGGAGGAAGAACCGGCGAACTGGGCGTCGGAGTGCATGCGGCCCATGGTGTCGGTCATGCCGTAAGAGGCAGGGCCGGCGCCCATGTTGTCCGGGTGCAGGGTACGGCCAGTGCCGCCACCAGAAGCGACGGAGAAGTACTTCTTGCCAGCCTCGAGGCGCTCCTTCTTGTAGGTGCCAGCGACGGGGTGCTGGAAGCGCGTGGGGTTGGTGGAGTTACCGGTGATCGAGATGTCGACGTTCTCGTGCCACATGATGGCAACGCCCTCGCGGACGTCGTCGGCGCCGTAGCAGTTGACGGCGGCGCGGGGACCATCGGAGTAGGGGATGGTCTCGACGACCTTGAGCTCGCCCGTGAAGTAGTCGAACTGGGTCTTCACGTAGGTGAAGCCGTTGATGCGGGCGATAATCTGAGCAGCGTCCTTGCCCAGACCGTTGAGGATGACGCGCAGCGGCTTCTTACGAGCCTTGTTGGCGTTCAGAGCCAGGCCGATAGCACCCTCAGCGGCAGCGAAGGACTCGTGACCGGCCAGGAAGGCGAAGCACTCGGTGTCGTCGGAGAGCAGCATAGCGCCCAGGTTGCCGTGGCCCAGACCGACCTTGCGGTCCTCGGCGACGGAGCCGGGAACGGTGAAGGCCTGGATGCCCTCGCCGATGATGGCGGCAGCCTCAGAAGCGGACTTGGCGCCACGCTTGACAGCGAGAGCGCAACCGAGGGTGTAGGCCCACTCGGCGTTCTGGAAGGCGATGGACTGGGTGTTGTTGACGATCTCACGCGGGTTGAAGCCCTTGTCGGTGCAGATCTGCAGAGCTTCCTCGAGGGAGGCGATGCCGTTGTCGGCGAGGCACTTGTTGATCTTGTCAGCGCGGCGCTCGTAACCTTCGAACGTAACAATCATAGTTATTTCCCTCCCTTTCTACTCGTGAACCGGGAACACGTTGGCGACGGAGTGAGTCTCCTCGTCGGTGCGCGGGTCGATGTACTTGGCAGCGTTCTCCCACTGACCATAGTGGCCCATAGCGCCAGCGATGGCCTCCTCGGGGGTCTTGCCGGCCTTGACGGCGTCGGTGAACTTGCCGAGGTTCAGGAACTCGAATGCGATGATCTCGTTCTTGTCGTTGAGAGCCATGCGGGTGACGTAGCCCTGAGCGAGCTCGAGGTAACGAGCGCCCTTGGCCTTGGTGCCGAACATGGTGCCGACCTGAGAGCGAAGGCCCTTGCCGAGGTCGTCGAGGGAGGCGCCCACGGGCAGGCCGCCCTCGGAGAACGCGGTCTGGCTGCGGCCGTAAACGATCTGCAGGAAGATCTCGCGCATAGCAACGTTGATGGCGTCGCAGACGAGGTCGGTGTTGAGGGCCTCGAGGATGGTCTTACCGGGAAGGATCTCGGAAGCCATGGCGGCAGAGTGGGTCATGCCCGAGCAGCCGATGGTCTCAACGAGGGCCTCCTCGATGATGCCGTCCTTGACGTTCAGCGTGAGCTTGCAGGCGCCCTGCTGAGGTGCGCACCAACCCACACCGTGCGTAAGACCGGAGATGTCGGAAATCTCCTTAGCCTGGACCCACTTGCCCTCCTCGGGGATGGGTGCGGGGCCGTGGTATGCACCCTTGGCAACGGGGCACATGTTCTCCACTTCCTGTGAGTACTGCATGCCTCTCCTCTCTATCGTGTTGGCGTCCCGTCTGGGGGCCGTGGCTGGCGATTGCCGGGCGACCCTTCGAAAGGGACATGACATGCAGCCCCTATAATACCGCGAAATGCACGGAATATTCGGCGAACGGCTCAGTTTTCGTAGCGAGAAGTCCGGAAGTTTTAATTGAAACGGTTCAACTCTATGTTCTGTGGTCGTGAACTTCCGTAGAGGGGGTCCGTCTTGGGCAAGCTATTGGTCAGCTCTTGTAAGCATTGCGGGGGTTGACCTGTTGCAACGATGCCGTTCGCCGCCTGATTACTGCCTTTGGCCGCGCGAGTGTATTGTTTTGCGTGAATGTTTTGATGGCACGCTTCAATCGTGCTGTATTGGATGGCAAGCAGATCCCGGCGAAGGGAGCGCCATGCAGCGCGTTTGGAGAACGGTTACCGGCTTTTACCATGTCTGTGCCCGCGGTACGGGCAAGCAGCTCATCTTTGAGGGCGATGACGACCGGTGGGAGTTTTTGGAGCTGATGCGTGAGTGCTGCCGCAAGGCGGGCGTGACGGTTATCGCCTGGTGTCTTATGGGCAATCACGTGCGTCTGGTGCTTGCAGATTACGAGGACGCGATGAGCGCGGCGATGCACCGGCTGCTTTTGACGTACGCGCGGCGGTTCAATAAACGCACGGGGCGCACAGGCCATCTGTTCCAGAACCGTTTCGACCGGCGCTCGCTCGATACCGACTGGCAGGTGATGGAGGCTATTCGCTCCGTACACGCCGATCCGCAGGAGGCGGGCGTTAGCCTAATCGAGCGATATCCCTGGAGCAGCTTTGCGGAGCATTTGTGCGCTTACGACGGTGACGCGACTGATGTCGCGAGGGGATTTTCTGATCCTTCTTGCGTGCTTGAGCTTTTTGGTTCTGCCGAGGGCTTTATTGCCTATTCGCTTTCATCGACCGACGGCGGCGAGCCAGCGCTGTGCGATATGAAAGAGGCAAAGTGGGAACGCCACGCCTTTGCCGACAAGATGACGAAACGCCTAGGCGTGCCGCTCAACGAACTCAAGACCGTTGCGCCCTCGCGGCGAGACAGAATCATTTTTGCTCTGCACGATGGCGGCTACACGGTGCGCCAGATTGAGCGGTATACGGGAATCAGCAAGAGCACCGTATCTCGTATCGTGCGCGCTTATGCGCGGGTGAAGGCACAGGCTGAGCTATCGGAATAGAAAATGGCCGAACCGCTCTTGTCAAGCGATTCGGCCAACAAAAATCTTAAGATTTGGGACAAGTGCTACTGATTATTTTGTCCCGTGAGCATGCCGTCGAGGGTGCGCCAGGCGAGCTCGGCGCATTTGACGCGGGCGGGCATGTGCGAGATATCCTGGAGCTGGGCGGCTTCGTCCAGGTCTTCCAGGTCCTCTTCGGAGAGCTGCTCGCCGCGGATCATGGCGAGGAAGAGCTCTGCCAGGCGGTGAGCTTCCTCGACGGTCTCGCCGGTGATGAGGTCGGCCATGATGTCGGCACTGGCCTGGCTGATGGCACAGCCGTGGCCGGTAAAGGAGGCCTCCTCGATCACGCCGTTCTCGACGCGCAGCTGCAAGGTGAGCTCGTCGCCGCAGCTGGGGTTGATGCCGTCGTGCTCGTGCGTGGGAGCATCCATCTCGTACTTATAGTCGGGGTGCGAGTTGTGCTCCATAAATGTGGTGGAGGTGTACAGATTACCCATTGAACGTGCTCCAAACGTGATGCAGGCCGGCGATGAACTTGTCGATGTCGGCCTTGTCGTTGTAGAAGGCCACGCTGGCGCGGCAGCAAGCAAGGTTTTCGACACCCAGCCAGGTAAGCAGCGGCTGCGCGCAGTGGTGGCCGGCGCGGATGCAGACGCCGTCCATGTCCATGATGCTCGCGACGTCGTGCGGGTGGATGCCCTTGACGTTAAAGCTCACGACGCCGTGGTGGTTATCCCAATAGATGGAGCCGATGATCTGGACAAAGTCGAGCTGCATGAGTTCGCCCATCAGATAGTGGACGAGTGCCTGCTCGCGGGCCTGGATGTTCTCGTAACCCACCGTGTTGACCAGGTAATCAAGGGCGGCGCCCGTGGCGAAGATGCCGGCGGCGTCCTGCGTGCCGGCCTCGAACTTCTCGGGGACGGGCGCCCAGACGGCGTCCTGCTCGGTGACAGAGTCGATCATCTCGCCACCGGTGAGCATGGGCGGCATGGCGTTCAGCAGGTCCATCTTGCCCCACAGCACGCCGATGCCCATGGGGCCCATGGCCTTGTGTGCGCTAAAGGCAAAGAAGTCGGCTCCCAGGTCGGCCACATCGACCGGCATGTGCGGCAGCGACTGCGCGCCGTCGACGACCAGATAGCCGCCGTACTTGTGGACGAGCTTGCCGAGGTTCTTGACCGGGTTCTCGACGCCCAGCACGTTAGAAACCTGACCCACGGCCAGAATCTTGGTCTTGGGACCCACCTTGGCCAGAACCTCCTCGGTGGTGAGCTGGCCGGTCTTGGTGGGATAGAGGTAGACGAGCTTGGCGCCGGTCTCGCGGCAGACCTGCTGCCACGGAATCAGGTTGGAGTGGTGCTCCATGATGGTGATGACGACCTCATCACCGGGCTCGAGCACCGTGGGTGCAAAGCTCTTGGCGACCAGGTTGAGCGACTCGCTCGTGTTACGGGTGAAGACGACCTCGTTGGCCTGTGAGGCGCCGATGAGGTCGGCGATCTGCTGGCGGACCTTCGCGATGGCCTCGGTGGCCTCGACGGACAGCGAGTACAGGCCGCGCAGGGGGTTGGCGTTCATACGCTGGTAGAAGTCGCGCTCGGCGTCGAGCACGCAGGCAGGGCGCTGCGCGGTGGCGGCACTATCGAGGAAGGCGATCTCGGGGTGCTGCTGAAACAGCGGGAACTGCGCCTTGTAGGGGTTGGTCTCGATGTCGACGGTAGGCCAGCCGCGCGAGGCCTCGTCGCTGGCGTCGAGCTCCATGGGCTCGGGGGCAGTACAGGTGTCGCATTTAACGTGCTCGGTGTCGATCATGCGAGCTCCTCTTCAAAGTTGTCGATCAGGTTGTTGCCCAGGCGGACGACGGCTGCGCGGGTGCGCTCGTCGGTGGCGGAAAGCGCGGCGTCCTCCAGCTTGGCGCGGATGAACAGGTCCTCGGCGGCGTTTTGGTCAAGGCCGCGGCAGGCGAGGTAGAACAGCTGCTCGTCGCGGACGTGACCGATGGTGGCGCCGTGGTTGCCGGCGACGTCGTCCTCGTCGCAGAGAATGACGGGAACGGTCTTGTTGTCGACGCCCTTGTTGGCCAAAAGCACCGTCTCGCGCTCGGTGCCGGTTGCACCCTTGCAGCCGTGCACGAGGTCGATGGTGCCGCGGTAGACCTTCTTGGACGTGCCGGTCAGCACGCCGTTGGCGTCGATCTCGCACTCGGTCTTGCGACCGCGGTGGCGCAGCTCGTAGTTAAAGTCGCGCACCTGCTCTCGGGCGCCCAGGTAGTCAGTATCGATGGTGACCTTGGCGGTATCGCCTAGCAGGTCGCCGGCAAGGCCGGTGGCGCTGGCGCCAGCGCCCAGGACGGTGTGCTGCACGTTGACGCGCGCGCCCTCGTCCAGGAACAGGCCGGTGTCGTCGAGTGCGATCCAGCTATCGTCGAGCGTCTGCGTGCAGGCCACGTTGACGGTGGCGTACTCGTGGGCGCACACGCGCAGCACGGATCCCACGACGCCCTCGCCGGCAACGGGGGAGTCCAGGGCGATCTGCAGGTCGAGCGTCGACTGGGGACGGACGACGACGTCGATGGCGGCGATGGCCGCGGCGGCATCGACACCGCTCACACGCACGGTAACCGTGGCGTGCTTGTATGCGGGCACATCGATGACGACGCGCTTGGTGGCGTGGTCGGCCAGGTAGGTGTAGGCAGCCTCGCCCATGCCAGTCTCGAAGGCCTCAGCGGGGGAGAGCTCCTCCTCCAGCTTAATGGCACCGGCCTGGTAGACGGAGGTGGCGGGCACGTCGAGCTCGGTCTCGGGCGTGATGCGGGCGCGGTCGGCGGCATCGCCGGGCGCGGAGGCGCGGCGCTCGGGGAAGCGCTCGGCCATGGCGTCCATGGCGGCGTCGAACGCGTCTGCCACGCCAGCAAACTGCTCGTCCAAGCCCTCAACCTTAACGGTCTCGGCGGGAGCGGCGGCAAGCTCGTCAGAGAGCTCGAGCTTGGTCTGGTTCATCTTCAGCCAGCCCCATGTGGCAGCCGGCATCGCATTGACCTGCTCAAGGGTGGTAGCAGCGGTGTTCGTGGTCTGGTTCATTATCCGATCGCTCCTTCCATCTCGAGCTTGATCAGGTTGTTCATCTCGACGGCGTACTCCAGCGGCAGCTCCTTGGAAACCGGGTTGGCAAAGCCGTTGACGATCATGGTACGGGCTTCTTCCTCCGAGATACCGCGGCTCATCAGGTAGAACACCTTATCGTCGCCGATGCGGCCGATGGTGGCCTCGTGGCCGATGTCGACGTTCTTGGCGCGGATGTCCATGGCCGGAATAGTGTCGGAGCGGCTTTGGTCGTCGAGCATCAGCGACTGGCAGCTCACGGTTGCCTTGGAGCCCTCGGCCTTGGGTGTCGCCACAATAGAGCTGCGGAAGGTCTGAATGCCGCCACTCTTGGAGATGCCCTTGGTCTCGACGGTTGCCGAAGTATCGGGCGCGTTGAGCACGACCTTGCAGCCGGTATCCAGGTTTTGGCCGGCGCCGGCAAAGGTAATGCCGGTAAAGCTCGAGCGGGCGCGGCGTCCGCTGAGCACGCTCATGGGGTAGAGGTAGCCCACGTGGCTGCCGAAGGAGCCGCTGATCCATTCGATGTCGCCATCCTCGTCCACGCGCGCACGCTTGGTGTTGAGGTTGTACATGTTCTTGGACCAGTTCTCGATGGTCGAGTAGCGCAGGTGCGCGCGCTTGCCCACAAAGAGCTCGACGGCGCCGGCGTGGAGGTTGGCCACGTTGTACTTGGGCGCGGAGCAGCCCTCGATAAAGTGCAGGTCAGCGTCGTCCTCGACGATGATAAGCGTGTGCTCAAACTGGCCGGCGCCCTTGGCGTTAAGGCGGAAGTAGCTCTGCAGCGGGAAGTCCAACTTGGTGCCCTTGGGCACGTAGACAAACGAGCCGCCCGACCATACGGCGCCGTGCAGGGCCGCAAACTTGTGGTCGGTGGGCGGGATGAGCGTCATAAACTTCTCGTGGATGAGCGGCTCCCACTGCGGGTCGTGCAGGGCCTCCTCGATGCCGGAATAGACGATGCCCATCTTGGACGCCGTGTCCTGCATGTTGTGGTAGACCAGCTCGGAGTCGTACTGCGCGCCGACGCCTGCCAGGTAGCTGCGCTCGGCCTCGGGGATGCCCAGGCGCTCAAAGGTGTTCTTGATGTCGTCGGGCACCGACTCCCAGTCGTGCTTTTGATCGGTGTTGGGTTTGACGTAGGTGACGATGTTGTCCATGTCCAGGCCCTCGATGGAGGGACCCCACGTCGGGTCGGGAAAACGATTAAAAATCTCGAGGGACTTGAGGCGCAGGTCAAGCATCCACTGCGGCTCGTCCTTTTTGGCGCTGATCTCGCGCACGATGTCGGGCGTGATGCCGGCGTCGAGGCGCTCGAATCCCTCCTCGCCATAGGTGAAGTCGTAGAGGCTGCGGTCGATGTCCGCGACCTCGGTGCGGTTCTTGGTCATTGCGTCGCCCCTTTACGCCTGCTGCTCGGCAGCGGCGGCCTCGGCCTGGGCGCGCTGCTCGGCGGCCTCGCGCTCGAAGGTCTCAAAGCCGTTCTTGTCGATCCAGGGGATCAGCGAGGCGTCGTCCTCGCGCACGATGTGGCCCTTGACCATAACGTGGACGCGGTCGACATCCAGGTGCTCCAAGATGCGCGTGTTGTGCGTGATGATGAGCATGGAGCCGTCGCAGCTCCTGCGGTAGGCGTCCATGCCGTGGCTGACGGTAGACAGGGCGTCGACGTCCAGGCCCGAGTCAGTCTCGTCTAGGATGGCGAGCTTGGGCTGCAGCAGCAGAAGCTGGAGCATCTCGACCTTCTTTTTCTCGCCGCCCGAGAAGCCCACGCCCAGCTCACGGTTGAGGTAGGCGGTGTCCATGTTGAGCTCAGCCGCGAGCTCCTTGACGCGACGGCGGAACTCCTTGCCCTTCATCTCCAGGCCGGGGCGGCCGGCGATGCTGGCGCGCAAAAAGCTCGACAGCGGCACGCCCGGAATCTCGACCGGGGCCTGGAAGCTCAGGAACAGGCCGGCGCGCGAGCGCTTGTCGGTGGTGAGCTCGGTGATGTCCTGGCCGTCAAAGACGATACGGCCGTCGTTGACCGTGTAGACGGGGTCGCCCATGACCAGGTGGCCGAGGGTGGACTTGCCGGCGCCGTTGGGGCCCATCAGCACGTGGGTCTCACCGGCGGCGACGTTGAGGTTGACATTGTGGAGGATGGTCTTCTCGTCCACGGAGGCGGTGAGACCATCGATGGAAAGCAGCGGATTTGCGCTCATGCTGTCCCTCTCTGTATATGGTGTACTCATAGGTGTACTAAACCCTAGGAATCTTCTCGGAATAAAGTTACTATGGGTTCGGCGTTAGTCAAGGGAAAACCCGACTAATCCACTCGACTTTTCTAGATGTGGGACAAAATAACAAGGTTTGTTTGTCCCACTTACTTAAGATTTGGGACAAACAGACCTGGTTATGTTGTCCCAGATGCGATGGGAGGGTAGGTATGCTCATTTCTTCCAAGGGCCGCTATGCCCTCCGGCTGATGATCTATATCGCGGCGCTGGGCGACGCCGAGGGCAAGATTGCCCTGCGCGAGGTTGCCGACCGCGAGCATATCTCACAAAAGTATTTGGAGCAGCTGGTTCGTCCGCTTATGAAGGCGGGCCTGCTTAAGAGCGTGCGCGGCAAGGGCGGCGGCTACATGATGGCCAAGGATCCAGCCGAGGTGCGTGCCGGCGACATCCTGCGCGCCGTCGAGGGCAGCACGGCGCCCGTGGCGTGCGACGGCATCGACAACAGCTGCACCCGCAGTGACCTTTGCTCGACCGTCAAGTTCTGGCGCGGGCTGGACGACGTGATTGAAAAGTATGTTGACGGCGTAACGCTGGCCGACTTGGCCGCCGTCCCCGAGATCAATTTTGACATCAAGCTGTAAGGGCTGGCTTTCGTGAAGTCGTACGAAGCCTTTGATTCGCGTCTGGCGCTGCTAGAGACAGCTCGATTTCAAGATTTCGAAAACGACTATGTTGTCTCCGGATGTGCGTATATCTATGAGCAGGTTTTCGGTATCTCAATTACCCTCCTTAAGCGTCTGCTCGAGTATGAGGGCGCCACGCTTGCCGCGTCGGGGTCTCCTCGTGCCATCTTGAAGGAGTCCTACCGATTCTACGACTTTATTGATGAGGCAGCCTGGCTGGATATGCTCAGAGACCGCAATACGAACGTCCATATCTACGACAACAAGCTCGCTCAAGATTTGATTCAGCGCATCTTGAACGTCTATATTCCCGCTTTCTGTCAGTTGAGAGACGGGCTGACGAAACGTTACGGCGAGCTTCTGTTGGCGCCCGACGACCAGTTTGTCTAATTCCTTAAGATTTCGCGGAGGGTTGTTGCCGTTTACCGAGGGGTTGTTGTGTAACAACGGGCGAGCTGCAATACTTATTTTTATCTTTGCAAACTGAACTTTAACTACACCAATGCAGGGAGGATTTTATGCAGCCCAAGCATTCCGCGATTGTCGCGGGCCTGACGCTGGCGCTTTCGTTTGGCGCCGTTTCCGCGCCGGCACCCGCCGCCGCCGAGGAGCCCACGCCGGGCGTTGCCTCGGATGCCACCGATATCGACAAAGGTCTCTACACCCAGCAGTCCTTCTCGGGCGTGCTGAGGTCGGTCCAGGGCGTTTCGTTTGTCAACGTGACTCCCGAGATGAAGTACTTTACCAAGTACGAGAGCCATGGCAACTATAACCAGGGCTTTTCGTATGGTGACGGCTACAACGCGCTGGGCTATTACCAGTTCGACCGTCGTTGGTCGCTCATTCCGTTTATGAAGCAGGTCTACAACTACGATTCTGCCAAGTACGGCATGCTCAAGGATGCGATTGATCGCGGCAGCGAGATTTCCAACGCGAGCAATGCCATGTACGAGAACGGCCAGCTTACCGAGCTGGGCCGTATTGCACAGGAGGCCTTCCAGGGTGCTTATAACACCGATCCTGCTGAGTTTTCGGCGCTTCAGGACGCTTATGCGTACAACTCGTACTATGCGGTGACCGAGGCGTGGCTCAAGAGCGCTCTTGGCATTGACATCTCCGGCCGCGCCGATTGCGTCAAGGGCATGGTGTGGAGCATCACCAACATGTGCGGCACCGGTGGTTGCAGGGATTTCTTCCGTTGGGCAAATCTTTCCAACGATATGTCCGACCGCGAGTTTGTGACGGCGCTCTCCAATAGCGTGGTCAACAACGTGGCGACCAAGTATTCGAGCCAGCCCCAGTATCATGAAGGCTGGAAGAACCGCTACCACAACGAGCTGAAGGACTGCTTGGCTTATATCGCCGAGGACGAGGCTGCCGCCGCGACGCCCGTGCAGCCCGAGCCCACACCGGCGCCCTCGCCGACACCTGATTCGAATGACGACTCGAGTGACGATGCTAACGATGACAGGATGGATGCGCCCTCGACCGATGCTGACGGTAATGGCTCTGCTGGTGGCACTACCAACGACGGCTCTACCTCGAACGGCTCCAATTCGAACGGCTCTGCTGCGGGCGATTCGTCTTCAAGCTCTGCCGGCAATACGGACAGCGACGCTTCTGGTTCGACCGACGCTGACACCTCTAACTCATCCACCGGCTCGAGCGATTCGTCCGTTGACACCGGCTCTAACAACGGCTCTGGCTCTGACGCAACCCCTGATTCCGATGCTTCCAAGGACGACTCGAATAAAGCGCCGGACGCTCCCGTTGCTTCGCCGGACAAGAAGCCTTCTTTCTCCGAGCAGCTTGGTTCTACGCTGGGTTCTTCGCTGATGGCTGGCGTCAATAACGGCTCGGCCCAGAACAAGGACAACTCTGATCAGGCTTCCACGGAAAAGACCGAAGCCGCAAAGGGCGACTCCAAGGACAAGGCTTCCGAGATGACCGAATTCGATAAGGGTTCTAGCTCTGAGGAGAAGAACGAGAAGTCCGCTCAGAAGAAGGACGAGGGTAAGAAGCCTGAACCTGAGGAGAAGGACAAGAGCAAGGACAAGACCGAGGACGGAAAGCAGCAGGGCGAGGACAGCGGTAAGAGCGGTACTGACAACCAGGTCCAGGAGCAAAATGACTCCAAAACGGTGACCACCACGACCACGACGACTACAGCTACCAAGTCCTCGGGCGGCAACATGCCCAAGACGGGCGATCTGATTGTGATGGCGAGCCTTGCCAGCGCGAGCTTGGCCACACTGGGCGCTACGTCTATCGTAAGTGGTAAGCATAAGCTCGATCAGCAGAAGAAGGCTTCTGGGGAGGATGGCTCGGAGGAGTAGCCTTTCAGATTGTTTTCAAAGCGTTTGAGACGGGGTCCGGTGCAGCCGCATCGGATCCCGTTTTTGTTGCACAACGATTTGTTATGCCCCCTCGGGGCGTCAGTTGCTACCGTTGCCCGAAACCTTTGCAAGTCGATATTGTTGCGCTCCGCCTGCTCGTTACAATGGGCATCGTGCTGCGTTAGAGGGAGAGTTTACGGTGTCTGAACAGGTGAATTGTGGTTTTATTCATGCGTTTGGTGCGCGGTTGCTCAATCATGCGGATAACGCAGCTCTACCGGTTGATGTACACGACTTTTCCGATGCAATCAATCGGTGTTTACTCATCGATAAAACCATGTTTATTGCCGATGTGTTGGACTGTGACGCGTCCGTTGTGGTGTGCTGTCGACCCGAGGGTTTTGGCAAGAGCATGAACTTGTCGATGCTCAGGGCTTTTCTGGAGCGTCCTGCGGTCGGTCGCGCCGGTCGGAGCTCGTTTGCCGATGCTCAGATTTGGGATGCGGACGGCGGACGTTATCGGGATGAGTACGCTTGCTATCCGGTGATATCGCTGGACTTTTCTGGCGCTGCGAGGCGTGGCGCCGCTGTTGCCGGCGTCGTGCGCGATGCCCTTTCGGGCGAGTGCGCTCGCTTGTTGGCGCTCTTGGAGGCCCCGGATTTAGCTCGAGATAAGGTGCGTCACATCGAACGTGTTGCGCGTGGCGCGGCGAGCGAGGACGAGGTCGCCTCGGTGCTTGGCGTGCTCATTGAGTTGCTGGAGATTGCCTGCGATGAGCAAGTTGTATTGCTCGTTGATGGGTACGACGCGGCGTGGTTGGGCCGTGCGAGCGCAAGGGGCGCTTCCGACGCCGATCCGGCAGGGCTACTTGACCGTGTGCTGTTTGACGCCATTGCTGCCGCGGGCCATTCGCTACGCTTTGCATGTCTGATGGGGGAGTGTCCCGGCCCTGCCGAAGCGGCGCTTTCTTTGCACGGCTGCTCGTATTATCTGACGACGCCGCTTTCGACGTGGTGTGACCGTTGGTTCGGCTTTTCGGATGCCGAGGTCCAGGCTCTGTTGAATCATGCTGGGCGCGAGGAATACCTTGATGATGCGCGTGAATGGCTCGAGGGATATCGGTTTGGTAGGGATTATTGCTCGAATCCAGCGCGTGTGATCGGTTTTCTGGACCGAGGCTGCACGGCGCCCGTGCGTGCCGATCTGTATGGATATGCCGATTGCCTGAGTAGGGTAGTTGCCGGGTGGAATCTCGACCGCCTTTCGGTCTTGTTCGATTTGCTCGAGGCCCATGGGTGCGCTGAGGTCCCGCTTTGTTTGGGCACTGCAGAGCCAGATGTCTCGCCTGACGATGGCATGTGGACAGCGCTATATCTGTCCGGTTTCCTGACGACGGATATGACTGAGGAGCCAGAGCATGGCGATCGCCTCCGTGCTTTGCGATTGCCCAATAACGAGCTTCGCCAGGCCTTGCGTCTAGTGATTATTGAGTGGTTTGGGTGCGCTGCAGAAGACATTCGAGACGTCGATGCGTTTCGCGACGGGCTGTGCCGTGGGAACGAGGATACCGTGAAGCGGGCGCTAAGCCGCATCCTGGGGGATGCGGGAATCGGTGAGACCGACCCAGATAAGCCGCTGCCATATCATCTGCTCTTGCAGGGGCTCTGCTTTGGCTTGCCGGGCTATGCCAATCCTGCTTCGAGGCGAAAGTGTGGCGCGGGTCGCTGGGACATCCAGGTTTTTCCTACGGGCGCTGTGTTCGACGTAGCTGACACGATCGGCATGCTGGACGAGCGCCCGCTTATAACGATCAATATGATGTATGACCCCGATGTGGATGCGCTGGGGTTGGAATTGCTGGCCGTGCAGTCGCTACTCGACATAGAGCGCGATGGCATCGACGAAATCCGTGTACCGCGCCCCGGCGTGGGTCGCATGCGCTGGGGGTTCGGTTTTGATGGGCAGCATGTGGCTACGGTGTGCCAGCGGCTTTGAGCGCCGAGGTGTTTCCGGCTTCCGTTACTCGGTGTCCTTCATGGGCGGCATGGGCTTCCAGTCGGGGTCCTTGATGATCTTGCGGGCGTCCTTCATGCCACGGCGCAGCGCCGGAATACCGGTCTTAAAGCATTTGTCGACCGCAGCCAGGCGAATGAATTCCTTGCAGAAGGTCGCGGCGTTGCCCAGACGGAACAGCATAGGGTGGTAGTCGCCGTAGATCTGCATGTAGCGTGCCAGATAACCGCGGTTGCGCATGATGTAGTAACGGTTGGTGTCGCTCGTGGAGTTGAGCTGGCGCTTGCCGGCGATATCCCAGTTAGAGACGGCGCGGGCGCGCTTGAGCACCACGTCGGCAACAACGGCGGCGGGGAAGTGCTGGCTGGCCACGTAGCCGTAGCAGGCATCGTCGCCGTAGATGAAGAATCGCGCATCCGGCAGGCCGATCTTGTCGACCACGCGGCGCGAGAACAGGCCGCCTTCAAAGCACAACTGGTTCATGGCGCGGTAGCCCTTGGGGCCCAGGTCCCACTTAGCGATGGGGTTGGGGATACCAAGCGAAAGGATGAGCTGGTACTGCCAAAAGAAGGCGCCGCCGTCAAAGTCCAGGCGCGAACCCTGGATGACATCGTAGCGGTCGGTCCACTTGGCAAGACGCTCGATGCCTTCGGGGATGACGAGCACGTCGTCGTCCATCACCCAGAACCACTGGGCGCCCAGGTCGTAGGCGCATTTGGTGCCGGCGGAGAAGCCGCCCGCACCGCCGCCGTTTTCGAGCTGCGGGGCGTAGATGACACGGTCGGTGCCGCCCTGCGCGTCGGGCTGCTCGGTGTCGATGCCCCACAGGTTGGCCAGGCGCTCGTTGAATGCGGCGCACATGGCCTCGGTCTCGCGCGAATTCTCGTTATCGACAATCACGATGCGCCAGGGCGCGGCCGTGAGCTCGGTCATGGAGTCGAACAAGTTGGCCAGGAGTTCCTGGCGCTTGTACGTAACGACGACGATGGCGAGCTTATCGATGGGAGCGGGAAAGGTTGAAGGCATGGGGCAATATATCCTTTCACGCGCGGCGGGCGAGCGCTGCACGGAAGCTATCGAATACGTCCTTGGGACTGTCCTATTGTAAAGGCTCGGCGCACCTTAGCGGCAAGCTTTGAATAAAACGCAGGAACCTGCCATGGCTGTAGCGGCTTTAGCGTCTGACGGCAGCGTGTCTATTGCCTCTTGAGCTTGCGTTCAATAAGACTTCTAGTTGCATCGATGATGAGAAGTGCCAGAGCAAAGACGATGCTAATGACGATACCCGTGACGATACATATAGCTGCCGGGCTGTTTTGGCTGATCAGTATGTTTGCGAGCAACGTATTGAAGACGGGACGCCACAGGCTACTGGTGAGCGACTGCATCACATAGAAACCAAGCGTGGCGGTCGATAAGGTGACGATGACACCTGCGGTCCGTGGATTGCCTGAGGCCCTGCGCCGGGTCGCCGCAAAGAGCAGAGAGGCGGCAGCGAGGGCAAACGAGATCAACGAGGTTGATTTGTAGGAGAGGACTGCCATCGCCGTGAGGTTGCCGGTGAAGGAGAGTGCTCCTTCCAGGATGGTGGCGAGCGCCAAAACCGTTACGAGCGAGCGCATGCCCAAGGCGCCCGCCCTGTCCGAATCCATGGCGTCGGTTACGTCGCGGAGCAGTCCGCCGATCAAAAACGCGACTACGTACGTGGTAGCGCTCATGAGCTTTTGGAGCCAAGAAAACTCGCCGGCGCTTGTCGCACTCATGGCGGCCAAATACCCGTTAACAACGAATACGAGGATTCCAACGGCGATGACCGTCGTCGTGTAGGTTTTCTGGGAGAGTCGGCTCTTGGCCAGTCCAAACCATGGCGCCATGAAAACTGTGGCGGCATAGACCCAGATAAACTCAAGCCCAAGCGTGTACCAATAGTGCGTATTGAGGGTAACATCGGGAATGGGGGAGACGACCGTGGACCTCGCGAGCGCCACGACGCAATAAAACGCAGTAGGCATAACGACCTTGCCAAGGCGCTGCGTCGTCCGTTGCAGTTGCGACTTCCACGTTGCTCCACCGTCCCAAGCACGCGCGGCAGAAGCGATGAGAAAATAACCCGAGATCATAAAGAAGACCTCATTGGCCCAACAGCCCAGCAGGTTAATGAACCCCAGCAGTCCCGAATAGGGAAAGGCGGCGAGAGGCGCATATTCCGGTATGCCGGCATAGGTGGTCTGAAAGGTCCACTGAAAAGTGTGGAACACCGCGATGCCGGCGACCGCGATTAAGCGCAGCGCTTCGATGGGTATGTTGCGTGCGGCTTTGGGCTGCATGACGTCCTTTCGTATCGGTTTTCCTCTGCGAGCTCCATAGATTATATAAACGTCCGCGGGCGGGACGACCCTTTGATACCATTAACGGCAGGTAATTCCTAAGGAGCATAATTGTCTACTAATTCCTCTGGCAGCCCTGTTCTGTCGCTGCTTATTCCCATTTACAATGTTCAGCGTTACCTGCGCGAGTGCCTCGATTCCGCCCTGGCGCAGACGCTCAAGGATATTGAGATCATCTGCATTAACGACGGGTCGACCGACAACTCGCCGGCGATTATTCGCGAGTATATGGAGCGCGATAGGCGCGTCAAGATGATCGACAAGGCCAACAGCGGTTACGGCGACTCGATGAACCACGGTCTGGAGATGGCGCGTGGCAAGTACGTGGGCATCTTGGAGTCCGATGACTTTATGGCGTCCGACGCACTCGAAAAGCTTGTCTCGGCCGCCGATAGCAATAATGCCGACTTTGCGAAGGCGAACTTTGATTTCTACTGGTCTAAGCCCGAGGAGCGCCGTTCGCTGCACGAGATGTTTAAGGCCAAGGACTGCGGCAAGCCGGTGCACCCGAGCGATACGACGCAGTTCTTTAAGCAAAAGCCGTCGATTTGGTCGGCCGTGTACCGTCGCGATTTTCTTGAGCGCAACGGCATTACGTTCCTGCCGACTCCGGGGGCATCCTTTCAGGACACGTCATTCGCCTTTAAGGTGATCGCGTGCGCCGATAAGGCTGTTTACCTGCACGATGCCGTGTTGTCGTATCGCCAGGACAACGAGAATTCCTCGGTCAATTCTTCGGCTAAGGTCTTTTGCGTCAATACCGAGTATGCCGAGATTGAGCGTTGGATTCGAGAGGATTATGCCCGCGACCACGTAAGCGGCGATGTCGCGCGCATGCTCAAGTTCAATCAGCTCATTAAGTACGATTCGTACATGTGGAACTACGTGCGTCTGGCGCCTAAGTTCTATAAGGAGTTCCTGGTTCAGATGGCCAAGGAGTTCCAAGCGGCCTTGGACGCGGGGGAGTTTTCGCTTGACGACCTCAAGCCGTGGAAGCGCGCAAATCTCGCTGTCATCCTCAGAGATCCTGAGGGCTGGGTTGACGAGCATCCGAGTTTTGCGACGGATGGTGCCTTGGGGCGCGCCAAGTATTACGCCTCGGTTGGAGGCCCAGGCGTGGTCGCCGCCTTCCTCATCGAATCGCTGAGGGGGTAGGTCGGCATGGGAGAGGCCTCGTGTCCTAAAGCTACCATTGTCGTCCCCGTTTACAACTCTGCGCGCTCCATTCAGCGATGCCTCGATTCGCTGTTGGCCCAGTCCGAGCGCTCGATTCAGGTTGTCTGCGTCAACGACGGTTCGACTGATGATTCGTTGAACGTGTTGCGCCAGATTGCGCAGGCCGATGATCGCGTACTGGTGATTGATCAGGAAAACGCGGGCGTCTCGTGTGCTCGAAATGTCGGAATCGATGCCGCCGAGGGCGAGACCGTCTTTTTTGTGGACGCCGACGATTACATCGATGCCCAGACGATCGAGCGCGTGCTGCATGCCATGAAGTCTGCAGATGCCGAGGCCGCCGTTTTTGGCGGCGTCTGTGAACCTGCCGATGCTGCCCCCAAACGCGTCCAGCAACTCATGAGCCCCAAAGCTGGTACCTTCGGCGCCCGTGATCCCCAACTGCTGTTCCATTCGAATGCGCGGCCCTATGCCTGCCGTGCAGCCTTTTCGCGCGAGCTGCTCAATCGCGAAGGCATACGCTTCGCCCCCGGTTTGGCTTTGGGCGAGGACGTCGTCTTCCAATTTGCGGCTTATGCGCTTGCCCGCAGGACCGTCGTCATGCCTGACAAGTTCTACCACTACGTGATGGAGAGCGAATCGGCGACGCACGAGTTCAACAGTGCCGAGGCGCGCGCCAAAAAGCTTGACGCCCACATGAAGATGCTCGAGGAGGTCTTGGAAGACTGGGCGGCCTATGGTCTTTTGGACCTGTGTCCCGGCGAGCTGATAACTTGGTTTTTGGACCTAATTGTGTTCGATCTGGCGCGCTTGGATGCCGATGACTTCCATCGCGTGGCGGCTCGCGTCAACGTGGACCTCACGACGTTTTTGGGAACGGAGTGGGCGGATATGCCTGCTAAGGGTGCCGTTCGCCGTGTTGCCCACAAGCTCGTTGCGGCGACCTCGGGCGTTTCGATGGCAGACGCCACGCTGTTCTATCTTTCGACTCGCGGTCTCAAAGCCTGCCTGGAGCGCTTTCTATAATTCCAAGCGCTGCCGCCCGCCGCAACTCGGCTGCTAAAATAACCCTGTTACACGCTATTCAACGGGAGGTTCTCTTGCAGAACTCTGATACCCCTAAAGTTTCGCTGCTTGTCCCCATTTGCAATGTCGAGCGCTATCTGCGCGTGTGCCTCGATTCCGCCGTGGCGCAGACGCTCAATGACATCGAGATCATCTGCATCAACGACGGCTCCACCGATAGCTCGCCGGATATCATCCGCGAGTACATGGAGCACGACCCCCGTGTAAAGATGATCGACAAGGCCAACAGCGGCTACGGCGACTCGATGAACCGTGGCCTGGAGATGGCGCGCGGTGAGTACGTGGGCATCCTTGAGTCCGACGACTTTATGTTTGAGGATTCGCTTCAAAAGCTGGTCGCCAAGGCCGATGCTGAGCATGCCGATGCGGTAAAGGGCGACTTTTATCTGTATTGGTCCACGCCCAGCGAGCGACGTGAGCTGTTTGGGATTATCGACGAGCATATGACGGGCGCCGCGTATCGCCCCGTCGATCGCCCGGGCATCTTCTACCGCAAACCTTCCATTTGGTCGGCTATCTATCGGCGCGCGTTCCTCAACGACAATCAGATTCGCTTCCTTCCCACGCCGGGTGCCTCGTATCAGGATGCGGGTTTTAACTTTAAGGTCTGGGCATGCGCCGAGCGTGCTGCGTTTATCGCGGACCCCATTTTGTGCTATCGCCAAGACAACGAGAAGAGCTCCGTTAATTCGCCCAACAAGGTATTTTGCGTGTGCGACGAATACGCCGAGATGCAGCGCTTTTTGGATGAACGCCCCGAGCTTAAGGCTCAGCTTCAGGGTATTTTAATGCGCATGAAGGTCGATACGTACCGTTGGAACGATGAGCGCCTGGTCGATGAACTGCGCGAGCAGTTTTGGAAGAAAGCCTCGTCCGAGCTCAAGGCCGACTGGGATGCCGGTCGCTTTGATCTGTCGCTGTTTGATCCGCGTGGCGAGACCGACTTGCGCCTGATGGTCAAGTCGCCCCGCGCCTATATCGATTCGCGCTTTGACTTTAAGAAGCCGGGCAAGCTCAATACGTTTAAGCATTACTTTAAGATTGGCGGCCTGCCGCTGGTCTGGCGTGTGCTGACGTATCAGTGCACCTACGGCGACAACCCGCACCCCGATGACGTTCCGGCCGCACAGTAGGAGCGAGTGACTATGGCTACCCCCAAGATTTCCGTTGTCGTTCCCATCTATAAAGTGGAGGAGTGCCTGGCCTGGTGCCTGGACTCCCTGCTTGCGCAGGACATGCCCGATTGGGAAGGCGTGCTGGTCAACGATGGCTCGCCGGACGGCTCGCGCGATATTGCGGCTGCCTATTGCGAAAAGGACGCGCGCTTTACGCTGGTCGATAAGGAGAACGGCGGCCTGTCGAGTGCGCGTAATGCAGGCATCGCCGCGTCCACGGCGCCTATCGTTGCGTTTTTGGATTCCGACGACCGATTTACGCCCGATGCATGCCGCGTGATCGTCGATGCCTTTGAGCGCGAGGACTGCGACGTTTTGACCTTTGGCGCGAATCCGTATCCGCTTGAGGCGGGGTATCCGTGGCTTAACTATGTGCTGAGCCCGCGCGATGTGTCGTTTGAAGGCTATAGCTCCGACCTACTGTTTAAGGAAGCATCTCGCCCGTTTGCATGGCGCACCGCCTGCAAGCGTGAGTTTTTGCTGGGCAACGGGATCGTGTTCGACGAAACCGTTAAGTATGGCGAGGACCAGGTCTTCGATTTTGCCGTGTACGGTCGTTCGCACAAGACCGCGCTTATCTCGAACAAGCTGTATGATTACCGCGTGGCGCGCAAGGGTTCGCTCATGGACACCATGCGCTACGACGACGAGACGCGTCTGCTGGAGCACGTGAAGATTTACTCTGCGGTGCTGGCTGACTGGCAGCGCGACGGTCTCGATGCTCAGCATGCCGATGACCTGGCGTACTTCCTCTGCGATCTGGTGCTGTACGATGCGCTCAGGCTGTTGAGTACGGATTGCGGCAAGGTGTTTGCTGCCGTTGCCACGGCGCTTGCCGGTTCTGCCGTGGGCAGCGATGCTGCGCTCGCACAATGCGCTCCTTCTGTTGCTGCTATGGTGCGTGCGGCGCTTACCAGCAAGGCCCCCAATGTCCGTGCGTGCAAAAAGCTCATGTTCGATTACGATGTCTTGAGGTTTGGGCGCCTGGGTGCCTGCAAGCGCGTGGCAGCGAACGCCCTGGGAAAGCGAGAAGTGTAGATGAGTATCAAGCGTTTGGCACTTTGCCGCAGCCAGGGCCGTCTTTTTGTGCTGCTTCGTTTTGCCGGTCAGGATGTCGCCGCGCTTATTGAGCGGGAGGCCTCTCAGGCGTTTGCCCATGCGACTACGAGCGGTTCTTGTTTGCCGTCACTGGTGCTCCCGGTCGATCATGGCCGTGTGCTGGCGCTATGCCCTTCTGTTTCCGATTACGAGCGCGAGCTCGCCGTTTTGGTGCTTCCGTTTTTGGATGGCTCGTCGATGGATGCCGTTTTTGCATCCGGTGGCCAAAGGTTGGGCTCTATTCGTCTCGATAGCCGCGTGGCCAAATTGGAATCCAAGATTAACTACAAAGCAAAGCCTGCGCTGTGCGCGCTTATCCGCGATGCGCAGCGTGGCGAACACTGCGGCCGCTACGAGATCGATGCCATTCGCTATTTGCCGGCAGACGTCGGCGCGGTGTGGCGCTATGAGGTTACCTGGGCGGGAGACCCCCAGTGCGCGCCTGAGCTCCAGATCTTCGATACGCATATGAATGCCATCGATGTTACCGTGCATGTGTTTGAATCGCAGGTCGATGTTCCGCAGCAGAACGGATGCCGCATCAATAAATCGTATCTGAGTGTTGAGATGCCTCAGGATATACGAGATTTTGTCGCGATCGTGAGCGATCCCACAGAGCGGATCCAAAGCGGGTTTTGCGCCATGGATGGTCGCCTGTACAACGGCATGGTCGACGACAGCTGGAACCGTATGAAGGACGCGCGTGCAGACGACGCAGCTTATCGACGTTGGTTTGAGCAGCATCGCGCAAAGCCGGGCGATTTGGCGTGCCAGCGTGTCGCTTCGGCGGCCTTTGCCTATAGACCGCTCGTGAGCATTGTGGTGCCGTGCTACAAGACTGATCGGGTCTACCTGCGCGAGCTGCTGGAATCGGTGCAAGCCCAGAGCTATGACAACTGGGAATTGCTGCTTATGGACGCCTCGCCCGAATGGGACGCGGTGGCCACCCTTGCGGCAGGTGCCAACGACGAGCACATCCGTCGCATCGAGCTTCCCGGCAACGGCGGCATTGTGGTCAACACCAACGCAGGTATCGAGCAAGCGACAGGCGACTACATCGCTTTCTTGGACCACGATGACATTCTGGAACCGGACGCGTTATTCCAGTATGTTTCCGCGCTGAACAAGGCGGCCGAGGGCGAGCGTCCCCAGGTCCTGTTCTGTGATGAGGACATGTTCCAGAAAACGGGGGAGTGGGGCCAGCCGGTCTTTAAGACCGTACTCAACGTCGACCTGCTCTATAGCCATAACTGCGTGACGCATTTCCTGATGGTGGAGAAGGCGCTCATCGATCACATTGGTATGTCCCCAGAAGACGTTGCGGGCGCCCAGGACTACGACTTGACGCTTCGCTGCCTTGCAGCCGGCGCGCGCTTTGAGCACGTTGCGCATGTGCTGTATCACTGGCGCGTGCATCCGGGATCGACCGCCGATGGCTCTGCCGATAGCAAGCCGTATGCCATTGAAGCGGGTCGTCTTGCGCTGCAGCGCCACTTTAACGCGCTGGGCGTTCACGGAACGGTCGAGGAGACCGAGACGCCGTTTGTCTACCGCATGCGCCATGCGCTGCCGGAGCCTGCGCCGCTGGTGAGCATTGTGATCCCCACCAAGGATCACATTGAGACGCTCGATGCCTGTGTGATGTCGATCGCCCAGAAGGCCACGTATACCAATTACGAGATCGTCTTGGTGGAGAACAACAGTGAAGCCCCGGAGACGTTTGCGTATTACGAAACCCTGCCAGAGCGCGTGGCTGCAGCATCCGAAGGCAAGGGCATCGCGCGCGTTGTGTACTGGCCGGGCGAGTTCAATTACTCTCAGATCATCAATTTTGGTGTGAAGCACGCCAAGGGTGACTACCTGCTGCTGCTGAACAACGATACCGAGGTCATAAGCCCGGACTTTATCGAAGAGATGATGGGCTATCTGCAGCGTCCCGATGCGGGCGTGGTGGGCGCCAAACTCTACTTTGCCGATCATCTGGTGCAGCATGCCGGCATTTTGATTGGCGTGCGTGGCGCACTTGCCCATGCCAACCAGGACTTCTCGGCAAAGCGCGAGGGCTATCTTGCCCGTGCCGTGCGCCCGGGCAACTTTAGCGCCGTGACGGGTGCCTGCCAGATGGTGCGACGCGACGTATTTGAGCGCGTCGGCGGCTACAACGAGGAATTCGCCGTCGGTTTTAACGACGCAGACTTTTGCCTGCGCGTGTGGGAGGCGGGTTACCGCACCATCTTTACGCCCTATGCCGAGCTGTACCACTACGAGTTCACCTCGCGCGGCAGGGAAGAGGCCAACGAGGAAAAGCTGCGCCGCTGGAAGCGTGAGCAGGCGCTGTTCATGCAGCACTGGCCTGAGTTCTTCCTCGATGGCGACCCGTGGCTCGGACCAAACCTATCCTCCGACAGTGAGTACTTCTCGTTTTAGTGCGAAGTAATGCCAAGGTCCGGCAAAGTATCCTCCAGAGCTGCAAGAGCGGTGGGGTTCAGGTACTCCTCGTTCAAGCAGCTCTTGTCATATCGAAAACGTGTGTCTCGTGAGCATTCGATGAGTTCTGCAGTAAAGAACTTCTCCCAGCTAAAGAACTTTGAGCTTTCGATATGTTCAGCGGGGTTAAGCAGCATGTCCTTAATGTGTTTGCTGTTGAATAATCCCGACTTCAACACGAGCCATTCAAACGATTCCGGTAGGAATAGCTTGATGTTCTTTCGGCGCAATAGAGCAGCTGCTTCCGCAATTTCTGGTCCAAAGGCGGCACCGTCGGCAATCACGAGGATGTCGTTTTCCGGTGCGTCCATAATGCAGTTGCAAATATTTGATTTGCCTCCCGCGCTGATGCATTTAATGCTGCTCTTTTTGCATAGCAAACTGAAGAATTCGTAGCCCGAATTTGTGTCCTCGACAATGACAAGCTCGGGCCTCTCGCCTCTAAAATCAGTATCACCGTAAATACGATATGTAGAGGTGTAGACACGAGAGTAAACGGGATACTTCGTTGTGGTTCGGTTGGTGTTCTTAAGACCGTAGATTTCATCAACGCTATAGGGCAGTTGGCGCAGTGACTCTCTGGCGACAATTACGTAGTAGTTTGAGCTACGCTTTGCTTCATGGGCAAATTCTCTTGATCGAACAAAAGTATTGCCCTCATCAATAAAAACAATACTGCTGGAAATCTCTTGGAGATCTCTACGCCAATATTTTCCAGATATTGTTTTACAGGGCACTTTGCAACTTACTGTTACGCCGCTTTGTGCCCCAAGCTCTTCGTGAGCTGCCACCATATCAAGCAGAGTTGTCTTGCCTGTAGCACTGTTACCTTGGATGATGGTCAGATTTCTATTGATGGTCAGTTTAAACTGAACCCGGTTATTTTGAATAATTACCTTGTATGATCCGCGCATCAGGAGTTCTCCCTTAGGCATTTTCCAGCTATGGGGACAAGGTCAAACATTGTGTGGACTATATCGCCCGTATTTGCAATGGTTACCGTGAATTTGCCGTTTCCAAAATCCATTATGTGGTAGAGATTGATTGTTAGATCCTTTTGCGCGGCGATCCTCAGAATCCAGTAGGCGCAATTATCACCGCAATTTGAGGCGTTATATATATTCTGCGGCATAAAGTACATAAGCAGTAGCGTTTTGGTGCCGCTGGATAGTTTCTCGGGAGGAATGATGCCTAGAATCTTGGTATCGATTGCATTGGGGCCTACCACGGTGCCTTTGTCGATGGATTTTATGACCCTTTGGGCAAAGGAGTCTTGAAACCACTGGGGCGAATATACGTTATCGAAGTAAACGGACGTGTTGTAGATAACGTTTTCCATATCACCATAGTGAATTGTTAGCACGTCAGCTCCTTCGGCTTGCTGATTTGGCATCTAGTGAGATTGATTATATCGCAGCACATGAGGCGGGCGTTATCGGCCCGCGGTAGATGTGATTGATGACCAAGGTTTGTATTTTGTTGCTTTATTATTCAGTTCACTCGTTTAATCAGTTCGCTCATGCGCTAAGTTTGCCTTAGAAGCTATTTAGCGTAACGGTTGAGGTGTGGCGACTCATATTTAAATTGCAGTCACAAAGACACCTTTTATCGATTTCCCGTTGAAATACTGAATTGATAGTTTAAAAATAACTTAAGAGAGCCTTAAATCTCGGAAAAAGGATGTCGTATGAAAAACCTTCGAGAAAGATGGCACGGACTAACAGTGCTGGGAGTTGTTGCATTTGCTGCTGCCTGCATGACGGTTGCCCCGGCGCCCTCATTTGCTGATATTGCTGGCGGTGGCGGAGGCGGTGGACCGATTACGGAATGGTGTTCCGACGGTCGTCCGAAGACTGGACTCGTTCGGTGCGAGGACGGCAACCTTCGCTATTTCGATCCCGAAACTGGCGCCATGGTCACGAACCAGTGGCATAACGAATACGAAGCTGTCTGGTACTATTTTGGCGCTGACGGGACCGCGGTGTCGGGCTGGCAGTCTATCGGTGGGGACAAGTATTACTTCTATCCCGAAAACCATGATATGGCATACGGCCGAGTTCAGGTTGACGGCAAGAACTACTTCCTGAACACCCCTGGTGCCAACGCCGATGGCCGCATGCAGCATAGTGGCTGGTTCTACGACTCCATCTACGGAAAGTGGTCCTATGCGACCTCCGACGGTGAGCTATTGACCGGTTGGCATAATCTCGGCGGGGCTTGGTATTATTTCAACGAATCTGGGGTCATGCTGACTGGCTGGATCAACGATTCGGGTACCTGGTACTACACTAATGCCTCCGGTGCGATGGTCACTGGCTGGCTCAACATCGGCGGTACGTGGTTCTACCTCGACGGCTCGGGCGCCATGGTCGCTAACAGCTGGCGCAGCCTCGGCGGCTCCTGGTACTGGTTCGGCGACTCCGGTGCAATGGCCACTGGCTGGTTCTTGGCAGGCGGCTCTTGGTACTATGCGAGCGGTTCGGGCGCCATGGCAACCGGCTGGCTCAGCAATGGCGGCACGTGGTATTGGCTCGGAGGTTCGGGCGCTATGGCCTCTAACTCTTGGGCTAACGTTGGTGGAGTTTGGTACTGGTTCGACGATTCCGGCGCGATGGCCACCGGCTGGCGTCAGGTCGGCGGCGCCTGGTACTACTTTAGCGGTTCCGGCGCTATGGCTCACGACGCCTGGGTCGGCGACTACTACCTCCAGTCTTCCGGTGCCATGGCTACGAATGCCTGGGTTGGCTCCTACTATGTCGGCGAGGACGGCAAGTGGATTCCGGGCTACGGTTTAGTTTGGTATAAGAACGGTAGCGATGTTTACCATACGCATAAGTGCCGTACCGTTGGTAAGGACGCAAAGGGCTATTCGCAGATCTCTATTCAGGAGGCCCAGAGGCGTGGCGCTTCACGAGAGTGCAAAAACTGCCAGCAAATTGGCTAGCACATTACTGAGCTAGTTTTGATTGAGGCCCCGTTGCCCTGAAGCGACGGGGCCGCTGCGTGATTGGATACCGTGCTGTTATGAAGAAATGGTCATTCGGAGTGCTGGCTTTTTCGGGCCTCATTTCTTTTGGGCTCCTTTTGGGTTCGCCCTCGATGTTATACGCCCTTGATTCGAATAACACTGACGAAGGTCCCGCATCTAACGTTGCTATTGCTTCTGTCGAGTCAGGCGTTGATGCTCAGCGCGAATCGACCTTCGCTGTCGAGCAGAACTCTCAGGTGGATAATGAGACCCCTTCCGAGGTTTCGAATCAAATTATTTGGCATCAGGGGTGGATATCACCCGAAGAAGGGGCTGGTTTTTGGCGTTGGGGCTTGTCCGACGGAACAATCGCTGTTTCTTCTTGGAGACATATAGACGGTAGCTGGTACTGGTTCGACGACGAAGGTCGAATGGCTCAGGATGGGTTGGTTCAAGTCGGGGGTGCGACGTATGCCTTCTCCTCTTCGGGCGCAATGCGTGTCGGCTGGTACCTAGATTCTACGGGCTCCACTTCTGCTTGGCGTTATTTCTCCGGTTCTGGCGCCATGGTAAAAGGCTGGCTTTCAGACGGCAGCAACTGGTATTGGCTGGATGATGAGGGCAAGATGGTCCACGATGCGATGCTGCAGATTGGGGGAGCCACGTATGGATTCTCTTCTTCTGGTGCAATGCTTATCGGATGGCATCTTGATGCTTCTGTCTGGCATTATTTTTCCGGCTCTGGCGCTCTGGTAAAGGGCTGGCTCTCGGATGGGGGTCGTTGGTACTGGCTTGATCCTGCAGACGGTTCTATGGCCACCGGGCTGAATGAATGCAATGGCACCTCTTATATCTTTAACAGTTCAGGGGCCATGCTATCCTCCCAGTGGGCACTTATTGACAACAACTGGTATTACGCTGACTCCAACGGCTTACTGCATGGAGGTTGGTTACTTCTAGGGAATTCTTGGTATTACCTGGATCCAGGAAGCCATATTATGCTCACGGGCTTTGTGCAAGTGGGCTCGTCCACCTATTTCCTTACGAGCTCAGGTGCCATGGCAACAGGCTGGGCACTTGCTGATGGTACTTGGTATTACGCCGCATCAAACGGAGCTATTCAACGAGGGCGATGGATAAAGTCCGGAAGCGCCTGGTATTACCTTGATGATGTATCCGGCGCAATGCGTACTGGTGAATTTGCGGTAGGAAGCAAGCGCTATTTTTCTTATGATTCCGGTGCAATGGCATCTTCGTGCTGGATCAACTTGAACGATGGTATGGCATGGGCGAATTCGTCTGGAGCACTGAGCGAGCCGTTGCCTACTTCATCTGATGGATCTCCTGTAGTCGCTGATCGTACTGACTCGTCTTCATTGCCAGGTGTGATTCATATTGGAGATGCGGTTTTCTATGCGGATGCGAATGGTGTCGTTAACGTGGCGTCTGGTTGGATTATGTCGAAAGACGCTTCTGACGAAAGTGGCAATACTTGGTACTACGCATCTTCCAATGGTGTCCTTAAGTCTGGTTGGCAATATGTCAACGGTGCGTGGTATTGGATGGACCCTTCCACATTCAAGATGAAAACTGGATGGCTTAATGACGGCGGTACGTGGTACTGGCTCCAGCCTTCGGGTGCCATGTTTGCTAACGGGTGGCTGAAAATCGATGGCGTTGACTATTACTTCAATGCAAGTGGTGCATGGTTGAATACGTCTGGTTCTGTTTTGGGGGTCAATAGGTCCAGCTTGGTCAATTGGCTTATGAGCCACGAAAACGACGGCTATTACCGTGGAACACGCTACGACACGCATCTCAGCCAGGAAACGTGCATGTACCCAAAGGGTGATCCGCGTTGGGACGGTTATACGGGCATGAATTGTGGTGGATTTGTATCGCATGCATATATGAAGGCGGGCGGGAATTTAGCTCCCATTGCCGCCGAGCAGAGCCATTCCCCTTGGAGTGGAGGTCCCGGAAGGGGCGGCTGCGTAAACGCTTATCGTTGGTACGGCTACGCTATCGATACGTGTGCGAACGTGACTTATTTCAACTCTATTGATGAGTTGTTACGTAGTGGTTTGGCTCGTAAGGGGGACATTGTGTTCTTCAATCCTTACAACCCATATGCGGACGATAGCCACATTGGCTTTTTCTGGGGCAATTCGCCGAGCGAAAATTTGTTCTGGCATAGTGATGGTTATGGAAATCGCATCTCCGGTTTGACCGCTTTGGGCCCATCGAAAGTAATACTGATTCGTTAGAATTCCGAGTTGTAGGGGACTCTCTGGGCCCCCTACCTTTTTGACATCTGGTTTGAAAGTTTATTTGAAGTCGGTATTCTTGGGGGCAAGAGGAGGGGGCAATGAGCCTGCGGTTTCAACCCTGCCGGTAAGTTCTTCTTTTCTTTGCAGCATTGCGCCCAACTATTTATTGTCCTAGATGGCATCTTGTCCTGTTAGATGTTCGGGAATCTTTCATAGCTATGCTGTAAGCTAGACGCAATCAAGAGCGAATGACGAGGTTTACATGAACAAACATCTTAAGTTGTTTTCGGCATTGTTGGTGCTGATGCTCTTTGCGCCCGTTTCTATGTTTGTATGCCCTGCGGATGCAGAGGCTGCTCAGACTCTGGTTGAGAATTCTTGGCGTTATGAGGGTGGACAATTAGTTTCAGATGATGCTTCTTCCGAAGAAGACGGAATAGCTTTATTGTCTATGGACGCTCTTCCCGATGGGGTTACAGCTCAGGGCATTGACGTCAGCGAGCACCAAGGGCGTATTGATTGGGACGCAGTTAAAGCTTCTGGCATCGATTTCGCTATTCTGCGCGTTGGGTTTGGCGCTCCGTCTTTCGGCGGTCGAGTTGACTATCAATTTAATCGAAATATTTCTGAGTGCGAGCGACTCGGAATTCCCTACGGCGTCTATGTCTATTCATATGCTTTTGATAATCAACAGGCAGCCGATGAGGCGTCCATGGTGATTGACTGCCTATCGGGGCACAATCCTAGGCTACCGGTGTTTTACGATCTTGAGGACAAGACAATTATTGCAGATGGTCGTCAATCCGGAATTGCATCTAGAGCTCAGACATTCTGTAATAAGATTTCTAGTGCTGGATATAAGCCAGGCATTTATGCAAACCTAAATTGGTTTAACAATATATTGACCGACCCTGTATTTAAGAGCGGTTCTTGGGATCATTGGATTGCTCAATACAACTCCCAATGTCACTATACCGCCAGTTACAGCTTTTGGCAGTATACAAGCCGCGGAAAAGTTTCTGGTATTAGCGGAAATGTTGATATGAATTACGCGTATGTTGATGTCTCTCTTTATTACTGGCAGTTAAAAGAGGGCACTTGGTATTACGCAACCTCTGACGGCAAAGCGTATACCGGA